>JBBQIB010000012.1:0-40076 GCA_038324515.1 Burkholderiales bacterium
GTTCCGCAAACTGCTCGACCAGGGCCAGGCCGGTGACAACGTCGGCATTTTGCTGCGTGGCACCAAGCGTGAAGACGTGCAGCGTGGCCAGGTTCTTTGCAAACCCAACAGTGTCAAGCCGCACACCCACTTCACGGCCGAAATCTACGTGTTGAGCAAAGAAGAAGGCGGCCGCCACACGCCGTTCTTCAACAACTACCGGCCGCAGTTCTACTTCCGCACCACCGACGTCACGGGCGCGGTGGAGCTGCCCAAGGACAAAGAGATGGTGATGCCGGGCGACAACGTCAGCATCACGGTCAAGCTGATCAACCCGATCGCGATGGAAGAGGGCTTGCGCTTCGCCATCCGCGAAGGTGGCCGCACCGTCGGCGCCGGCGTCGTGGCCAAGATCCTGGCCTGAGGAGCACACACATGGCTGCCCAACAGAAAATCAGGATCCGCCTCAAAGCCTTTGACTACAAGTTGATCGACCAGTCAGCGGCAGAGATCGTCGAGACAGCCAAACGCACAGGTGCGATCGTCAAGGGCCCCGTGCCCTTGCCGACACGCATGCAGCGTTTTGACATCCTGCGCTCACCGCACGTCAACAAGACCAGCCGCGACCAGTTCGAGATCCGCACCCACCAGCGTTTGATGGACATCGTCGATCCGACTGAAAAAACGGTCGATGCGCTGATGAAACTCGACCTGCCAGCGGGTGTTGATGTAGAAATCAAGCTGCAGTAATGGACAACAGTTGCGGCCGTCAGGTCGCAACTGCTATACTCGAAGGCTTTTCAGGCATCTGAGTCTTCTCGGAGCCGTAGTCGGTTTGGCAATCACCGCGCCGCATCCCAGCGGAAAGAAGCTCGGTCATTGGACAAAACCACTCAACCACCCCGGCCAATCGATGTCGGGATCGTGAACAAAGGCTTCTTGTCATCAAGGGGCTGGAGAATAAGCATGAGTCTGAGCGAACAGCTCGGCTTGCTGGGCCGCAAGGTAGGCATGACGCGCATCTTTACGGACGATGGTGACACCATCCCCGTGACTGTGCTGGACGTGTCGAACAACCGCGTTGCCCAAGTCAAGACCGCTGCCACTGACGGCTACAGCGCGCTGCAAATCGCGTTTGGGGCCCGCAAGGCCAGCCGTGTCACCAAGCCCGAAGCCGGGCACCTGGCCAAGGCCGGGGTCGAGGGTGGCACCATTCTCAAAGAATTCCGCGTCACTGCTGATGTCGCTGGCCAGTACAAGGCTGGAGCCGTCGTGCCGGTGAGCATGTTTGCCGCTGGCCAGAAGGTCGACGTGCAAGGCACCAGCATCGGTAAAGGCTTCGCCGGCACCATCAAGCGGCACAACTTCAAATCGCAGCGTGCATCACACGGCAACAGCCGTTCGCACAACGTGCCAGGCTCAATCTCGATGGCGCAAGACCCAGGTCGCGTCTTCCCGGGCAAGAAGATGACCGGCCACATGGGCGACGCCACGATCACGACCCAGAACCTGGACATTGTGCGCATCGATGAAGCCCGCTCGCTCCTGCTGGTGCGAGGCGCTGTACCCGGCGCCAAGAACGGCCACGTCGTCGTCCGCCACGCCGTCAAAGGCGCGGCCAAAACAGCTGCCAAAGGAGCTGAGTGATGCAACTCGAACTCCTGAACGACCAAGGCCAGGCGACCTCTAAAGTCGAAGCCCCCGACACCGTGTTCGCACGCGACTACAACGAAGCGCTGGTCCACCAAATCGTCGTGGCCTTCCAAGCCAACGCACGTCAGGGCACACGCGCCCAGATGGATCGGGGCGAGGTTTCGCACACCACCAAGAAGCCTTTCAACCAGAAAGGTACCGGCCGCGCACGCGCCGGCATGAGTTCGTCGCCAATTTGGCGCGGAGGCGGACGAATTTTCCCCAACCGGCCTGACGAGAACTTCTCGCACAAGGTCAACAAGAAGATGTACCGCGCGGGCATGGCAGCCATCCTGAGCCAATTGGCGCGTGATGGCCGCATCGCAGTGGTCGAATCGATCAACGTCGATGCGCCCAAGACCAAGCTCCTGGCCGCCAAGTTCAAGGCCATGGGCCTGGGTTCGGTGATGGTGATCGCCGACCAGATCGACGACAACCTGGCACTGGCCTCGCGTAACCTGGCCAACGTGCTGGTGGTCGAGCCGCGCTACGCCGACCCCTTGTCACTGGTCTTCTACAAGAAAGTGCTGGTGACCAAGGGTGCGATGGTGCAGCTCCAGGAGATGTTCGCATGAGCCGTATCAATCCGACAGGCATGAAATACACCGAAGGCCGCCTGGCTCAAGTGCTGCTGGCGCCGATCATCTCTGAAAAAGCCACCCGCATCGGTGAACAGCAGAACCAGGTGATGTTCAAGGTGATGCGCGATGCCACCAAGCCTGAGATCAAGGCCGCCGTTGAACTGATGTTCAAGGTCGAAGTGGCCTCAGTCAGCACTTCCATTCAAAAGGGCAAGGCCAAGCGCTTTGGACGCACGATGGGCCGCCGTGACCACGTCAAGAAGGCCTTTGTGGCCCTCAAGCCTGGCCAGGAGCTCAACTTCTCTGGGGAGGCCAGCTAAATGGCGGTCGTCAAAGTCAAACCCACCTCACCCGGGCGCCGCGCCGTGGTCAAGGTGGTGCACAAACACCTGCACAAAGGCGCGCCCGAGGCATCCTTGCTCGAGCCCCAGATGCAAAAGGCCGGCCGCAACAACAACGGCCACATCACGATGCGCCACAAGGGTGGTGGTCACAAGCACCATTACCGCGTGGTCGATTTCGTGCGCAACAAGGATGGCATTCCGGCGAAGGTCGAACGCATCGAGTACGACCCCAACCGCACGGCCCACATTGCCTTGCTGTGTTACGCCGATGGCGAGCGTCGCTACATCATCGCGCCTCGTGGCATCGAGGCAGGTTCGGTATTGCTGAGCGGCTCCGAAGCGCCGATCAAGGCCGGCAATACACTGCCCCTCCGCAACATCCCTGTGGGCTCGATCATCCACTGTGTAGAGATGATGCCCGGCAAAGGTGCTCAGATTGCCCGCTCCGCAGGTGCAGCGGTGACGCTGATGGCCCGCGAGGGCGTCTACGCCCAGGTGCGTCTGCGCTCGGGCGAAGTGCGCAAGATCCACATCGACTGCCGGGCCACGATTGGTGAGGTCAGCAACGAAGAGCACAGTCTGCGCCAGTACGGCAAGGCCGGCGCTGTCCGCTGGCGTGGCATCCGCCCGACGGTGCGTGGCGTGGCCATGAACCCGGTGGATCACCCGCACGGAGGTGGCGAGGGCCGCACTGGTGAGGGCATGCCTCAGGTTTCGCCGTGGAACACCCTGACCAAGGGCTACCGCACCCGCAGCAACAAGCGTACGCAGACGATGATCGTCTCGCGGCGCAAGAAATAAGGCCTGAGGGGAAGCCAAATGACGCGTTCACTCAAGAAAGGTCCCTTCGTGGACCACCATTTGCTGGCCAAGGTCGAAAAGGCCAGTGCCAACAAAGACAAAAAGCCGATCAAGACCTGGTCGCGACGCAGCACCATCCTGCCCGAATTCATTGGCTTGACGGTGGCTGTGCACAACGGCAAACAACACGTGCCGGTTTACGTGACCGACCAGATGGTTGGCCATAAGCTGGGCGAATTTGCTCTCACCCGCCTGTTCAAGGGTCACCCCGCGGACAAGAAGGCCAAGAGATAAGGGGCCGATGATGGAAACCAAAGCAATCGTGCGCGGTGTGCGTCTGTCCAGCGACAAAGGTCGGCTGGTGGCGGACATGATTCGTGGCAAGAAGGTCGATCAAGCGCTGAACATCCTGAGCTTCACGCAGAAGAAAGCCGCCGGCATCATCAAGAAGGCGGTCGACTCTGCTGTCGCCAACGCCGAGCACAACGACGGCGCCGACATCGACGAGTTGCGCATCAAGTCGATCTACGTCGAACAAGGCACCGTGCTGCGACGCTTTGCGGCGCGCGCCAAGGGCCGCGGCGCAAGGATCAACAAAGGCACCTGCCACATCTACGTGACCGTGGGGAACTGAGAGAGACCATGGGACAGAAAATACATCCGACCGGCTTCAGACTTGCCGTCACCCGTGCGTGGCAATCGCGTTGGTTCGCCAGCCGCCGCAACTTCGCAGGCATGCTGGCCGAAGACTTGAAAGTGCGCGAGTACCTCAAGGGCAAGCTCAAGAGCGCGGCCGTGTCGCGCATCCTGATCGAGCGGCCCGCCAAGAACGCCCGCATCACCATCTTCTCCGCACGTCCGGGGGTGGTGATCGGCAAAAAGGGCGAAGACATCGAGAACCTGAAGCTGGAGCTGGGGCGTCGCCTGGGCGTGCCGGTCGCTGTCAACATCGAAGAAGTGCGCAAGCCCGAAGTCGATGCCCAGCTGATCGCCGACAGCATCACTCAGCAGCTCGAAAAGCGCATCATGTTCCGCCGCGCGATGAAGCGCGCCATGCAAAACGCCATGCGTCTGGGCGCCCAGGGCATCAAGATCATGTCGTCGGGCCGTTTGAACGGCATCGAAATCGCTCGCTGTGAGTGGTACCGCGAGGGTCGGGTGCCACTGCACACGCTGCGCGCTGACATCGATTACGGCTTCTCGGAAGCCAAGACGACCTATGGCGTGATCGGCGTCAAGGTCTGGGTCTACCGGGGTGACCGGCTCGCCAACGGCGATGCCCCCCAACTGGCCAAAGGCGAAGGCGGAGACGACGACCGTCGCAACCGGCGTGGCCCGAGGCCCGATGGCCGTGGTGGCGCTCCTGGTGGCCGTACCCGCACTGCCGGTGATCGCGGTGCGCCCCGTGACGCTGCGGCTGGACCCGCAGGCGATGCTGCAACAGCAAGCATCAGCCCGACAGGCCCAACAGGACCGAAAGGCCCGGCCGTCAAGCGCGTCAAACGTGCAACACCGGCAGCCGCTGCAGCCCCAGCGGCTGACGAGGCAAAAGGAGAATAAGCATGCTGCAACCCAAACGCCGCAAGTTTCGCAAAGAGCAAAAAGGCCGCAACACGGGCATCGCCACACGCGGCGCCAATGTTTCTTTTGGCGACTTTGGCTTGAAAGCGACAGAACGTGGCCGCATCACTGCGCGCCAGATCGAAGCCGCACGACGTGCCATCAGCCGGCACATCAAGCGCGGCGGTCGCATTTTCATCCGCATCTTTCCGGACAAGCCGATCTCGCAAAAGCCTGCCGAAGTCCGCATGGGCAACGGCAAGGGCAACCCGGAGTACTACGTGGCTGAAATCCAGCCCGGCAAGGTGTTGTACGAAATCAACGGCGTCCCAGAGCAACTGGCACGCGAGGCCTTCCAGCTGGCCTCCGCCAAGTTGCCGCTGCGTTGCACATTCGTTGCACGCGCGGTCGGCGCCTGAAGAAAAGAGATCTCATGAAGACATCTGAAATGCGCGGCAAAGACATCGCCGCACTCGAAAAAGAAGTCTCGGAACTGCTGAAGGCCCACTTCGGGCTGCGCATGCAGCGCGCGACGCAACAATTGACCAATCACACACAGCTGGGCCGCACACGCCGGGATGTGGCGAGGGTCAAGACCATCATTGCCGAGAAAAGGCGCGCTGCGGCGCCGGCACAAGGGGCGAAAACATGACCGAGGCCACCCAGACTGCAAGCGCACCCGCGATCCAGCCACCGGTCAAAAACACCCGCACCCTGGTCGGTCGTGTCGTCAGCGACAAGCGCAGCAAGACCGTGACCGTCTTGGTGGTGCGCAGAAACGCCCACGAGTTGTATGGGAAGATCGTTGCACGCTCCAGCAAATACCACGCACACGACGAGAACGGCGACTTCAAGATGGGCGACCTGGTGGAAATATCCGAAGGCCGCCCGATCAGCAAGACCAAGTCATGGACCGTGACGCGCTTGGTCGAAAAAGCCAAGCTGATCTGATGACTCCGTGGGTGCCTGCAGGCAGGCACCTTGTCACCCACGGTCGGCACTGGGATCTGGTCCAGTTCTGGCCGTTCATTCTTATCCATTGCAGGAGAGCGCCATGTTGAAAGTCGGAGACAAGCTGCCAGCAGGCAATTTGCAGGAATTCATCGAAGTCGAAGGCAACGGCTGTTCGGTCGGGCCCAATTCCTTTGATGTGGACAAGGCCACCGCAGGCAAGAAGATCGCCATCTTTGCGTTGCCTGGAGCCTACACCCCCACCTGCTCTGCGCAGCATGTCCCGGGTTACGTGCAACACGCAGATGCGCTTCGCGCGGCTGGCGTGGACGAGATCTGGTGTCTTTCGGTCAACGACGCCTTTGTGATGGGCGCCTGGGGCAGGGACCAGAAGACCCAAGGCAAGGTGCGCATGATGGCCGATGGCAGCGCAACTTTTACCCAGTCCACCGGTTTGGTGCTGGACCTGACAACGCGTGGCATGGGCGTGCGCTCCAACCGCTACTCGATGCTGGTCGTGGACGGCGTGGTCAAGACTTTGAACGTCGAAGCCCCGGGAAAATTTGAAGTCAGCGATGCAGCAACAATGCTCAAGCAAGCCCAGGAGGCCGGTGCTTGATGCGCTGGTGGTCCGTTCCGCCAAACCGATGACATGAAATCGCGCACTCGCCCGCCATTCGTCGTTGCAAATCCGCGCCATAGCGACGGCTATGGCTGTGGTTTGCGCCTAGCCTGACGATCGAATGCATCAATTTCATTTGTAACCTCATTGACGGAGCGGACCACTGTGCCGTCAAACTCCGTGATGTGGGACAAACGCCCGGATCACGGATCATTTCCGTGTCAAGGCCGGCTAGCAAAAGGCCCTTGACGGCTTTGCGTAAAACCGTCCATAATCGAAAGCTTCGCTAAACGCTCACGCTTGAACAAGCAGTTTCATCGCCCAGCGGTAGATTGCTTCAAACAGGCTCTCGTTTCGCATCCAGCATCCACCCACACTCGGGCCCAAAACTGGCTGAGTCGCATCTGAACACCGGGTACGCAAACGTAACCCCTCAGAAGCTGCGCAGACAAGTTGGGATGAAGAAAAAATGATCCAAATGCAATCGCGGCTCCTCGTGGCCGATAACACGGGTGCCAAATCCGTCATGTGCATCAAGGTGCTGGGCGGCTCCAAGCGGCGCTATGCCAGCATTGGTGACATCATCAAAGTCAGCATCAAGGAAGCCGCTCCGCGAGGACGCGTCAAAAAGGGCGAGGTCTACAGCGCCGTCGTGGTTCGGACCGCCAAGGGCGTTCGGCGTCAAGACGGTTCTTTGCTGCGGTTCGACGGCAATGCCGCAGTGCTGCTCAACGCCAAACTTGAGCCTATCGGAACCCGCATCTTCGGCCCGGTGACGCGCGAGTTGCGCACCGAGCGCTTCATGAAGATCGTGTCGCTGGCACCCGAGGTGCTCTGAAGCACGCGCATCAAGCAGCACAAAGGACTCTGAACATGAACAAGATTCGCAAAGGCGATCAGGTCATCGTGACCACCGGGCGAGACAAAGGCAAACGTGGCTCGGTGTCGCAGCGCGTGGATGTAGACCACATCATCGTTGACGGCATCAACGTCGTCAAAAAGCACGTCAAGCCCAACCCTTTGAAGGGCAGCACTGGCGGTGTCGTCGACAAGACGATGCCGATCCACCAGTCCAACGTGTCGATTTACAACGCCAAAACGGGCAAGGCCGACCGCGTCGGCATCAAGCTGCTGGAAGGCGGCAAAAAAGTCCGCGTTTACAAGTCCAGCGGCGACGAAATCAAGGCTTGAGGACGAACAGCATGGCCAAGACAACAGCGGCTGCCGGCAAGGCAGCACCCGCAAGCAACATGCAACCCCGGCTGCGTGAGATTTACCGCGACACCATCGTGCCTGAGCTGATGAAAAAGTTCGGCTACAAATCGGTGATGCAAGTACCGCGGCTGGAGAAAATCACTCTGAACATGGGGGTCAGTGAAGCGGTATCCGACAAGAAGGTCATGGACCATGCAGTCGGTGACCTGAGCAAGATCGCCGGCCAAAAGCCCGTGGTCACCAAGAGCAAGAAAGCGATTGCAGGCTTCAAGATTCGAGAAAACGTGCCCATCGGCACCATGGTCACCCTGCGCGGTGTGCGCATGTATGAGTTTCTGGACCGTTTCGTGACCGTGGCGTTGCCGCGGGTACGCGACTTCCGGGGTATTTCGGGCCGGGCATTCGATGGCCGAGGCAACTACAACATCGGCATCAAAGAGCAGATCATCTTCCCGGAAATCGAGTACGACAAGATCGATGCGATCCGCGGATTGAACATCAGCATCACGACCAGCGCGAAGAGCGACGACGAGTGCAAGGCACTGTTGAGCGCTTTCAAGTTCCCGTTCAAGAACTAAGGGCAGCAAGAAACAACCTATGGCCAAACTCTCGATCATTCAGCGCCAACTGAAGCGCGAAAAAATGGTGGCAAAGTTCGCCGCCAAGCACACCGAACTGACGGCAACCGCCAATGACGCCAAGCGGTCGGACGAAGAGCGTTATGCGGCACGTCTGGAGCTTCAAAAGCTGCCCCGCAATGCCTATCCGACCCGCCTGCGCAACCGCTGTGTGCTGACCGGTCGCGGCCGTGGCACCTTCCGCATGTTCGGCCTGGGCCGCAACAAGATCCGTGAGCTCGCTTTCAAAGGCGACATCCCCGGCATGGTGAAGGCCAGCTGGTAATCAGCTGCTCTGACCCCAGTCGACCAGGAGACCAGGAGACCAATTATGAGCATGAGTGATCCCATAGCGGACATGCTGACCCGAATCCGCAATGCCCAAGCCGTGGCCAAGACTTCGGTGAAGATGCCATCTTCTAAACTGAAGAAAGCCATCGCCCAGGTGTTGAAAGACGAAGGTTACATCGACGACTTCGCGGTGCACGACAACGGCGGCAAGCCCGAACTCGAAGTCACGCTGAAGTACCACGCAGGTCAGCCGGTGATCGAACGCATCGAGCGTGTCTCACGCCCAGGGCTGCGTGTCTACAAGGGCAGCAACGCCATCCCACAGGTCATGAATGGCCTCGGGGTAGCGATCGTGACGACCCCCAAAGGTGTCATGACTGACCGCAAGGCACGTCAAACAGGCGTCGGCGGCGAAGTGCTGTGCTACGTCGCTTGACAGCCATTCAGAACGGAGCAAGAACATGTCCCGCGTAGGAAAGATGCCGATCGTCGTGCCCAAGGGGGTGGACATCGCGCTCACCGCAGACCAGATCACCGTCAAGGGCGCCAACGGCAGTTTGAGTCGAGCCTTGAGCCCACTGGTGCAAGTCAAGTGCGAAGATGGCCGGTTGAGTTTCACGCCTGCCAACAAGGAAACCGCAGCCGACGCCATGAGCGGCACGATGCGTGCGCTGGTGTCCAACATGGTCAATGGTGTCACCAAGGGCTTCGAGCGCAAGCTGAACCTGGTCGGCGTCGGTTTTCGCGCCCAGGTCAGTGGCCAGAAGTTGAACCTGCAGATCGGCTTCTCGCACCCCGTAGTCAAGGAGATGCCTGCAAGCATCAAGGTGGTCACCCCCACGCAGACCGAGATCGTGATTTCCGGCGCTGACCGCCAGACGGTGGGACAGATCGCCGCCGAGGTGCGCGCCTTCAGGCCGCCCGAGCCCTACAAAGGCAAAGGAATCCGCTACTCCGACGAGCGGGTGAGTCTGAAAGAGACCAAGAAGAAATAAGGATCGACGCCATGAGCATCAACAAAAAGCAGCAGCGTTTGCGTCGTTCACGCCAGACGCGTTCACGCATCGGCCTGCAGGAAAAGGTCCGGCTGGCAGTGCACCGGTCCAACCTGCACATCTACGCCTCGATCATTTCTGGCGACGGTACCCAGGTGCTGGCCAGCGCTTCGACTGCAGAGAAAGAAGTGCGGGCACAGCTGGGTGGCGACGGCAAGGGCGGCAACCTGGCGGCAGCTTCGCTGGTCGGTCAGCGCATTGCAGCCAAGGCCAAAGCTGCAGGCGTCGAAGCCGTCGCTTTCGACCGGTCCGGCTTTGCCTACCACGGCCGCGTGAAGGCGTTGGCTGAAGCAGCGCGCGAAGCTGGCCTGCAGTTCTGAGCCCCCTGTGGGCAGCGAAGGAAGATAAAGATGGCAAAGTTCACCCCCCGCGCGCAGGCCGAAGCCAACGACGACGGTCTGAAAGAAAAGATGATTGCGGTCAACCGAGTCACCAAAGTGGTCAAAGGTGGCCGCACGCTGAGTTTTGCTGCACTGACCGTGGTCGGCGATGGCGATGGCAGCGTCGGCATGGGCAAGGGCAAGGCCAAGGAAGTGCCTGTTGCGGTGCAAAAGGCAATGGAGTCGGCACGCCGCAACATGGCCAAGGTGAGCCTGAAAAACGGCTCGATCCACCACAACGTGCGTGGCGAGCATGGCGCTGCCAAAGTGTTGATGGCGCCTGCAGCCCCCGGAACCGGCATCATCGCCGGCGGCCCGATGCGCGCGGTTTTCGAAGTTATGGGTGTGACCGATATCGTGGCCAAGAGTCTGGGCTCGAGCAACCCCTACAACATGGTGCGCGCCACCCTGAACGCCTTGCGACGCTCCACCACGCCAGCGCAAATTGCGGCCAAGCGCGGCAAGTCGGTTGAAGATCTGTTCAATTGAACCTGGTCCAGCCAAGCCAAGAATTTTCGAAAGAAGCAGACATGTCAGAGAAAAAAACCGTCACTGTCAAGCTTGTCAGAAGCGTGGCCGGCACGCGTGCGTCACATCGCGCGACTGTGCGTGGGCTGGGTCTGCGAAAGCTCAACAGCCAGCGTGTGCTGGAAGACACCCCGGCAGTGCGCGGCATGATCAACAAAGTGGATTACCTGGTTCAGGTGATTCAATGAGCCCACGCGCTCTCAATCGTTTGCTGCCGCAGGTGGTGGCGCAAGCTGCCCTCGGGGTGGCCCGGCAGGAGGCCTGAGAAATGGAACTGAACAAGATCAAGCCAGCGACTGGCTCCAAGCATGCCAGGCGCCGTGTCGGACGTGGCATTGGTTCGGGCCTGGGCAAGACAGCCGGCCGTGGCCACAAAGGTCAAAAGAGCCGCGCCGGTGGCTACCACAAAGTGGGCTTCGAAGGCGGACAGATGCCTTTGCAGCGGCGCCTGCCCAAGCGTGGTTTCAAGTCAGCTTCACTCAAGTACAACGGCGAAGTGACGCTGGCCGACCTGCAAGGTCTGGAAGGGACCGAAATCGACCTGCTCAGTCTGAAAACCGCAGGTTTGGTGCGTGGCCTGGTCAAGCATGTCAAGGTGATCAAATCCGGCGAACTCAGCCGCAAGCTCACGCTGCGTGGCCTGGGCGCCACTGCAGGTGCCAAGGCGGCCATCGAAGCTGCAGGCGGCACGCTGGAAGCGATTCCGGCCATCGTTCGCAAAGCTGGTAAGAAAGCTGCTGCTGCAGCGTCCGCTTGAATCAGGCGCCAGGATAGATTTCTAGTGGTCACTTCAGCAAACCAGATCGCGAAAAGCGGAAAGTTCGGCGATCTGCGTCGCCGCATCGTCTTTCTGTTGTTGGCATTGGTGGTCTACAGGATCGGCGCGCACATTCCTGTACCCGGCATCGATCCGAATGCGCTGCAAGAGCTCTTTCGCAGCCAAAGCGGCAGCATCCTGAACCTGTTCAACATGTTCAGTGGTGGTGCGTTGTCGCGCTTCACGGTGTTCGCTCTGGGCATCATGCCTTACATCAGCGCCTCGATCATCATGCAGCTGATGACCTACGTGGTGCCGACCTTGGAGGCGATCAAGAAAGAAGGCGAATCCGGCCGGCGCAAAATCACGCAGTACACGCGGTATGGCACGCTGGTGCTGGCGATCTTTCAAAGTCTTGGCATTGCATTGGCCCTCGAAGGTTCGCAAGGTCTGGTTTTGGCGCCAGGCATGGGGTTTCGCATGACTGCCGTGGTGAGTTTGGTGGCCGGCACGATGTTCTTGATGTGGCTGGGTGAGCAGATCACCGAGCGTGGTTTGGGCAACGGCATTTCAATTCTGATCTTTGCTGCCATCGTGTCGGGCCTGCCCTCTGCGATGGGTGGCTTGTTTGAGCTGGTGCGTACCGGTGCGATGAGCATTCCTGCCAGCCTGTTCATCCTGTCGCTGGTGGTTTTTGTGACCTTTGCGGTGGTGTTCGTCGAGCGCGGGCAGCGCAAGATTTTGGTCAACTACGCCAAGCGACAGGTGGGCAACAAGGTCTATGGGGGTCAGTCTTCGCACCTGCCGCTGAAGCTGAACATGTCGGGCGTGATCCCACCCATCTTTGCCAGCTCGATCATTTTGCTGCCGGCAACGGTGGTAGGGTGGTTCGCGACCGGTGAAGGCATGCGCTGGCTACGCGATCTATCGGGTGCGCTGTCGCCAGGGCAACCGGTGTATGTGCTGCTGTACGCCGCGATGATCATTTTCTTCTGCTTCTTCTACACCGCGCTGGTGTTCAACAGCCGGGAGACTGCAGACAACCTGAAAAAGAGTGGCGCATTCATCCCGGGAATCCGTCCAGGAGATCAGACGGCCAAACACATCGATCGCATCCTGGGCCGTTTGACATTGGCCGGAGCCGTCTACATCACGGCAGTCTGCTTGTTGCCCGAGTTTTTGGTCCTCAGGTACAACGTGCCTTTCTATTTCGGTGGTACCTCCTTGCTGATCATCGTCGTCGTGACGATGGACTTCTGGGCTCAGGTACAGAGTTACGTGATGAGCCAGCAGTACGAGTCGCTCCTCAAGAAGGCCAACTTCAAGGCGAGCTGAATATGTATACAACTTACGCTTGCTTCGTCCACCGCCCCAGGGTTGCGCCGGCATCTGCCTGCCTCCTGGGCGATCGTTGACATGTCCAAAGACGACGTCATCCAGATGCAGGGCGAGATTCTTGAGAATCTGCGCAACGCGACCTTCCGCGTCAAGCTGGAGAACGGTCATATGGTGTTGGGCCATATTTCCGGCAAGATGCGTATGCACTACATCAAGATCCTGCCCGGGGATAAAGTGACGGTTGAACTCACCCCCTATGATTTGACAAGGGCGCGGATCGTTTTCCGCGCCAAATGAACCCAGAACGGAGAAGACCATGAAAGTCGCCGCCTCAGTAAAGAAGATGTGCCGTAACTGCAAAGTGATCCGCCGCAACGGCGTGGTCCGCGTGATTTGCACAGACCCGAGACACAAACAGCGCCAAGGCTGAGAACGCCTGGTGTGAATGCAGCCCTGAGGGGCAGCAAACCCATCAAGTCCCGTTGCCAAACAGCGGCGGGCAGACTGCAAGACTGAAGGATTCCCATGGCACGCATCGCCGGCATCAACATTCCGCCGCACAAGCACACCGAGATTGGTTTGACCTCGATCTACGGTATCGGTCGCCCGACTGCGCAGAAGATCTGCACGGCCGTGGGCATTCCGTTTTCCAAGAAAATCAAGGATTTGAACGACTCCGATCTTGAGCGCATCCGGGACGAAATTGGTCGCATGACGATCGAGGGCGACCTGCGCCGCGAGTTGTCGATCAACATCAAGCGGCTGATGGATCTGAGTTGCTATCGCGGCTTCAGGCACCGCCGTGGTTTGCCCGTGCGCGGCCAACGTACACGTACCAACGCCCGTACCCGCAAGGGCCCGCGCAAAGGTGCGGCCGCTTTGAAGAAGTAAGCTGCAGCACCATTAAAGAGAGAGACACCATATGGCCAAGGCACCCGTCAATACCGCAGCACGCCGCGTGAGCAAGAAGATCCGCAAGAACATTGCGGATGGCGTTGCGCACGTGCATGCCTCGTTCAACAACACCATCATCACCATCACCGACCGCCAGGGCGGCGCCTTGGCTTGGGCCTCCAGCGGTGGTCAAGGCTTCAAGGGTTCACGCAAGAGCACGCCTTTTGCAGCGCAGGTCGCTGCTGAAGTTGCAGGTCGCGCAGCCCAAGAGCAAGGCATCAAAAACCTGGACGTACGGATCAAAGGCCCGGGACCTGGCCGTGAGTCGAGCGTGCGTGCACTGGCCTCGCTGGGCATTCGGATCAACTCGATCAGCGACGTGACACCGGTTCCGCACAACGGCTGCAGGCCTCAGAAGCGTCGGCGGATTTGAGCCGGTGCTGCGGGTCTCTTTGGGGTCGATCGGCCAAAAAGAACGCCAAGCGCAAGCAGTTAGGTGTTTGCACTATACTCGTGGGTTCTTTGCAAGCTCTTTTGCCATCGAAAGTCTGATCAATCAGTCAGCATTTCAGGCACGCATCATCGCGTTGTGAATTCAGCTTTTATCAAGCCCACCGTCTGTGTAGGACTACCGCAACCCTGATGGGGCTGGGTGCCGAAAGACTCACGCGGGGCAATCGTATCCTGAGTTCCTCCAGGGTCAGGTTGTCTGCCGCGCCAGAAAACACCAAGTAAGGATAACAAGTGGCACGTCTGCTCGGCCCCAAGGCCAAACTATCTCGCCGTGAAGGCACAGACCTGTTTCTGAAGAGCGCCAGGCGCGCCATCGGTGACAAGTCCAAATTTGACAGCAAACCGGGCCAACATGGTCGGACCAGCGGTTCACGCACCTCTGATTTTGGTCTGCAGCTGCGCGAGAAGCAAAAAGTCAAACGCATGTACGGCGTGCTGGAACGTCAGTTCCGCCGCTACTTTGCAGAAGCCACACGCCGCAAAGGCAACACCGGCGCAAACCTGCTGTCGCTGCTCGAATGCCGGCTGGACAACGTCGTCTACCGCATGGGCTTTGGCTCGACCCGTGCCGAAGCCAGGCAACTGGTTTCGCACAAGGCTCTGAGCGTCAACGGACAGGTTGTCAACATCCCTTCTTACCAGGTCAAGGCTGGCGACACGGTGGCTCTGCGTGAGAAGAGCAAGGCGCAGTTGCGCGTGGTCGATGCCCTGAAGCTGGCGCAGTCCATCGGACTGGCCGACTGGGTGCAAGTAGATGGCACCAAGATGGAAGGTGTCTTCAAGAAGGCACCCGACCGCGACCAGTACGGCGCAGAGATCAAAGAAGCGCTCATCGTCGAGTTGTACTCGCGTTGAGCCTGAACCTGGACGGCCCGAGTCTTCGGGCGGTCCAGGTTTTGCCTCGCGTGTCGGGTGCGCGGCAATCGTCTTCTGACCCGGCGCGGTCCATCAGCCTTATCGGTGTAACGAACCGAGGGTATTGACAGGAACTACGGAAATACATGCAAACCACACTACTCAAGCCCAAGGCCATTCAAATCGAAACTTTGGGCAGCCACCGCGCGAAGGCCACCCTTGAGCCTTTCGAGCGGGGCTACGGCCACACCCTGGGCAACGCCCTGCGCAGAGTGCTGTTGTCTTCCATGGTGGGCTATGCCCCCACCGAGGTCACGATTGCGGGCGTTTTGCACGAGTACTCCGCCATCGACGGAGTCCAGGAAGATGTGGTGCACATCATGCTGAACCTCAAGGGCGTGGTCTTCAAGCTGCACAACCGCGACGAAGTCACTCTGGTGCTGCGCAAGGAGGGGGAAGGCCCGGTGACCGCAGCCGACATTCAAACGCCCCACGACGTCGAAATCGTCAACCCGGGGCACGTGATCGCCCACCTGGCGCAGGGTGGCAAGCTGGACATGCAGATCAAGGTCGAGAAAGGCCGCGGCTACGTCCCCGGCAACCTGCGTCGTTTTGGCGACGAGCCGACCAAGAGCATTGGCCGCATCGTGTTGGACGCTTCCTTCTCGCCCGTACGTCGTGTCAGCTATGCGGTGGAGAACGCCCGCGTCGAGCAGCGTACCGATCTTGACAAGCTGGTGATGGAGATCGAGACCAATGGCTCGATCCCGCCCGAAGAGGCCATCCGCCAAAGCGCCCGCATCCTGGTCGAACAACTCGCGTTCTTCGCACAGATCGATCCGGGTCCGCTGACAGACCGCTCTGCACCTGATCCGCGTCCGAATCCGCCGGATCCGATCCTGCTGCGCCCGGTGGACGAGTTGGAGCTGACCGTGCGCTCAGCCAACTGCCTGAAAGCCGAGAACATCTACTACATCGGCGACCTGATCCAGCGCACAGAAACCGAATTGCTCAAGACGCCTAACCTGGGCCGCAAGAGCCTGAATGAGATCAAGGAAGTTCTGGCCTCCAGAGGTTTGACTCTGGGCGCAAGGCTGGAAAACTGGCCCCCGCAAGGGTTGGAGAAGCGCTAAGTTCCATGATGTGGGACATGCCCGGATCATTGAGTGTCACCCCCTGAAGCCCAGTTCTGCGCACAGCCCCTGAGGCTTCAATAGAAGAACATCCGTCCAGCCTTCGGGGCTGCACGTTTGCATGGCGAGGCAGGCACCGTCCACAAGGCGGACCGGCTTCGACCCGCAGCAGGTACCTGATACGGCCAGCTGTCATCACAACAGACAGGACCCTTCACCATGCGCCACCGCAACGGCCCCCGCAAACTCAACCGCACCACCTCGCACCGCCTGGCGATGCTGCGCAACATGTGCAATTCGTTGATCACGCACGAAGCCATCAAAACGACGCTGCCCAAGGCCAAAGAGTTGCGCTCCGTGGTCGAGCCACTGATCACTTTGGGCAAGTACCCATCGTTGGCCAACCGGCGGCTGGCTTTCAACCGCACCCGCGACAGGGCCGTGGTCAGCAAGATTTTTGAGGTACTCGGGCCGCGCTACGCCAGCCGTCCAGGCGGCTACACGCGCATCCTGAAAATGGGGTTCCGCGTCGGTGACAACGCACCGATGGCTTTTGTGGAGTTGCTGGACCGGCCTGAAGCAACGGCCGAAGACAGCGGGACGGCTGACAAAAGCGAATAGACACTTCGTGCAACGCCGAACAAGACCCTCGCGGCGCCCGCATCCCTGATTTGGGCGGCTTGCGGCGTTGCAAATCCTCGCCATAGCCCAGGCGATGTCTGCGGTCTGCGCCTTTCATCCCGCCCCGCACCAGGGCGCGGACACTCGCGGGACTGGTTCAGCGTCGCCCTCGATCCGGACTGATTCTGCGCCGGTTACCTGTCTGGCGATGGGAGAGGTGCAACCCGCTTGACAAGACGCGTGCCAGGGCACCTTTTGGCCCCACAGCGCATGTTTTTGTGAAGTGTGCCGCGCACGGCTCTTTTGCACTGCCCTGCGAATGGCGTTAATCTTCCAGGGTGCCTGGACGGATTACCTTAGTCACGCAAAGCGGGATACCGGGCTGTCTATTCTGTCCATCCGTCTTGACAGGCTTCAAGCCACAATCTCAGCGTGTCGCACTTTTCCAAAAAATTCCAGAACTTTAGGCTTCTCGCCTGCGTGCCGGTTGTCCTGCTCTCGGCTGCATTGGTGGCCTGCTCGAGCCCGCCAAAGCCAAAAGTCACGTCAGTGACAGGGACCATCCAGGCTGCTGCAGACGTCAATCCCAGCGTCAGCCAACGCCCGTCTCCCTTGCGGATACGGATTTACGAGCTGAAGTCGGCGGCGGCCTTCAACTCTGCGGACTTCATGGCCTTGTTTCAGTCGTCCGCAGCCACACTCGGGGCCGATGTGCTGGCCAGCGAAGAGATGACTCTTGAGCCGGGTCAAAGCCGGCCCGTCAACAAACAGCTGAATGCAGAAACCCGATTTGTCGCTGTCTTTGCTGCTTACCGAGACCTTGAGCGCGCTACCTGGCGTGCCATCAGTCCGGTGGAGTTTGGAGCGGCCCAGCAACTGACGGTCAAAGCCGATGCTCTTGTTGTCTCGATCCAAATCAAACGCTAAGGTGCAGCGATTGCGGCACCACCAGCATGAGTCCAGACGCGCCGGCTGTCTGCACCTTCGTGGGTGGTGGTTGGTGCTCTACGGGCCTGGCGTATGAGTGGATCACACCGGGTCATTTGGTCGCAGGGCATGTTCCTGCAGCCGCATCACTTTCAGCACGAGGCCCGCTACTTCGAGCAGTTGCTGGATACCCGTGTGCGCGCCTCCCAAGTGCATGCCTGGGGCTTCAAAGAACTGGTGATCGATGAAACGCAGTTGGCGTTGGGTCGTCTGGCACTCAGTCGAGCCAGCGGTGTTTTGCCCGATGGCACACCATTTTCGATGGCTGACAGCGACCCGCTGCCAGCCCCTTACGAAGTTGCAGCGGACCTGCAGTCCGAGATCGTCTATCTGGCAGCCCCCGTAGGCCGGTCGGGTGTCACTGAAACCGACTTTGGCGACGGCGCCGCAGATGTCATCAGCAGGTACAAGGTCCAGGATCTCGACTTGCGCGACCACACCAACGCCAGCGACGACCCGGAGCCCATCCAGACTGGCGCAGTGAACTTCCGCTTCTTGCGCAAGCGCGATCTCACTGATGCTTACTCGGCCCTGGGTGTGGCGCGTGTCAGCGAACGCCGCAACGACGGTCAGGTCGTGCTCGAGCGTGCCTACATCGCGCCCCAAACGAGAATTGAAGCAAGTGGTCAGCTCTCCGCGACTGCAACCTTGCTGCATGGCCTGGTACAGCAGAGGGCGCGCACTTTGGCCAGCCAGATGGGCCAGTTGGGCCGAGAGGTCTCGGAGATCGCCGACTTCATGATGTTGCTGGTGCTCAATCGTGCCGAGCCGCAGCTCCGTCAGTTCGCAGGTGCGCCCAGCGTGCACCCCTGGCCGCTGTACATGGCTTGTGTGCAGCTGGCTGGTGAACTGGCCACCTTCTCGTCGACCCAGCGCCATCCACGTGAGTATCCGATCTACAAACACGACGAGCTGCACGCCGTGTTCGCGCCAGTGCTGCAGGACTTGCGGGAGTTGCTGTCTGCTGTGATCGAGCGCCATGCGATCCAGATCGAACTGATAGAGCGCTCGCATGGCGTGCGCACGGCAACCGTCAACGACGCAGAGTTGCTGCGCACCGCAGGCTTTGTGCTGGCCGTGCGCTCGCAACTGCCTGCAGATCAGGTTCGCTCGCGCTTTCCTGCGCAATCCAAGCTGGGCCCAGTGGAACGACTGCGGGATCTGGTCAACCAGCAATTGCCTGGCGTAACGATGCGCAGCCTGGCCGTTGCACCGCGCCAGCTGCCTTTCCACACCGGCAGCCATTACTTCGAGCTGGACCGCCAGGGCGAGTTGTGGAAACAGCTTGAGCGAACGGGCAACCTAGCGTTGCACGTCGGCGGCGATTTTCCCGGACTGGAGTTGGAACTCTGGGCCGTGCGGCAAAGCTGAGGCACCGACCGCGCCGAGCACCCCACCGGGCTGAGACACGAACACCAAGATGGCCAACGATCCCTCCCCGTTCGACGACCCCTTTGGCGCAGGCTCAAGCGAAAGGACTTTCGTCAAGCCCAGCCCCGGCGGATGGCAAGGCGCGCGGTCCGGCACTCAAACACAGGTCTTTTCAGAGGCTCAGGCAAACCCGGCAGCAGCCACCCATGGCATCAACCCGCTGCTGGAGGCTGCCAATCCCTTGCTGATGCTGGTGCCGCGCCTGCGCCACGCCAAACAGATGTCGTCGCCGGACAATTTGCGCGCTCAATTGGTCCAGGGTTTGCGCGACTTTTCTACCGCTGCGCAGTCGCGCGGCGTGGCGCCTGAACGTGTGATGGCGGCCCGCTACGTGTTGTGCACGATGTTGGACGAGGCGGCCGCCGACACGCCCTGGGGAGGCGGTGGCACCTGGGCCAGACACAGCTTGCTGGTGGAGTTTCACAATGAAAGTTCGGGCGGCGAGAAAGTCTTCCAGCTGATGGCGAGACTGGCGGAAAAGCCTCAGGACAACCGCGACTTGCTGGAGTTGATCTACGCCGCCATTTCGCTGGGTTTCGAGGGCCGCTACAGGGTCGTGGAAGGTGGCCGCGCACAACTTGACGCCGTGCGCGCGCGGCTGGCACAACTGCTCGCCCAGCAACGTGGCCCCTACCCTGCAGCGCTGGCCCAGCACTGGCAAGGCGCACCGGCGACGAGCCGCAAGCAATTGGGCTGGTTGCCCCTGGCCGTGATGGGCGCGCTTTGCTTGCTGTTGCTGGGCGGCCTTTATGCTGCTTTCTCCTGGTCGCTGAGCGGCCGGTCCGACCCTGTCTACACGCAGATTCAGGGTCTGCGGCTGACGCCCCCTGTCACACCCACGGCACAGCCGGCACCTCAACCGCGGCTGGCCCAGTTTCTGCAATCAGACATCAAGGCCGGCTTGCTGGCAGTTCGGGATGAAGTCGATCGCAGTGTGGTGGTCATGCGCGGTGATGGATTGTTTGCACCTGCCAGCTCCTCACTGGAAGCCGACCGGGAAGCGCTGATGCAGCGTGTGGCCCAGGCGATGGTCAGGGTGCCTGGGCCCGTGTTGATCACAGGTCACACCGACAACGTGGCCATACGCACCTTGCGCTTTCCGTCCAATTGGCATCTGTCGGACGAGCGCGCGCGCGAAGTGATGAAGCTGATGGCGCAAGCAGGGCTGCCAGCTGAGCGAATGCGCGCCGAAGGCCGTGCCGACGCAGAACCTGCAGCACCCAACGACAGTGTCACCAACCGCGCGCTCAACCGCAGGGTCGAGATCATGTTGCTGACTGGCCGCCCCGAAGCGACGCGCCCGGTCTCAGGCGCAGGTGCCGCCGCCGCACCTCAACCCGCAGCCTCACGCTAGCGCCAACCTGCATCACCTCGTCATTGCTGATGGACCTCCGAGTTACTGAAAAGCCATGAAGAAGATCTTTGGTCTGATGTTCAACCGTTGGACCTTGCTGCTGGTCCTGATTGTGCTGTTACTGGCGGCGGTGTGGATCATCGGACCGATGCTGGCGATTGCCGACTGGCGGCCGCTGGAGAGCGCCACTTCGCGTTGGACGACTACCGCGCTGGTGCTGATTGTCACCCTCGCTTCGGTGGCTTGGCGTGCCTGGCGCGCACGTCGCGGCAACCGCAAGGTGGTCGAGCAATTGATGACTGCTCCGCTGGGCGGCGCAGGGCCCGCTGCAGCGGCTGAGAGTGCGGACATGGCTGCCGTAAGAGAGCGCTTTGAAGTCGCCTTGCAGACTTTGAAGAAGGCGCGCTTTGGCGCCGCGGAAGGCGGTGTCAGCCTCAGAAAGACGTCCGCCTGGGGCAACCTCAAGCAAAAGCTGACTGGCCGCTTCCTGTATGAGTTGCCCTGGTACACCATCGTCGGTGCGCCAGGCTCGGGCAAGACCACGGCCTTGCGTAATGCGGGCCTGCGTTTCCCGCTGGCCGATCACATGGGTGAGCAAGCGGTGCGTGGGGTCGGCGGCACGCGCAACTGCGACTGGTGGTTCACGGACCAGGCTGTGCTGATCGACACTGCGGGCCGCTTCGTGACCCAGGACAGCGACGCAGAAAACGACAAGAAGACCTGGGGCGGCTTCCTGCAGCTCTTGAAGCGGTCCAGACCACGTCAACCCCTGAATGGTGTGCTGGTGACGGTTTCGGTGTCCGACCTGCTGGCCAAGAGCAGTGCTGACCGCAGCAAACACGCCCAGGCAGTGCGGGCCCGTGTGCAAGAGCTGCACGAACAGTTGGCGGTGCGCCTGCCGATCTATCTGCTCGTCACCAAGTGCGACTTGATGTCGGGCTTCAGCGAGACCTTTGCCTCGCTCGACAAGGAGCAGCGCGCCACCCCTTGGGGGTACACCGTGCCTTTGGAGGGCGCCTCTGCGCAGGAGGCCTTCGACGGCGAGTTTGATTTGTTGCTCAAGCGTTTGGACGAAGGCCTGATCGACCGCCTGCAGGCCGAATCCGACCCCCAACGACGAGCCCGCATTTACGGCTTCCCCAATCAGTTTGCGGCGCTGCGCGAGTTGCTGCAAGAGTTCGTCAAAGATGTCTTCTCGCCCTCGCCCTTCGAAGCCAAGCCAATGCTTCGAGGTCTGTACTTTGTCAGCGGTACGCAGGAAGGCTCGCCGATCGATCGTGTGTTGGGCGCAGTGGCCCGCCGCTACATGCTCGAGCAGGCTGTGCTGCCCCCGCAGCAGTCCAGCGGCAAGAGTTTTTTCCTCTCGCGGCTGCTGACAGAGGTGGTGTTTGCCGAGCAAGGGGTGGCCGGCACCAACAGGGGCTGGGAACGCCGGCGCGGGGTCATGGCGCTTGCAGGGTATGCCGCTCTGGGGCTGCTCGTCGTCGGCCTGGGCACCCTGTGGGCCATCAGTTGGCACAACAACAGCCAGTACATCGACACGGTCAGCGCCCGCGTCGAAGGAGTGCGCAAAGGGGTGCAGGAAACACCGAACCGTGCCTCATCGGAATTGCGCCCGCTGACGCCGGCCCTCAACGCCGTGCGCAGCCTGGCCGTGGCCGGCCTGCAGACTGGCGAAGAGACGACTCAGACCAACGATGCCGATGTCCCTTGGTCGATGGGCTTTGGCCTGTACCAGGGTCGCAAGCTGGACGGCGCAGCCCAGCAGGCCTACGACCGCATGCTGGTGGACGCCGTGTTGCCTCGCCTGGCCATCCGACTGGAAGAGCAATTGCGCGCCGGCGATCAACCCGAATCGCAATACGAAGCGCTCAAGGCTTACCTGATGATGTATGAGCCGGCGCGGTTTGACGTCGTGTCGCTGAAGTCGCACATCGAAAACGACTGGGACGTGCGCTTGGGCCGAGAGCTCACCGCCGAACAACGAGAGGCGCTGTCGCGGCACCTCGACGCGTTGCTGGCTCAGGGCGCCACCGTCTCGCCGCTGCCGCAAGACAAGGCATTGGTCGCAGCCACACGAGCCGAGCTTTCTGCGGTGCCCCTGGCGCAGCGGGTCTACAACCGATTGCGCCAACGTGGGCTCGGCAGCGACTTCCCCGAGTTCACCGTGGCCAAAGCCGGCGGTGGCAACGCTCCCTTGGTGTTCACCCGCGAAAGCGGGCTGCCGCTGACGCGCGGTGTGCCAGGCTTGTTCAGCTACAACGCTTACCACAAGGGCTTCCAGTCGGTGGTCGGAGAAGTCACGCGGCAACTGGCTGAAGAGCAGTCTTGGGTGCTCGGCATCCCGGCCACCGAAGGCGGCGCAGCAGCCCTGGTCACGAACGACCGCATGACTGACGACGTGCGTCGTCTCTACCTGACCGAATACCGCGACCGCTGGCGGGCATTCATCGCGGACATCAAGCTGCAGCCTGTGACCAATGTCGGCCAAGCCGTGGAACGGGCCCGGTTTCTGGCTGCACCTGATACGCCACTGGTGCCGCTGCTCAAGGCGATCTCGCGCGAAACGACCCTGCTGGCAGGCCAAGGGCTCGTCGACAACGCAGAGCAAAGCGCCAGGCGCGCAGCTGATGCGCTGCAGCGTCGGGTGCTGGGTGCCGTGGGCAGCAAGCAGGCCAGCGCTGCAGTGGCTGGCGAACGCATCGAAAGCATCGTCGACAACGACAAGGACTTCGCGTCTTTGCGCCGCCTCGTCACAGCTCCGGAGGGTGGCAAGGCGCCATTGGACGGCGTGATTGCTCGTCTGGGCGAGTTGCAGGTGTTGCTGACGGCGGTGGACTCTGCCCTCAAAGGCGGCGGCGCGCCCCCACCCTCCCCTCTGCCCAACCAGATCAAGGCCGAGGCGGCCAATGCGCCAGAGCCCGTGCGCTCGCTGCTGGCCAACCTGGGCAGCGCCAGCTCCAGGGTGGCGCTGATGCAGTTGCGCGAGAGCCTGTCGCGCGAGGTGCGGGCCCAGGTCGGCGAGTACTGCAATCAAGCCATCACCGGGCGCTACCCCTTCGACATCGCTTCGGCGCGTGAAGTCACGCAGGCGGATTTCGCCGCGCTCTTTGGCCCTAACGGCAAGTTTGCGCAGATGCAGCAAAAATTGGACCCGTACATCGACACCAGCACCCGCCCCTGGAGTTTCAGGGCCGTGGACGGCACACCTTTGGGGACCGATGTCGGCACGTTGCCTCAGTTCCAGCGCGCGCAAGTGATCCGCGAGACGTTTTTTGGCGTGGGTGGCAGCTCTGCCAGCACACGCATCGAACTCAAGCCCGTCGAAATGGACCGCGCACTGACCGAGTTCGTTCTGGATGTGGATGGTCAGATCGTCAAGTACGCCCATGGGCCACAGATTCCGACCACCGTGCAGTGGCCGGGACCCCGTGGGACCGGAGTCGTGCGTGTGATGGTGCAGCCTCAGGGCGGCACGGGCATGGTCAACGACGGTCCTTGGGCACTTTTTCGCTTGTTTGAAAGGGTCAACTTCTTGCCGGGCGGCGAGCGCGAAAAATTTCGTGCCGTGTTTGACCTCGATGGTCGCAAGGCGGTGTTCGACATCACAGCCAGCAGCGTACGCAATCCTTTCAGGCTCAACGAGATGCGTACCTTTTCTTGTCCCAACGGTCTGTAGGCGAAATGGCCCGCGGACAAGCCCCCGGTTGGTTTGGCAAGATCGCTGTGCAGGGGGACTTCGCTTCGCGCAGGCTGCCGCCGACTTGGGTTCAGGTCTGTGACGATTGGTTGTCGGCCTGTGTTGCCGCCAGCAAGGAGCAATTGGGTGGGCAGTGGCAACAGGTCTACCTCAGTGCGCCTGTATGGCGCTTTGCCTGGGCACCTGGCGTGATCGACGAACAGTGGTGGTTCGGAGTGCTGATGCCCAGCTGCGACAACGTCGGGCGTTATTTCCCGCTGGTGGTGGTTCAATCACGTCCAGTGGCCCCCAGCGACCGCATCGGCCTGGACCACCTGGATCTGTGGTGGTCGCACACGGCAGCGGCGGCGCTGGCAACGCTGGAAGACAGCGCAAGCGTCGAGAATTTCGAACAGGCGCTGGAGAACTCCCCCCCCTGGCCAGGCGGCGGACCGGTCCCCGCTACGCTGAAGGCATCCCCGAACAGCCCAGGTTTGTGGCAACACACTGCTGCTGCCGGCGCCAGCCTGTCGCAGCTGATCCATGGTTTGGCCGCCGGGCAGTTTCAGAAGCAGCTGGCCGACAAGAGCTTTTGGTGGCCCTTGAACCCTGCGGGCAGCGCCCACGACACAGCAGGCAAAGAGATTCTCAATGTGGCAGCAGGTCTGCCACCCCCTGAAAACTTCGCTGCCATGCTGGCTGGAAACTGGTAAGCCAGCGTAGCCGGGCCAGGCTTGCGCTTCAGTGGGCTCAGCGGCCCAGGCCAGCTCTGGGCTGTGTGTCGTCTAAACCCGCATAAGTCACTTCCCCTGGGTCACCTACCCAAAGCGCCACCGCGCTGAAGTTGTCTTGCCGGGGCTTGTTCTGCGCCAGCACCTGCTCGCGCATCTGATCCAGCCAGGCTTGTGGCGTCAGTGCCCGCCCCATGCCGTCTTGCAGCGCGCGATGCTCAAAGTGCTCCCACCAGCCATCACTGCAGAGTAGAAAAGCATCACCTTCCATCACCTCCACCGCGCGCACCACGGTGTGCGGTTCCACCTCTCCGGTGATGCCCAGCGCTGCCATCAGCTGGTTCTTTTGCGGGTGACCACGCACCTGATCGCCGCGAATCACGCCGGCCTGCAGCAGACGCTGCACGACGCTGTCGTCAGCCGTCACAACATCCACCCGGCCGTGGCGAATCCGGTACAGCCGCGAGTCCCCGACATGGGTCCACAACGCACGTTCTGCCGCTGAGTCCACCCAAAGCACCACCAGGGTGCAGTGCATACGCGATTGAGTGCTGTCCGAATCCTGGTGGCGCTGCAACTCAGCGTGCGCCTGACACACCATCTCTGTCAGGTTCTCGGGTGAAAAACTCTGACTGTCGTCGCGCAAATTGCGCTCAAGGCTGTTCACCGCCAGCTCTGCAGCTTCTTCACCACGGCTGTGGCCGCCAGCCCCATCGGCCAGCACTGCAAAGGTGCCGATGCGAGAGGCACCAAACCTCAACCTGTCTTCATTGCGGCTGCGGGCACCGGTCTCGCTGCAACTGGCGACTTGAATCTTGAACATCAGCTGGAGCCCGTTCGGCGCAATTGAGCAATCTGTTGGTCGTAGGCCGCCAGAAAGGCTTTGCCAAACAGATTGTGAAAGTCGTCTTGAGCGTCATCGCGGATATCGCCATGGTGCTGCAGATAGGCATCCCACAACCGGGCTTTGCGCGTCGCAGGCAACAGACTCTCCAGCATCGATCGCGTCGTCAACTTGGACTCGAGTTCTTCAGGCGCAAAACGATCCAGCATACCGCCGAGCGCAGCGCGCATGCCTGCGACAGTGCCGATACTGTGGCCTACCAGGTCGTGCATCGCATCATCCATCGCTGCGGCGCCAGGCAGGAAGCCTTGGACGGTTGGCTGCAGCAAATGCGAGATGCCGGCAGCAGCGTCGGGCGAAAACTTCAGCGGGTTGTTGCCGCGAGCCTGGATCACGGTCACATCTGCGCGCAGTTCGCTCTTGGTGCTGGCACGCACGGCCATCAGCCGCAGAATGCCATCAACAGCACTGCGCAGCACACGGCCCACTTCGTGCATGCGCTCTTCGGCATCAGCGGCAGGCAGCGGGATGTCCACACCCGCGCCTTCGCACAGGGCCGCCCACAGGCGCAATGCCGCTTGCTCGTGACCTGGCAGCTCGGACAGGGGTGTGGCGGCGACTCGGGCCGGCGGTGCTGCAGGCGCCAGAACAGGCGCCCGAACAGGGGGCGCGGCTGCGGGCTGCGGCGGCGCCGCTTTCGCTGCACGCACAGGGGCAGCGGCAGAGACCGGTTGCGGCGCAACATCCGCCTGCGGCAATGCAGCCGCACCTGACCCCAGTGAATCGGAGGAGCGAACGCGAGGCGGCGAGAAGGCGGTTTTCAGCGCCGGAACATGGTTTGACTCGGCTGCAGTGGCGGGCGCAGGCGCCGCGTCGCCAAACAACGCTTCCATCGGATCCACACTGAGACGGCTGCCACCGTCAAGTCTGCCAGAAGCTGAACTTGGAGGCGAACCTTGTGCACCCGCAGGAGCGGCTCCCGCCATGAAAGCAGCCAGAGGATCCGTATCTCGAGGCTCCAGCCCGAACATGGCATCGATAGAGGATGGCGCCGCATGGGGCATGAGGTCTGCAAAGGGATCGTTATCCCGCGTCGCAGGCCCCGTGGACGACGCTTTTGCAGGCGCCAGATCAGCAAAGGGGTCGAAATCATCAGGTAAACGGGCAGATGGTGGGGCACTCGCTGGCGCCAAACCTGCGGACTTGGCGGGCAAACCTGCGGCAGGTGGGATCAGATCAGCAAAAGGATCAAATCCGGCAGCAGTCGCAGGTGTCCCAACGGCGCCTTCAGGCGCTGGCGCGACCGAAGGCGTTGCGGGAGGGGCAGAGGCAGGGGCAGGCCTGGGCGTGAGTGAAGACGACCCGGCTTGCAATGGCGATCCGAACAGGTCAGCAAAGGGGTCATCGCTGACCGACACGCGCGCACTGGCGGGCGCGGCTGCAGGCGCCGCAACG
This sequence comes from Burkholderiales bacterium, assembly GCA_038324515.1. Lineage (GTDB taxonomy): Bacteria > Pseudomonadota > Gammaproteobacteria > Burkholderiales > Burkholderiaceae_C > Rubrivivax. The sequence goes on from JBBQIB010000012.1 coordinate 27,209, forward strand.
TCACCCAGCAGGTCGGCGAATGGATTCTGCGCTGCCCCAGCAGGCGCCAAGGGCGAAGGCGAAGGCGACGGCGAAGGCGACGGCGCCAGTGCCTGCCGCTTGGCGGCCGGCAGTGGCACCGGCGCTGCAGGCGTGTTTGCAGGCTTAACTGCCGGCGCAGCTGAGGGCGGCCAGGTCGCAGCCATCGCCTCAGATGCTGCTGGCGCGACAGGGGCACGGCGCAGGCCTTCGCTGAGCGCTACAGGGCTGGGTGTGAGAGTCGACGACAGCATCGCGCGGCCACGCGTGATGTCCAGCGCTGAGCCATCGCCTCGGGTGTCCACCTGCAGCAGGTAGCCGCCAATGCGCACCTCTTCTCCGTGGCTGAGCAAAACCGATTCGCCGCTGGCCAGAGGGCGCCCCGCCACCATGATCGGGTTGGCTGAACCCACATTGCGGATCATGAAGTGATCGCCGGTGGCGACAATCTCGGCCTGAAGCCTGGAGACATGGCGCTCAGGGTCAGGCAGGGCCATCGTGTTGTGGTCTGCGCGGCCGATCGTGCCGCCTCGATTGTCAAAGTGGGCGGTGATCGGTTGCGACAAGGGTCGCTCGTTCAGTGAAACGGCAATGAGGGTCAGGGTCATAGGGACAGCGGCAGCAAGCACGCTTGAAAAGTCCGCATCATGAAGCAGGGCACGTCCATCCTTCAGTACCTTCGCTGGAGTCGTATTGGATCGTCGCGGCCTCTACGGCCAGGGGCAACAACCCAAAGTCACCCTGGCCATTGTGCCCATGCCTGAACTTCAAATTTGCACGACCTTTGGCCAGTTGCCCGGCCGCTTGGACCTTGATGTCCCTTTGCTGAGCGGCTGCAGATTGTCAAGAATCGACAAATCCTTGCCCACTGTCAGATCATCCGCAGTCAATACGTCCACGCGTGTGGCATCTGTCCCGATCGATCTCGCATGCATCCAAGAATGGCGTGACAATAGTACAGTTGAGGTGCATCTGTTCAAGGCTGTGAAAACACGCGTCCCGCCCATCATCCGAATCGGTACCTGTGCAAGCTTGCTGGTGCTGGCAGCCTGTGCGACTCCACCGCAGCAGGCTGTCAAGCCGCCTCTTGAAGCTCCACAGCCCGAGCCGCAGCCGGTAGTGACCGTGCCAGCACCGCGGCCCGTGCCTGTGCCGCTGCCACCCCCGCCTCCACCGCCGGTGCTCAGCCCACAAGAAGCGCAACGTGCTCTGACTGCGGCGATCGAGTTTCTGGAGTTGGGAGAAGAAGAATCAGCCGGGCAGGTGTTGAGCAAGGTGTTGCGATCAGACCCCAACAACCGGCTGGCGCAGAGCCTGCAAAGGCAGATCCAGGACGACCCCAATGTCGTGCTGGGCCGCGAGTACTTCAACTACCGGGTCCAGCCCGGAGAGTCGCTCTCACGCATCGCACAGCGCTTCTTGAACGACGTGCACCAGTTCTACATCCTGGCCCGCTACAACGGCATCAAGGTACCGCGCACACTGGCGGGTGGCCAGATGATCAGGGTGCCAGGCAGAGCGCCTGCTTCGGTGGCTTCGGACTCGAGCCCGTCTACCAGCCCGACTGCCAGCCCGTCCAGCCCCCCTGCCATTCCGACCCCCGGCCCGGCTGCACAAACGCCGGCCCCGACCACACCAGCACCCTCCTCCAGCGCAACCGGCACAGCGCCTCAGCCCGCCGCGGTTCGTCCTACCGCAGCCGTGACCGAAGCAGCAGCGGCGGCCAGAAACGCCAAGAGCCGCGCCGACGACATTGCCCGCCACTCGCGGGCTGCACGCACAGCGTTTGCCAAGCAGGATCTGGATGCCGCAATCAAGGCCTGGGACGCGGTGCTCGAGATCGAGCCCGACAACCGCACCGCCTTGCTGGAGAAACAGAAGGTCCAGGGCCTGAAGGAAAAGCTCGGCAAGGTCAAGTGAGCGCAGGCCTCACGCCTCTGAATCGCTGCGTTCAGCGACGTGTGATGCCTGCAGGAGTGGCGGGAATTGACTTTGTTCCAGCGCCCTCGCTGGCCCGCAGCGTCCTGAGCATGGCTGTGGCCTTGGCGTGTCGCGGCTCCAGCTGAAGACTGCGCTGCAGCGCCTCTGCCGCTGCCTTTTTGTCACTGAGCATCAGTTCTTCAGCCCGTTTGACATACAGGTCCGCCAACAGCGCGCGGGCAGCCGGATCGGGCTTGGAAGCTGTAGCCAAAGGCAATAAAACGGCGATTGCGCCCTGGGTTTCACCTTGAGAGGCGAGTACGGCGGCATGCTCCATCTCCGCTCGTGCAGCACCTTCACTGGCCATGGCGCGCGCCGAGCCGGCAGGGGTACCGGGTGGCCGGGTGAAGAAGTTGCGCGACAACTGCCCCAGGTGCTGTCGCTGCACCCTTTCACGCTCCAGCACCCGCAGGGCCTGAGCCGCTTCGGCGTTGTCCGGGCTCAGCGCCAGCACATCCAGGTAAAGACGCTGGGCTTTGGCAGCTTCGCCCCGGCGCTGTGCTGCACGTGCTTCGGTCAAGTTCTGGGCTGAGCTGGCTGCAGCCATCTGCCTTGCGCGGTTCAATTCGGCCAGCGCTGCAGCATCAGCCGGTCGCAGCGCCATGACCACGTCCAGGGCCTGCTCGGCCGCCGCCCAGTCGCCCTGGCGGGCGGCGGCAGCGGCCAGATCACGGTGCTGGCGTTCAAACTCAAGCAGCGGCTGTTGCCGGATGTCGGGCGCGGCAGCAGGCGCCGGGGCTGGCGCGGGGAGGGCAGGTGGCGCCTGCCGCGCAGCGGGTTCAGGTGCCCGTGTAGCACAGCCTGACAGCACCAACACCAGTGCCAAGGCAAGCCACAGCTTCGCTCGGGTGCCGGCCTGGGCGCGGAGGGTGATTCGGTGAGGCTCCATCGCCAAAGCAGCAGCGGATTGGAAGGATCGATCAACAGCAAGGTTGCATTGAGAAATTGAGACGCACAGCGCGATCACGGCTCACCTATCGGCCTGCGGGTCTGCACGCGCGCCTTGAAGTCGTCCAGATCATGGTCGCCAAAAATCATGGTCCGGCGCAACATCAAAGGATCGGCGAAGAAAGGATTGCCTCCAGGATTGACGGTCACGCCCAGGTCGTAACCATGTCGTTTCATGGCTTCGAGCACCAGCGCGTTGGCATCGCCAAATGGATAGGCGAAGTGACGCACCTTGACACCTGCAGCCGCCAGGCGACGGTTCAGCAGACTCATGGGATGCTGCACCTCTGACTCGATGCTGGCGCGGTAGCCGGCATCCGTCTCTTTGCTGCCTTTGTCGGCCAGGTTGCGGTGCGTCTTTGAATGCGCCTGGATGTCGATGATGCCGGATTTGGACATCTCTGCCAGCTCGTCCCAGCTCAGCCCATCTCGCGCGCCGATGAAGTCGGTGTAGACAAACAAGGTGGCTGGAAAGCCATACTTCTTCAGCGCTGGAAAAGCCTGATGGTAGGTCGATTCGTAGCCGTCGTCGATGGTGATCACCACCGAACGCTCGGGCAAAGGCTGGCGCGCGGCCAGAAAATCCTCCAGCTCGCTCAGGCGCAGCACCTGATAGTTGTTCTGCGCCAGCCAGGCCAGCTGCGCTTCGAACTGGGCTGCGCTGACCACCATCTTCGAGGGGCCCCCCGAGAAACGGTGGTAGCACAGTATCGGGATGGTCTGGTAGCTGTCGGTTCGCACCCCGCCTACATTGATGTTCTGCAGTGGGATCTTGATCGGCTGCCCTGGCTTCAGTTGCATGCCCTGCGCGTTGAAGTCCTCGATCCGCCAGGCCAGGTCCTGGCTGCCCAGGAACCGGTAGGCGATGGCGCGCAGATTGTCGCCGGCTGATGGCAGGTAAACCAGTACACGATCGGTGTGGCCTGCAACCTTGCCTTCAGCTCCCAGATAGGGTTGTCCAGCGGGCGTGGCACGCGGCAGTGGCCGCATGCTGGTGGGCCTGGCGCCGGCGCCGGAGTGGTCGGTCGCGGCCCTGCTTGCCGGCAGCGGCAAAGCTGGCGCCGGCGCGCTCGGGGGCGCCGGCACGGACCGAGGAGTGGCCCTGACCGACGAGTCTGTGGCGGTCGCGCCTGGCTCCAGCGTGCCGCAGCCGGTCAGGCTTGCAACCAAAAGCGCAGGGCCAACGGCGCGCAGCAAGCAACGAGACTCCATCAGCCGACCCCTTGGCCGCGAGGCGTGTTGGCGGCGCCACCGGCAGAAAAAGCCCGCTGCCCAGGGATCAGTGTCGGCGGTGCTGCCGGCACGTTGGGTGCCCTCTCCTGCAGCGCTGCTGCCATCTGGTCGAAGGACTTGAACAGCAAGCCGAACTCGTCATTGCGCGCCTCGTTGATGCGGTGATCAAAGCGGCCCTTGCCGATCTCGGCCATCGACTCGCCCACCAGCCGGATCGGCTTGGCAAACCAGTTGGCTACGAAATACATCGCAATGGCCACCGCCAACACCGTCACCACCACCAGCACCACCATCAGCGTGATCGACAGTCTGGCCACCTGAGTCAGCGGCTTTTCAGCAATGCCCAGCGTGACGCGCCCGATCTGTTTGCTGCCAAACAGTACCGGAGCCTCAAAACCCAGAATGTCCTCACCCTGGCTGCTGTAGCGGGTGACTGCGGCGCCTGCACTGTCCACGCTGGCCAGCTTGACCCCCTCGGCCTGAAACGGCTGGCCCACCGAGGCCGCGACACTGGAAACCTTGACCACGCCGCTCATGTCGGTCACCGAGACACGCTCGAAGTTGCGCGTCTTCATGATCTCCTGCACCTGCACATCGACCGCGTACCACTCCTCACCGAGTACCGCAGCCGCGTTTTGCGCTGCAATGAAGCGGGCCAAAGACGCGCCGTAGTCGGTAGCCTGGCCCATCATGGCCGCGTATTGGCGCTGCGTGATGACGGCCGAGGTCAAGCCCATCACCAGGGCCACGATCAAGCCCATCATCAGCGCCCACTTGACACGCAGCGGCAGGATGCGGGGCTTGTCGCGTTCGCGCGCAGCTTCGTCGATCTCCGAAAGCACTTTCTGCAGCGCCTCAGCCATTTCACGCCCCGACTGGTAACGCTGCGCCGGCTGCTTGGCCAGGCAGCGGTCCACCACCCGCCGCAACGCCGGTGGGACATCGGGTCGCTTCTGGTTCAGCGGCGGCGGATCTTCGGTGGCGATCTTGGTCACCACCGCGACCATGCTGTCGCCTTTGAACGGCCGCTCACCGGCCAGCATCTGGTAAAGCACGATGCCGGCAGAAAACAGGTCCGAGCGCCCGTCCACCTTTTCGCCGCGCGTTTGTTCAGGCGACATGTACTGCGGTGTGCCCATCACCGCGCCCACCATCGTGCGCTGCTCACCGCTGCCGTCGTCCATGTGGGCGATGCCGAAGTCGGCCACCTTGATGGTCTGGTTGTCGCCCAGAAGCATGATATTGCCGGGTTTGATGTCACGATGCACGATGCCCCGCGTGTGCGCATACTCAAGGGCACGCGCCAGTTGCAGGCCGATCACCACCACACTGCGCAGCGGCATCGCCTTTTTTGCTTCCAGGTGCTCCGACAGCGGCGCGCCGTCGATCAACTCCATGGCCATGTAGGGCCGGTTCTGGATCTCGCCCACGTCGTGAACCACGACGATGTTGGGGTGCGACAAGCCGCCGGCAGCACGGGCTTCGCGCAGGAAGCGCATCCTGCACTCTTCATCCTCGGACAACGAAGCGTGCAAGAACTTGATCGCGACGTCGCGCGAAATCTGCGGGTCATGCGCCCGGTAGACACTGGCCATGCCCCCCCGCCCCAGGCGGCCTTTGACCTGGTAGCGGCCGACCTGGCGCACGCCACCCTCGGTCAACGACCCGGAGGCGCCCAGCTGCGGCAACGTCATGCCGTCCTGCACTTCAAAAGTGGCGGCCGAAATGGCCCGCGTGGGCGAGCTGACCTGGGTGGGGGCAAAGTCGGTGTGCCCCGAATGGGTATAGGGGTTGGCGCCAAAGCTCGAATCCGAACCAGAGCCAGCACCCATGCTGGAGGACGCCATGGTGTTCACACTGCGGGCTGCGGCGGCCATCGCTGCAAGTTCAGCCGCTCGCTGCGCCGAGATTGGCACTGCTGTCCGGGCCTCTGCGTCATCAACGTACGGGCCAGCGTTGGCAGCTGCCTTGTTGGCTGCATCCAACGCAGCCTGATTGGCCGCCATCTGGGCGACGAGATGTGCCGCCATCTCGGACTCGCTGGGCGTGATGATGCGAGTCGCGTCGTCATCGACCTCATCGTGGGCGTTGCTGTCCACCTTCGGGTCTGAGGCTGGCGGGGGTTTAGGCGGATTGGTGCTGTTCATGATGGCCTGGTCGCTCGACGATAGTCTCGCATCATTCGAGTGATGCAAGCATAGTGCCACCCCTTAAGGCAACGCTGAACAAGTCCCTCGCGGCGCCCGCATCCCTGCTTTGGGCGGTCTGCGGCGTTGCAAATCCTCGCCATAGCCCAGGCTATGTCTGCGGTTTGCGCCGTGCAGCACATCCCAAACCAGGGCGCGGACACTCGCGGGGACTTGTTCAGCGTCGCCTTGACTGACCTTGCCCGCCGCCGTCAAGCGGGGCTGGCTGTGCAAAAACTGACCAATCACAACCTTCCGTGCGCCGGCTTTCTGGTGAGCGCGCTGGCGCCGCGGACTGCATCAGACACAGGCTCCCTGCATGAGGGGAAGCCAGGCTGTGTAAATTCGGGCAGCATCAGGCCCGTGGGTCCAGCCGGCGCAGGCTCTGCGACTTTGCTCCGAATCCTCACCAGACGACCCCCTGACAAAACTTCATGGCAGACGACTACGCAGGCGACCTGAACACCAACGCACGCATCATTGTGGGTGCGGCGGTGGACGGCGAGATCGAAACGGTGGGTGATGCCGATTGGTTCAAGGTCGAACTCGCAGCCGGCGGACTGTATCTGTTCGAACTGCGCGGCGCCAACAGCGGCGGCGGCACGCTGGGTGCGGGCAGCGCCCAAGCCTACCTGGTGCTGCGTGGGCCGGATGGCAGTTTCCTGCGCGACGCCGCAGAAGCCGTTGGCAGCCGTGACCCGGCTTTTTCATTCAGCGCAGCCGCTGACGGCATCTACTTCCTGGCGGTAGAAGAACGCTCTGGACTGGGCACCGGAAGCTATCTGCTGCTGGCGACCCAGTTTCCTGCCAGCACCGACGACTTCGCGGCCAACCTGGCCACCAGCGGCCGCGTCGCCGTCGGGGCTTCGGTCACTGGCGCGCTGGAGCTGCCCTTTGACCGCGACTGGTTCCAGCTCAGCCTGCAAGCTGGCGTGACTTACGCGCTGGAGTTGCGCGGTGCCAACAGCAGCGGTGGCACCTTGGGCGCGGGAGTGGATCAACCCTTTTTGGCCCTGCGTGATGCCGACGGCATGCTGCTGCGCACTGCCACGGGTGGCGGTACCGGCGACGATCCGCTGATTCTGTTCACACCCGCCAGCACGGGCCAATACTTTCTGGACGTGCAGGACCTGGCAGACCGCGGCGTGGGCACCTACACCCTGTCGGTGCGCGATGCCCCGACGCTGCTGCGCTCGAACCTGCCGCAAGCGCGTGAATCCGATGGCAGCATCACTTTCACCCTGAGCTTGAGCAAGGCTCTGGAAGGACCTGCCTCGGTGCGGGTCAGCACCAGCAGCGAGGGCTTGGCAGCGCCCCGGACGGACTTCGTGCAGAAGACGCAGACGATCAATTTCGCGCCTGGGCAGACCAGCGCCACCTTCAGCGTCGAGCTGATCAATGACCATCGTTTTGAGCCCACCGAAGCTTTGTATCTGGATTTCTCAGCCGCCGCCGGATTTGCCAGCGACAACTTTCGTGTCTACGGAATGATCCTGGACGACGACGCGCCTTTCAATCTGCCTGCCGATCCGCTGCTGGTTCGCCAGTGGGCGCTGTATCCGGAAGTGGGCGCCAACGTGCTGCCGCTGTGGCCGCAATTCACCGGGGCCGGTGTGCGGGTGGGTGTCTTTGATCAAGGCATCGACCCTTTGCACCCTGACCTGGACGGCGTGCTGCTGGCTGCAGCCGGGCGCAACACGGCCACGGGCGACAGCGGTGGCGCCCCCGTCTTGGCTGCCGACAACCGGGGCACAGCGGCTGCAGGGGTGATCGCAGCCGAGCGTGATGGCGCCAACATTGTGGGCGTGGCCTACGGCGCCAGCCTGGTGTCGTTGTATGCGCCGCCCAGCGGCTCGCTCAGCCAACTGGCAGCGCAAAGCGCGCAAGCCTACACACAAGCGCTCAGCCTGAACCTGGATGTGCTCAGCGACAGCTGGGGTTTCACGAGCCTGCGCGACACCACACAAGCCTGGGCATTTGCCGACAACCTGGCGGCCCCAGCATTTGCCAACGTGGCGAGCGCTTTGCGAGACCTGGCCGACCAAGGCCGGGGCGGCTTGGGCACCGTGGTGGTGCAGTCTGCCGGCAACCATTTCGGGCTGCAGGACAACACCAACCTGCACGGGCTGCAGAACAGCCGCTACGTCGTCACCGTGGCGGCCACGGGCGCAGACGGCCAAGTGCTCGGCAACAGCGCCCCTGGCGCCTCGATCCTGGTGGCTGCGCCTGGCGGCGGAGGCAGCGACCCCTTCAGTCAATTGCTGAGCACCGACCGCGTGGGTGCTGCAGGCTATGCCGGCGGCGACTGGGCCGCTGTCACCGCCACCTCGCTGGCTGGCCCGCTGGTCTCTGGCGTGGTGGCACTGATGCTGCAGGCCAACGCCGGCCTGGGCTGGCGGGATGTACAACAGATCCTGGCCTACAGCGCGCGCCAGAGCGCAGTCAACGACCATACGTGGGCCTACAACGGCGCGAAGAACTGGAACGGCGGTGGCCTGCACTTTGACAGCCTGTCGCACGACCTGGGCTTTGGCGTGGTCGATGCCCGGGCTGCGGTCAGGCTGGCTGAGAGCTGGTCGGCGATCCAGCCAGCAGCGAAGACCTCGGCCAATCTGCTGCAGCTCAGTGCGGCATCCAGCACCGCTGCAGTGATTCCTGACGGCGAGGGCTTGTTGTTCCAGAGCCTGAACATCGCCCAGGCCATCACGGTGGAGCGTGCCGAGCTCACGGTGACGATCAACCACACACGGCTTGAAGACCTGTCGCTGCTGCTGACCTCGCCCGCAGGCTCACAAAGCTGGCTGCTGTTCAGCCGCCCCAGCGATGGCAGTGCTTACGGAACATCGCCAGGCAACCTCGCTTTCACCTTCAGTTCGGTCCTGAGCCACGGTGAGAACGGCCAGGGCAGCTGGCAACTGGCGGTTTTTGACGCGACCACCGGCGGCACTGGCCAGTTGATGTCCTGGAGCTTGAATCTGCTGGGTGCTGCGCCAGGTACCAGCGACCACTACATCTACACCAACGAGTTCGGAACAGCCTTGGCCCAGCAACCCGAACGATTGGTGCTGCAAGACTCGGGGGGCATCGACACCCTCAATGCTGCCGCCGTCACCAGCGCCAGCGACATCAACCTGACGCCGGGCGGCGGCAGCCAGATCGCAGGCGTCAAGCTGCGCATCGACGCCGCCACCCTGATCGAAAACGCCTGGGGCGGTGACGGCAACGACACGATCATCGGCAACGCCGCCAACAATCTGCTGTCTGGCCAGCGCGGCAACGATCGCTTGCTGGGTGCTGCCGGCAACGATCGCCTGGACGGCGGTGAAGGCATCGACAGCGCTTACCTCAGCGCAGCGCGCAGCGCCGCCGTGGTCAGCCAAGCGGCGGACGGCTGGACCGTCAGTTCACCCAATGAAGGGCTCGACACGCTGGTGCAAATCGAACGGCTGCGCTTCAGCGACATCGGCTTGGCGCTGGACATCGACCAGGGCGGCGTCGCGGGTGCTGGGCACGCAGGCGAGGCCGCCAAGGCCATCAACGCGCTGCTGGGCAAAGCCTATGTCGCAGACCGTGGCATCGTCGGCTTCGTGCTGGATGTCCTGGACCAAGGCATGAGCTACGCCGAGTTGATCACGCTGGGCGTGACAAATCCGCTGTTTGCCCAACTGGCCGGCGCAGGCAACGGCCCGGTCAGCGCCACGCAGTTCGTGCGCCATGTCTACCTCAATGTGGTGGGCACACCTGCAGACGCTGCTTCGTTGGCCTTTTACGCCGGCATCCTGAACCGCGGCGAGATGACCCAAAGCGAGCTGGGCCTGTTGGCCGCAGAAACACCGATCAATGCCGTGACCGTGGAACTGGCTGGGCTGGCGCTCAATGGCCTCGAATTCTTGGCCGTGGGGCCGTGAGGGGCTCTCGATGATGAACGACTCTGTCTGGTCAGCTTGCAGCGCTTTTGCTCTGGCCCATGAAACCCCCTGGCCGCGCGACCCGATGCAGCCGCCAGGCCCGGGCCAGCAGCCCTGGGGCGTGCACCACACCGACCCCCCACCCTTCAACCGCTTGCGCGGCCCGGTGCAACCCCGCAGCGGCGTCAGCGGCGTGGTGTTGCAGCGTGGCAAACGCGTCGCGGCTTGGGGCCAGACAGCGCAGCCGGAGCTGACATTCAGTGTGGCCAAGACCTACCTGGCGCTGCTGGCCGGTGTCGCGCATGGCCAAGGCTTGTTGCCGGATGTCGAAGAGCCCGTGTGTGCGCGCGTGCCCGAAGCAGGTTTCGACAGCCCTCACAACCAGACTGTCACCTGGCGCCATCTGCTGGAGCAGACCAGCGAGTGGGAAGGCGAGTATTTCGGCCTGCCCGACCAGGTCGACCGCTGGCGCAAGGTCTCGCACGACCCACGCCCCAGCGGCGGCCCCAAGGGCGGCGCCAGGCCGCTGCTAGCCCCCGGCAGCTATTGGGAATACAACGATGTCCGCATCAACATGCTGTCGCTGGCCCTGCTGCACTTGTTCAAACAACCACTGGCAGAGGTGCTGCAGCAGAGCCTGATGCAACCCCTGGGTGCCGGCAACCGTTGGCGGTGGACCGCTTACGGCGGCGCCTGGGTCGAGATCGACGGCCAGCGGTTGCCCACGGTACCCGGCGGCACGCATTGGGGCGGCGGCGTCAGCATCAGCAGCGACGATCAGGCCCTGTTGGGGCAACTGCTGCTGAACGACGGCGCTTGGCATGGGAAGCAATTGCTGCCGGCGCAATGGGTGCAACGCATGCGCAAGCCCTGCGCGCTGGCCGACTTCTATGGCTGGCTGATGTGGTTGAACCCGGCGGGACGGGTTTTTGAAGGCGCCTCCGCCGACAGCAGCTTCATGCTGGGCGCCGGCGGCCACATCACCTGGATCGAGCCCGCGTTGGATGCCGTGGTGGTGGTGCGCTGGCTGGACAACGAAGCCACACCCGAATTCATGCGATTGGCGAGCGACGCCTTGGCTGCCGGGCGTTGAGCTCTGAGTTCTCAGAGGCTGAGAGGCTGAGTCGCTTGCTGGAGGCCAGGTGGGCCAGGTTGGCCAGGATGCCGGGGTTGTCCGGGTTTTGCCGACATGGCACAGAGCCATTCAGCGCCTAGGATGCAAACAACGCAAGGCCGCTGTTTTTCAAACAACCCACCGGAGACAACCCATGACCCAGCACACCCACTCCCGCATGATCCGCAACACCGCCTGCCTGCTGTTTGCAGCGCTTGGCGTCAGCATGGCAGCACATGCCCAGCAAGTGCGCCTGATGACGGGCCCGCAAGGAGGCGCGTGGTATCCGCTGGGCGGCGCCATTGCCAATATCGGCGACAAGGCAGGCCTGAAGGTCCAGGTGCTGCCCGGCGCCGGCATCGCCAACGTCCGGGCCGTCGACGGTGGCAAGGCCGACCTGGGTTTTGCCAACTCGATCTCTACCGTCGATGGTGTGGCTGGCCGCGCACCTTTCACAGAAAAAGCCGCCAACGTGTGCAACGTCGCCACGTTGTATCCGCAGTATTTCCAGGTCGTGGCCAATGCCGACTCGGGCATCAAATCGCTGGCCGACCTCAAAGGCAAAGGCCTGGCCGTGCAGCCCAAAGGCAACACCGCAGAGTTCATCAGCCAGCAGGCCTTGCAGGTCTACGGCATGAAGTACGAGGACATGAGCCGAGTCAGCTACGTGTCGTACACCGATGCGGTGTCGCTGATGAAGGACAACAACGCACAGGCCTTCACGCTGGGCACCACGGTACCTGCGTCTTCGATCATGGACCTGGCTTCGGCGCGCGACATCACCATCGTCAGCATCCCCGAAGACAAGTTCCAGGCCATGCGCAAGCTCAACCCCGGCTATACCAAGCTGATCATTCCCGCCGGCAGCTACCCCAAGCAGACGGCTGACGTGCAGACCATCGGCTATGCGACCCACATGATCGCGCGCTGCGATCTGGACGAGAACGTGGTCTACAAGGTGCTCAAGGGCATGGTCGACAACAAGGCCGACCTGGCCGCCATCACCAAGTCGATGTCTGGCATCACGCCCAAGATGATGGCCGAAGACATCGGCGTGCCGATGCACAAGGGTGCCGTCCGTTTTTACAAAGAAGCGGGCGTCAACTGAGCCAGCCAATCCGTACCGAAAACTGACCGCCCTTCGTTAGAGAAGCTTCTTGCTCGCGCTGCCTGCGGCATTCAGCCGCCGACTGGTCACCGTCATCGCGGTGGCCATGTCGGCCTTTCACCTCTATGTGGCTTTTTTCGGGCCCCCAGACGCTTATGTGATGCGCGGCTCGCACCTGGCCTTTGCGCTGGTGCTGGCTTTTCTGGTGATGCCCGGGCGCGATGGCCGGGCCGAGCGCGTGGGCTGGTTCGACGCGCTGCTGGTGCTGGCCGCAGGCGCTGCTGCGCTGTACCCCAGCCTGAACCTGGAGTACATCGTCAACCGCATGTACTACGTGGACGACCCGGTGCTGGCCGACTACGTGTTTGGCGGC
>JBBQIB010000013.1:0-36187 GCA_038324515.1 Burkholderiales bacterium
CCTGTGCGCCGGCCCGGCGCTGGCATCGCAGTGGGCTGATCAACTCCTGCCACTGGTCCGGCATGTCTTGGCAGACCGCAGAAGCGGTACCTATGCCTATTCCAAGTCCGGCACGCTCTGCTACAGCGCGTTGTTTCACGCCGGCCGCTTCGACGACCTGCTGGCCCTGTTGGCGCTCGACCCCAAGCCGTAGGCATCGCCACTTTTAGGGCCATCGCGAAACGATACCCGGGCTTCGAGCCGAGCCGCATCCTTGGCGACCTGATTGCATCAACGCCAGGCGAAGAAGGCAAGTGGTTTGCCACCGCCAAGACGCTCAAGCAATACGACTTGGCCCTTGCCCTGGCGCAAGGCGCCCCAGTGGACCCGAAGACGCTTGTGCGTGCCGCCCGCGACCATGTCAAAAGTCAGCCTGCCTTTGCATTGGAAGTTGCGCTGTTGGCGTTGTACTGGATGGCGCGTGGCGAAGGCTACGAGGTGACTGGTGCGGATGTCGGTGCGGCGCTCGACCAGGCTGTCGCAGCGGCCGGAGCGCTGGGGACTGGAGCTCAGGTTGGTGAGCGCGTCGCCGGCTGCGTGGCCGGAGACGACCCCGCGGCCCGATGGGTGCAGCAGTGCCTTGGGCGGTAGAGGGTCCCTTGAGGTGGCGCGAGGTCTATCAAACGGCGGGTGCCCGCCACTCTCTGGTTCCGGGCTGCATCGGGTGATGGACAAGGTGCCGCCGGTCAGCGACCACGAGTGAAGTCAACGGCGAGCTGTCAACGAGCCTCTCTGCTTTCAGGCGATCTTCACGCCGTCACGCGTAAGTCCACTAGCCTGCAGTCGAGCTGAAATAGAACCGACGTGGGGTCAGATCGTGCGCAGCTGTTCTTGTCTGAGATCCTGAATCACTGAGACGGGTTGGCTGGCGCGCGGGACTGCGGTGGTGCTGCCGCGAACCACGAGTTCCACGGGAAGTAGCGGCGGTGGGATCGGAGTGCGGCCAGCCAATCGGGCAACCAGATGCAGAGCTGCCTGTTCGCCCATCTCTCTGATGGGCACACGCACGGTAGTCAGCGGCGGATACGTGAAGGCAGCAAAGTCGTTGTCATTGAAACTCGCGACAGCCATGCCTTCCGGGACCTGAACGCCTGCCACCTGGAGGGCCGACAGCGCACCTGCTGCAAGATAGTCGTTGCCACACACCACAGCGCTGACTTCGACGCGTTTCTGCAAGAGCACTTGCATCGCCTCGAAGCCCTCGCGGAAACCATACTCGGTCTCGATCAAGCCATCGGAGACCAGAGTCAGACCACGTTTGGCTACTGCCTCGAACACGCCGACGAATCGCCGACGCGCCCGTTCGTTGTCCAGCGTGCGTCCGCCAATGAAACCCAACCTGGCGTGACCCTGGTCTGCCAGATGGTTCACCACCAAAGAAGCAGCCTCGCGCTCGTCAAAACCCACACAAGGCCCATACTCACTTTCTTGAGCCCACAGAAAGATGAAAGGCGTGCGATGGGCATGCAGCAACGCCAACACTTCAGGAGGCTGCTCTGCACCCAAAATCGCAACCGCGTCAACGCCGCGGCCCAGCAGAGCGCGGATGATTGACGGATCCTGCGCGCGCGCATGATCTGGCGCAGCCAGCAGCAAGTTGTAGCCATTGTCTGCCAGCGTGCTCTCCAGTGCCTGCACCAGCGTCGGGAAGGAAGAGGTGCCGAACCGGGGCACCAACGCACCCACGGTTTGCGTACGCCGCATGGCCAGTGCCCTTGCCGCGCCATTGGCCACGTAGCCCAGCCTTTGCGCGGCCGCCTGTACCCGTGCACGGGTTGGAGCGCTGATCATCTCTGGCCGAGAAAGCACACGCGAGACGGTACCCGTCGACACACCCGCCAGCCTGGCCACGTCGGCCAACGAAGTGGGCCCACCTTCGAACTTGTTGGATGACCCTGCCGCCTGAGGCACGATTTGACGCACAAAGGCAGGTGATTCAGTACCGCTCGTGGAGACCGATTTTTCTGGCGAACTGGGACGGCGTGTGGAAGGCATTCGCGCAAGCTGCTGCGGCTGAAGTTGAGGCTGGCCAGGTGACTGACGAACCGGTCTGTGTACGGATGGACAGCCAATGCCGGTCATTGTGCAACAGTGAGTCGGACGCTGCTCTGTCGCTCCGCGCCTGCAATCGCTTGCAGCACAATCTGCCCCCCGCCCTCTTTCAGATCACCCCAGTCTCGAGAAACTCGATGGAAAACAAATTTTTCGGCCTGCACGTACCTTTCATCCACCTGCTGGGTTTGCGTGGCGAGCGGTTCGATGCCGGCATCACTGAGCTCGTACTGGATTCACGCCCCGAGTTGACCAACCACTACGGTCAGGTGCACGGCGGCGTGCTGACCACAATGCTGGATGTGGCCATGGCATCTGCAGCACGCAGCTTGCACCCGCAATCTCCCGGCAGCGTCACTGTGAGCTTATCCAGCCAGTTTCTGCGCCCTGGGGTTGGCACCCTTCGAGCGACCGGGCGTGTGCGACAGTCCGGTCGTTCTTTGGTGTTCTGCGAAGCAGAGATTCAGGACGAACAGGCGCAGGTGGTAGCCACCAGCATCGGCACCTTCAAGGTGCTACGCACCAAGCCAGCATGAGCCAGCGGCCCAGCGTGCAACTGAGTCGCTTGAGGCAATCGGTCGAAACCCCATTGACAGCGCCCACACGCTAGCATATGGTTTGTGCAAGCGCTTGCATTTTGAGGCTCCACCGGTCGGCACTCGCTCTCGGTGCGTACTTAAAACTCGGACTGGCAGGTCACAGCGGAGCGTTTCAACGCGCCCGACCTGCTTGACCTCGACACGAAAGACTGTTGCCTTGAGCCTTACAAAAAACGCCCTGGTTCAGACGCTTCTCGAATGTGGAGCTACCCACGCATTCACGTTGCCGGGACTCGGCATCACGTGGACGCTGGACGAGTTCTATGAAGTTCGAGATCGCTTTCGCGTCGTGCTCACGCGCAGTGAGCAGACGGCTTCGGTGATGGCGCAGGTTTACGGCAAGCTCACGGGCCGACCTGGAGTTTTCATGGGCCAGGGCCCGTTTGCAAGCACCACGGGTGCTTTCGGGATTCTCGAGGCGCAATTCGCCGGCAGCCCAATGGTGGTGCTGACGGACACCTCCTGCTACGACGGCTTTGGCATGTATGGCGTCTACCAGACGATGACTGGAGACTATGGCGCTGCAGACGTTCGCACAGTGCTGGGCACGATGACCAAATATTGCGCCTATGCCACCGAACCGCACGAAGCGGTCTATGGCCTGCAGCTGGCATTCAAGCATGCGCAGCTGCCGCGAATGGGTCCAGCAGCACTGGTGATGAAGACGCCCATCATCAGGCGCGAGATGGCCGAGCAGACGCGGGTGAAGCTGTATCCCTCCGAGGGTTACTTGCGCCATACACCGGCCAGACCGGATACCGCTGCAGTCGCTGAACTTGCACGCATCGTCGCAGGTGCGCGTTGCCCGGTGATCATCGCCGGTCAGGGCACGCAGACCGCAGCCACACGCGAGTTGTTGGCCCAGATCGCGGACAGCGCAGGCATCGCCGTAGCCACCAGCTACAACGGCAAGGGTGTCGTGGATGAAACCAGCGCGGTGGCAGTAGGCATGCTCGGCACCTGGGGCAGCAAGAGCGCCAATCGGATGCTGTCCCAAGCCGACGTGCTGCTGGTACTTGGCGCCAGCCTGGGGCCGGATTACTTGCGGTTTCGCGATGACGGCATGATCGATCCGGCCCGGCAGCGCATCGTTCACGTGGACGTGGACGCTCGCCATGCGGGCTGGGTGGTGCCGGTCGAATTGGCATTGACAGGCGACGTCGGTGATGTGCTGCGCATGCTCGAGGGCAGCGATCTGGGCCGGGACAAACGCACTGCGCGATTGGATACCATTGCCAGCAACAACCACGCACATGGTTTCGGCGTGCTGCCGCTCACCGTCGCTGCTGAGGGCACTCTGCACTACGCCGACATTGTTCGGGTGCTCGATAGGAGTCTGACTGCGCAAGACATGTTGGTTCTTGACGCCGGCAACAACCGCATCTGGGTGACCAGTCAGCTCCGCCTGCGAACCCCCGGTCAGTTGGTTGCACCAGGTGGCATCGGCGGTATGGGCTGGGCACTGCCTGCGGCAGCAGCGACCCGTCTGGTCTATCCCGATCGGCATGTCATCTGCTTGATCGGTGACGGCGGCGCCGCAATGACGATGAGTACGCTGGCCACCACCGTGCAGGAACAATTGCCCATCACCGTCATCGTGGCCAACAACCAGGGGCTGGGCATGGTCCGCGACAACATGAAAGGTCGGCGTATCGCGGTCGACTTCAGTGCCATCGACTTCGCAGCTGTGGCCGAAGCCATGGGCTGCAAGGGCATTCGGGTGAACCGTGCAGACGCCCTGGGTGATGCACTTGCGGCCGCGCGCGAAGGCTGTCGGCAGGGGGTGAGCACGGTCATCGATGTCGCCATTGACCCGGCCGCCAGCCATGTGCCTGTTTCGGACTACTGAACCGGGACAGGGCAAGGGGCCGCAATGAAACCTCTGGCATTGGTCACCGGTGGCGCCAGCAACATCGGCTGGGCATGCGCCCACAAACTGGCGGCTGAGCATCGCGTGGTCATTGCAGACCTGAAGGAGCCTACGGAGCCCATGCCCGAAGGGATGCGGTACCTGGCACTGGACATCACTGACGCTGCAGCCTGCCTGCAAGTCTTGGCTGACGCCACGGGCGATGAAGGACTGGCAGTTCTGGTGCATTCGGCAGCCATTACTGCTGAGATGGCCCCACTGGAATCCATTGCGCCCAGCGAATGGCGTCGGGTGTTGGAGGTAAACGTCACTGGCGCATTTTTGGTGGCTCAAGCTGCCATCCCTGCGCTGCGCAAGGGACGCGGCAGCGCAGTGATGATCTCCTCGCGTGCCGGCCGCACAGGTTACGCAGCTCTGAACGCCAGCGCCTCGGGCACCAAGGCGCACTATGCGGCATCCAAGGCGGCGCTTCTCTCATTGGTGAAGTCTTTGGCCATTGAGCTGGCGCCTGATGGCGTGCGCGTCAACGCGGTCGTTCCAGGTTCCATTGAAGGCACCATGATTCCGCGTGCACGCTGGCCCGAGCTGGCAGCGAGGATCCCGCTGGGCCGGCTGGGCACACCTCAGGAAGTGGCTGAAGCGGTGCACTGGTTGTGCAGCGACGCCGCACGCTACGTCACGGGTCACGGACTCGACGTCAACGGCGGCACCTGGATGAACTAACCATTTCGAGGTTTCCCACGCCCATGTCCGATACCCATCTCCATGCCGAACTCGCGCCACCTGTGGTGCGTGAAGCAGACCCGGCGCGTGGCTGCCGTCGCCTGCAGGGCCGCAATGCGGTGCTGACTGCTGCCGCCCGGGGAATCGGCTTTGCGACTGCTTTGCGCCTGGCCGCAGAAGGCGCCACCGTGTGGATCACCGACCGAGATGAGACGGCGCTGGATCAGGCACAGAGCGTTGCCCGGTCGGCGGGTCAGCATTTACAGACACGGCGCATGGACTCGACCAGCGCCGAGGAGGTCACACGCGTGCTGGCGCAAGTGAGCCAAGAGGCGGGCCATCTGGACGTGCTGGTGAACAACGCTGGCGGCTCTCTGCACACGCCATTCAGCTTTCTTGACGAAGACGACACGCATTGGCGGCAAGTGATGGATCTGAACCTGATGGGTGCGGTGTGGGCCAGCCGCGCCGTCTTGCCTGGAATGGTGCGGCAAGGCCACGGCCGGGTGATCAATTTCGGATCCAAGGCTGGCCGTTTTGGCAGTCTGATCGCAGGGCCGAACTATGCCGCAGCGAAGGGAGCCATGGCAGCGCTGACCCGTCAGCTCGCCCAGGAGTTCGGGCCCCATGGCATCACCGTCAATTGCATCTGCCCAGGAGTGGTGATGACCGAACGCACCCGAGGCCTGTGGGACAAGCGCCGCACACCCGAAGAGCGTGAAGACGTGCTGCAGAACATTCCTTTGCGCAGACATGCCGAAGTGGAAGACGTCGCAGCCGCAGTGGCATGGTTGTCCAGCGAAGACGCCGCTTTCATCACCGGCATCTCGCTCGATCTCAACGGCGGCCAGGGCATGGCCTGAGGAGTCTTCAATGGACACGCTTCGCAAGACCAGGCTCAACCAAGAAGAGATTGCACGCTATCACCGCGATGGACTGGTGGTGCCTGACTACCGCATCCCGCAGGAATGGTTGCAGACCCTGCGCGACGAAGTCGACAAACTGATTCAGCGCAACCCGAAGGTACGCCCGGAGCAACTGTCCGGCGCGCACAACCCCTGGGGCCAATCAGCCAGCGTCGTGGGCAGTGAGGTCTTTCTGGCATTCTGCAAGTTTCCAGAGATCCTGGACATGGTCGAGCAGTTGATTGGCTCTGACATCATCTTGTGGGGAAGCCAGCTGTTCTGCAAACCTGCAGGCGACGGCATGCCTGTGCCCTGGCACCAGGATGGACAGTATTGGCCGCTGGATCCTCTGGCAACGGTGACCGTGCGTCTGGCCATCGACGATTCGATTCCCGCAAACGGCTGCATGCAGTACATCCCTGGCTCACACAGGGAGAGGCAACTGGTACGGCACGAGTTCGTCACGGAACCACAAGTGGCATTGCACCAGCAGCTTCCCGCCGTTGACGAATCCAAGGCCATGGACGACGTGCTGATGGCCGGCCAGATTTCCCTGCACGACGTCTATCTGGTGCACGGTTCGGCAGCCAACCGTTCGGCCCTTCGACGCAGCGACTACGCGATTCGATACATGCCGGCCAGCTCGCGCTACGTCCGAGACCCGGAGTTCCCCGCCAATGCCTACGCGGCCCGGGAGTCGCCCTTGATGAACTACATCCATCGGCCCCTGTGGCTGGTCCGAGGTCAGGACCGCGCCAACAACGATTTCACGATGGGCCACGGGTCTGGTTCTCACCTCTTCAACTGATTCATCACAACCAAAGGAGTGTTGCCCCATGAGCAAGTCTCGCCAACTATTTACTGCGGCCGTTCTGGCGACCTGCGTACCGCTTGCCAGCGCGGCCACTGAGGACAGCTTTCCGGAGCGGCCAGTGTCCCTGGTGGTGCCTTTTGGCGCAGGCGGTTCCACCGACCAGATGACTCGAGGCCTGGCGCTGGAAATGTCGAAGTCACTACGCAACCAGTCAGTGATCGTGCTCAACATCGGGGGCGCCGGTGGCACTGTCGGGACGACCCGCGTGGCCACTTCGGCCAAAGACGGCTACACCGTCGGCATGTTGCCGGTGGGGCCGCTGGCCACGCAGCCCAACCTGCAGAAACTGTCCTACAGCGTGGATTCCTTTGACTATGTCTGTCTGGTCTACGCCAACCCCCAGGCCGTGATCGTGCGCGCCGACTCACCTTTCAAGACTGTGCCTGACCTGCTCAACTGGGCTCGCAAGAACCCCGGCAAGTTGAACTATGGATCATCGGGCATCGGAGGCGTACCCCACCTGGCGATGGTGGCACTGAGCAAGGCCGCCGGCGTCGAGATGACCCATATTCCGCACAAAGGTGACGCGGACAACATGCTCAGCCTGATGCGAGGCGACGTAAGTGTCTTTGTCAGCCACACGGCAGTGTTGGCTTCGCACGCCAGTAACGTGCGCGCGCTGGGCCTGATGGCTCCTCAACGGATGATCGAGTTCCCCCAACTGTCGACTTTGGGCGAACAGGGGGCGCCGGCGTTGAACTTCGACGTATGGGGTGGCCTCGCCGTGCCAAAGGGCACCCCCCCTGCAGCAGTGGCTGCGCTTGAAGGCGCCTGCAAGGCCGGTACTTCGTCCGAGAGTTTTCGCAATCTGCTGGTGCAATTGCGCACACCGTTCAATTACATGGACGGTGCTACTTTCGGCAGTTTCGTGAAGTCTGAATTCACTCGATACGGCAAACTGTTGCGGGATGCGGGCGTCACCAAGGAATGAGTCAGGTGCAACGCGACGGCAGGGTTTCCAGAGGATAGGAATTCAAACGCACCCTTTCGTTCGCACGGACCGCCCACGCAAAGCTCTCGACACCCACTGATGCGGTCCTTGGGCTCGGCCGGCTTGGCAGTGACCCGCTGAGTGCCGACTGCAGCCCAAAAGTAGGTCATTCGTGACGGTTGTCCTTGGGTTTGGCACCGTGCAACCGACCCGGCGCCTTGCCGCTGTTGATCATCTGGTTCGGCATTGGGGAGGTGTCCAAAGTGGTGATCATCGTGCTGGCGCTTTTCCCCGTTCTGTCGATCAGCGCCATGCAGGCTGTGCGCAGCGTGGGCCGGCGCAAGGTGCAGGCCGCGATGGCGCTGGGTGCGTCGCGCACGATGATCTTCCGCCGCGTCATCTTCCCAGCCAGCCTGCCGGGCATCTTTACCAGTATCCGCGTCAGCATCGGCCTGGGCGTGACCATGCTGGTCGGCGCCGAGATGATTGCCACCAGTGCGGGCATCGCCTATGTGGCGATGTCGGCCTCGGACTTTTTGCTGACCAACGTCGTGATCGTGGGTGCTCTGATGATGGCCGCCCTTGGCTACACGCTCGACCTGTGCGCACGCGCACTCGAAAACCGCATCGTCCACTGGGGCGGGAAGGAAGGCTGATATGACCACACTGAACCGCCAGGGCACCCCCTGGCCCGAACTGCAAGCCCAAATGCTCGACGCTGCCAAAGACGACGTCGACTGGCGCAATGGCCGCGTGCCGATGTTCATCCATTACGCCGGCGACGACGTGCTGGAGGTGGCCAAGAAGGCTTACCTGATGTACTTCAGCGAAAACGGGCTCGGCTTGCGCGCCTTTCGCAGCCTGGCGGGCTTCGAGACAGAGGTCGTGCAGATGGGCCTGGGACTGCTGCACGGCAATGCAGACGCGCGCGGAGCCATGACCACAGGTGGCACCGAGAGCATTTTCCTGGCCGTCAAGGCAGCGCGCGACTTGGCGCAGGCGCGCGACCCACGCAGCGGTCGGCCGCAGATCGTGATGGCACGCAGCGCGCACCCGGCCTTCGACAAGGCCGCGCACTTCATGGGCCTGGACATCGTGCGAACGCCTCTGCAGGCTGACTACCGCGCCGATCCTGCGGCCATGGCTGAGGCCATCACGCCGCAGACAGTGATGGTGGTGGGGTCGGTGCCCGCCTATCCCCACGGGGTGATCGATCCCATCGGCGAACTGGCCGCGCTGGCGCAGTCGCGGGGGTTGTGGATGCACGTTGATGCCTGCGTCGGCGGCTACTTTGCCCCCTTCGCGAAGCAACTCGGCGCGAACGTGCCTGACTGGGACTTCGCTGTGCCCGGCGTGACCTCGATCTCTGCCGATCTGCACAAGTACGGCTATGCGGCCAAGGGTGCCTCGACGCTGTTTTTCAGCGACGCCGAATCCTTCGCTGGCATGGGCTGGAGCTTCGACAACTGGCCGCGGGGGCAGTACTTCACCCACACGCTCGTCGGCACGCGCGCTGGCGGCGCCATCGCCGCCGCCTGGGCGGTCATGAAGTACCTGGGCGAGGATGGCTACCTGCGCATCACTGAGCGCGTGTTGGCCACGCGCCGCGCGCTGCAACACGGCGCGGCCGAGCTGGGCCTGCCCACGTTGGGCGACCCGCAGCTCTCTATCCTGGCCTACGGTTGCCCCGACCATGACGTACCTGCGGTGAGCCGCGCAATGACTGCACGCGGCTGGGTGATGGGACATGTCACCGAGCCGCCGGGCATCCATCACATGCTCAACCTGACACACGAGCCCGTGGTGGGGCGCTACCTGGCCGACCTGTCGGATGCACTGGCGGGTGCGCGGCTTTCTCGAAACGGTGCCACCGAGGCGCTTGAGGCGCGGTACTGAGGGGGTTCGGCAGGAGCTGAGGTAGTCGGCGTGGCACTCGGATACGGCCCGAATGCGCGGCAAACCGCGTTTGCACCTACCTTTGCTCTTTGCTCTTTGCTCTTTGCCCTTAGCACGCAGGCGCACACGTCATGCGGCGCGCAGATCAGCACACCCTTGTGCTTGTCACGATACACAACGGCTGAGATTAGCTGCCGCCCACGACGATCAGCACTTGCGCATGATGACGGCCGACGCGCCCGATGCGGTGCTGCAGGTATCCAGGAAAGCTCACACTGTCACCTGTCTTCAGGTCTACCGAGTGGCCAGCGAACCAGACTTTCACGGCACCAGCGAGTACGAACAGCAGTTCCTGCCCCGGGTGCGCACCCACCACGCTCTCGGCATCAACGCCGACGCCAACGTCAACTACGAAAACGCTGAATGGCTTGCCTTGTTCGCTGAGTGTCAGGGCAGCGTAGGCGTGGCTGCCCTGGTCGCAGCGGTCCCCCAGATCCCTGCGCGCGTCGGCGCGTACGACCTGTATCTCGTCGGGGTCGTGAACTTCACCGAGCAGGCTCCCAACTGACAATTGCAGAGCCTTGGCAATGCTCTGGATCGCCGCGATCGACGCCGTCTTCTCGCCGCGCTCGACGCGTGAAAGGTTGCCCTTGTCCATCTGTGCTGCATCAGCGAGCTGCTGCAGAGTCTGGCCCAGCCGCCGCCGCGCCGCGCGTATCCGGTGCCCAGTCGGCACCTCATCGGAGGCGACCTGTGTGGCGAGGCGGGTCGCTTGGGTCTTGTTCATATTCATCGCGCCTTACTTATCGCACCTTACTTATCGCGCCTTGGTCATCGCGGCTAGGGTTGGGGTCCTCGCATGTGCGACATCATCTGACAACCTGTTGTGCATTAAACAACCTGTTGTAAACTGTTTTGACAGTGCATTGCAAATGTGCTGACGGACATGCAGACGGCAGCGGGATAGAGGGAGTAAACATGGACGCGACGATACAGAACAGTGACCGTGACGCAGTGATTCGCGCGCGCGTCGATGCCGAGTTGGCGAGCGGCGTGAAGCGGGCGCATTACAGCATTCCGCAGAAGCTGGCACTGGCGTGCCGCATGCTTGCTGCAAACGGGCACTGGCGCGGCGGCCTTGCCGGCCAGATCACTGCACGCGCAGAGGCTCCCGGCACTTTCTGGACGCTTCGCTTCGGCGAAGGAGCGGACGAAGCCACCGCCAGCCGGTTGGCGTTGATCGACGAGGACCTGAAGGTGCTCAACGGCGACTTCATCGCCAACCCGGCCAACCGCTTCCACATCTGGGTCTACCGCGAGCGCCCCGACGTGCAGTGCATCGTGCACACGCATCCGCCGGCAGCGTCGGCCCTGTCAATGATTGGGAAGCCGCTAGTCGTCGCTCACATGGACGTCACGCCGTTCCACGAGCAGTGCGCCTACCTGCCTGAATGGCCGGGTCTACCCATCGCTGACAACGAAGGCGAGATCATCGCGCAGGCGCTTGGCAAGAAGCACTCGATCCTGCTCGCCCACCACGGGTTGCTGGTAGCTGGCCGAAACATCGAAGAAGCAGCGGTACTGGCGATCTGGCTGGAGCAGGCGGCGGACTTGCAACTGCGCGCGCAGGCTGCCGGCACGATCCAGCCAATCCGGCCCGAACGAGCGGCGATTGCGCGCGACTTCTTGCTCAAGCCCGAGATCACGGGGCTGACCTTCGACTACTTCGCCCGCCAAGCGCTGCGCACCGCGCCGCAATGCATCGAGTGAGGCACAGCACGCCGATATCCCAAGTGCACAACAGGCCCATCAAGAACACACCCACCAAAAGCACAGGAGACATCGCATGAAGCGCAGAGGATTCGTTCGTTCGACCATTGGCGGCGCAGCAGCCGCAGGGATGCTCGCCGCCCCGGCGCTGGTTCAGGCCCAACCGGTTTTGCGTTGGCGCATGCCGTCGAGCTTCCCTAAAACACTCGATACCGTTTGGGGCAGCGCGGAGATGATCGCCGAGCGCGTAAAGGAACTCACCGACGGCAAGTTTGAGATTCGTGCAGCGTCTGCCGGCGAACTTGTGCCGCCCCTGCAAGTTCTCGACGCCGTGCAGAGCGGCACCACCGAATGCGGTCACACGGCTGGCTTTTACTACCTGGGCAAAGAGCCTGCGCTGGTGTTCGACACCGGCGTGCCTTTCGGCCTGACGCCGCGGCAGCACAATGCCTGGATGTATCACGGCGGTGGCATGGCGTTGATGCGCGAGATCTACGCCAAATTCAACGTCGTGCAGTTTCCTGCTGGCAACACAGGGGCGCAGATGGGCGGCTGGTTCACCAAGCCGATCCAGTCGGTGGCCGATCTGAAAGGGCTGCGCATCCGCACCCCGGGCTTTCTCGGGCAGGTCTATTCGAAGCTCGGCGCCATCCCGCAACAGATCGCCGGCGGCGAGGTGTACACCTCCCTCGAAAAAGGCGTGCTTGACGCCGTGGAGTGGGTCGGCCCCTACGACGACGAGAAGCTTGGCTTCAACAAGGTCGCCAGCCACTATTACGCGCCCGGGGTGCTCGAACTGGGCGCTTCGCTGTGCTTCATTGCAAACAAGGAAGCCTGGGCGAAGCTGCCGGCTGTTTACCGTGCGGCGCTGGAGTCGGCGTGTAACGACGCGGCGACGGACATGCTCGCCAAGTACGACGCGCGCAACATCCTGGCACTGAAGCGGTTGGTCGGCGCTGGCGTCAAAGTCACCAACTGGCCGGTGCCGGTGATGAAAGCAATGCAGCAGGCCACTGACGAGGTGATCAAGGAGAACGCAGCAAAGAGTGCTGACTTCGCTCGCGTGCTGGCGGCCTGGAAGCCGTTCCGCGACGACCAAGTGCTGTGGAGCTCGATCAACGACGGCGCGGCTGAACGCTTCTTGCACCAGAACCGCAGCTAGGTCGCATTGCCGCCCTTCGAGGCGGATGCCTGTTCTTCTTGCGTATATCTATCGCGTGCGCAACTGTACCTTTGAACGTCGTGCACCCAGTGAATAGCGGCGAATGTCAGCTTGGAAACGGGCAATCTCCTGCTCCGTGTCTCGCCGCAGGGTGGCCAAATGATGCACTCCTTCAGAGGTACTTCTCCGGCGAGCGCAGCAGCGCACAGAACGGGCAGTGAGGTCGATCCCTGTCCCGGCGACTGGCCAAAAATCCGGCAGTGCATTTGGCACACGCCAGCAGCTCAAACGACGCTTCGGTCGCGCCCCAGCGGGCATCAAACATCGACACGACCTCGAAGCAGCGGTCGAAGGGCAGGGGCTCGACCGTGGGGAACATGGCTGAGACGTGGATGAAGGCTACGCGCACGGCATCTTCTGGGTCGAAACTGGCTGCCAGGAGTCGGGTGTAGGTGGTCGTCAACAGCGAAAAATGTGCGCGCTGGACGGTTTTGACCGCGACACCCCAGCGGACCAAGTTGATGGCGCGTCCGACACGGGTGGGGCCTTCACGTTGGCAAGTAAAGGACTGCCCGTGCGCCGGCGCCCGCGCGCTGGTGAGTGTTGCTACAACGCCTGGGTGCGCACCCAACTGCTGCAGCTCCCGCTCGTTGCGCAGACGTCGAATGTTGGCATCCAGCGCAGCCGGGATCGTCACCGATTCCTCGGCGAGGTCGGGTGCAGGCAGCGCGCCTTCCGCATGCGGCACCAGGTGCGCGTCTGGCTCCAGCCGTCACGCAGGGCTTCGAGCGCCACGTCGAGGCCGATCTTGTTGCGAAACCTGAAGCAGTCGACGACGGTCCGGGCCGAGTTGAAGACCGGCACGTCGACACCGTCGATCGTCATGCGGTCGGTGCCATCGGCCAGTGCCGCGTCAGACATGCGCACGACGCGGATGGCGGGCTGGTCCAGCCTGGGGCTCACCATGTGCGACGGGATCGCTATCCAGATCTCATGAGGCGCCTGTGTGCCGATCTCATGAACTCGCAGCGCCGACAGCAGGCAGACCACGCCCTTGGGGACGCGTGCCGAGACTTCGGCCAGCGAGCGGTGTTCGCTGATCTTGGCTCCAGGAATGCCGTAGAGGCCTCGAGCCACGCGCTCGAGTTTGCCGGCCTGGACCAGGCGAGTCAGGGCGATCGTCGGCAGGCCCTGCTGCGTCACATCACGCGCACGCAGCAGCTTGCGAGCGCGCGCGAGGCGCAGCACTTGCTGCTCGTGGGTAGTGGCGGTTGCAGCGGCGGTCGCATTCATTCGGGTATTCTGTTGTTGAATGACTGTGAAAATCAATAAGTACAGTAATAACGCAACAGCTCTCGCCGCTGGTTGACCAAGTCGATTCGCCTGCGGACCGAACTGTCGGGCGGGCCTAGAAGCTGCTGAACAGGTCGTAGATGGACACTACGGTCACGGTGCCGCTGACGACACGCGCAAGCGCCGGCTCCATGCAGACGAAGGCGTCGGCCTGGAGCGCCGGCTCCATGCAGACGAAGGCATCGGCCTGGAGTTGGGTCATGGCGATGTACTCGGCCATGAAGGTGTCGGGCCATCCGAACTGATCGGCGATCTTCCATGCGAGGTTCTGCAGCACGCGGTCGCCCAGCAGGCGCAGTCGGAGGCCACGCAGGTGGTCGAGCCGGCGATCGGCAGACTTTCAGTCGAGTTCACCGCGCTGGACCAGACCGTAGAGCTGGGCCAGCACCTGGGAGCGGATCAGCGTGGGGGCCACCAACTGATCAACGAGCTGAGCGCAAGCAGCTTCATGAGGCTATGGACACACCCGAACCCAGTCGGGCGTGGTCACCTTGGCCCGCACGGCGCCGGGCGAGGGGCTTGGTATGAGCCGCGATGGGCAGTGTGCCCCTCGGACGAAGCACCGCCAGCAACGACAATCCAGAATCAGCCGGTTGCGTACGAATGGCCGCGAGAGGCTTGGTTCCTCGATCTCGGTTTGAGGCAGGCAGCTACGGTTTGAGAGCGCGGTCCTCGGCACGCGCCTGCAATTTGGCTCGCGAAGCCTGCGCCAGCTCCGGCGTCCGTTCACGCAACTCATCGAGATAGTCGGCCCATCGCTGCATCAGTTCGCGCCGTTGATCCAGGAACTGCGTGCGGTTGTAGGCTCGGCCGAGTGCATCCGACACTGCATGCGCCTGCTGGGCAACGATCACGCGTGCATCGATGCCAAGGCGCTCCTCGGCCATTGTGCGGGCACTGGCACGAAAGCCATGGGCCCGGTGCTCCGTTGCAGCGAAGCCCATCGCTGACAGCGCGGCATTGAGCGTGTTTTCGCTGATGGGTTTGCTGTGATCACGCAAGCCGGGAAAGAGCAGCGCACTGTGCCCGGTGATGGGCAGTAGTTCACCCAAGACCTGTACAGCTTGGCGACTCAACGGCACCAGGTGTGGCGGGCCGTGTTGCTTGTCGGCCTTGATGCGCTTCATGCGCTCTGCCGGTACCGCCCAGGTCGCAGCGTCAAGGTCGAACTCCTCCCAACGTGCACCGCGCAGCTCTTGGCCAGGACGGAGGAACACCAGAGCGGCCAGCTTCAGGGCGCAGCGCACCTGCGGTGTGCCGCGGTGCCCGTAGCCGTCGATCGCGCGCAACAGCTCTCCGAAGCGCCCGGGATCGGTAATCGCGGCAAAGTGCTTGGTGGTGTGCTGCTTGAGTGCGCCCACCAGATCACGCGCCGCATCGCGTGTTGCCGATCCTTCTGCAATCGCGAATCGGAACACGAGGGAGCAGCTCTCGCGCACCCGATGCGCCGTCTCCACAACCCCGCGAGCCTCGCAGCGCCGCAGAATCTGCAACAACTCGGGGGGCTCGATTTCGTCGACTGGCCGCATGCCCAAATGCGGAAATACCTCGGTCTCCAGGCGTCTGAGCACCTTGTTCGCGTATGTCGGCGCCCAGCGATCGACGTGGGTCGCGTGCCATCGTCGTGCCACGGCCTCGAAGCTGCCGGGCAATGGCTCACCCGCCGCGACCATGGCTTGAACTTCGGCCTGCGCATTCCGGTTGGATTTCTCGACCTTGCGTTGCTGGCTCGGGTCGTCCCCCGCAGCGATGAGCGCGCGCGCCGTCTCGCGCTTCTTGCGCGCCTGCGCCAACGTTACGTCCGGATACACGCCCAGCGACAGCAGTTTTTCGCGTCCGCCGATGCGGTATTTCAAGCGCCAACAGCGAGTGCCGTTGGGCCGAAGGTCCAGGTACATGCCGCCTCCGTCCGACAGCATCAGAGGCTTGTCGGCGGGCTTCGCCTTGCGAATGGCGTTATCCGTCAGTGTCCGTCGACATGAGGCAGCTCCACGCGTGTGAGTCGCCTGTTCTGGGGGTAACTTTTCGGTGTCGATACCCCCAACCAGCGAGTTACCCCCAAATGTACCCCCAGCAAGGGGTGGCTTCAAGCGGAAGCCGGTGGACGACTCTGGACGAAAAATATCCCCAAGTCGTTGATTACTTGAGGATTTTTGGATTCTGGTGGACCCTGATGGACCCTGTGTTGGTGGAGAGGAGGAGGATCGAACTCCCGACCTCCGCATTGCGAACGCGGCGCTCTCCCAGCTGAGCTACCCCCCCACGCAGGACAAAGTCTAGCACCGGGACGACCTGCGGCTCCGGTCGGATGGAGAGGTTCCGCGAGGGGACGTGCGCGGTTCTGGCTGTTGTTTCAGGTGGCCTGTGAGTGGCCGGTGGCAGACCAATGTCGGGCCGGTGCGGCTTTGATTGGTATGCTGGGCATTGAAATACACTGAGCTGTGGCCAGGAGAATGCCGATGTCAGCGCGCCCCCGTCTGAACCCCGATTGGCTGCATGCGCAGTACAGCAACCGCGATTTGGTGCCCGACCATGCGGCGGTGCAGCAAGGCTGGAAGGACGCCTCGGCACTGGCGCGGCGATCCAGTGCGGTGCACCTGGATCTGGCCTATGGCGATGGCGTGGGCGAAACGCTGGACGTGTTTTTGCCTACCGACGCCAACGCCCGGGCCGCGCCCGTGCTGGTGTTCATCCACGGCGGCTACTGGCGGCTGCTGGACAAGAGCGACCACTCGTTTGTTGCGCCTGCCTTCAACAGCCAGGGCGCTTTGGTGGTGGTGCCCAACTACGCTTTGTGCCCTGCGGTCAGCATCGAGCACATCGTGCTGCAGATCGCTTTGGCCGTGCAATGGACCTGGCGCAATGCCGCGCGCTATGGGGGTGACCCGGCGCGCATTGCTTTGGTGGGCCACTCGGCCGGGGGCCATCTGGCGGCGATGATGCTCAGTTGCCGCTGGAAAGAGCTGGCGCCGGAGATGCCAGCGCAGCCGCTGGCGGGCGCGTTGTCGATTTCGGGCCTGTTCGATCTGGAGCCGCTGCGGCATACCGTCTTTTTGCAGGCGGATCTGCGGTTGACGCCGGCCTCGGTGGCGCGTCTGAGCCCGGCGTTCTTTCCCCGACCCAAAGGCACCAAGCTGTTTGCCGCCGTCGGGTTGGACGAGAGTGAGGAATTCTTGCGGCAGAACAAGTTGATCCGCGATGTCTGGGGCCCCACTGCGGTGCCAGTGTGTGAGACCGTGCCTGGGGCCAACCATTTCACGGTGCTCAACCGTCTGGCTGACCCGGCCAGCCGGCTGCACCTCTTGGCGCTGCGATTGCTGGGCCTTCGCCCATAGCCAAAAACTATTCTCATGGATGAGCCCTGCCGGGCCGTGCTGTGGATGCGCTATGAGATGCATTGAAGTTTTGTATTGGCCTTGCCTTGGACGCTTTGTTACCGTGTCGGGGTTGATTGCGACGGACCGCAGGCTCATCCGGGCATGCCCACCTGCTGTCGCAGTCAGCCTGAATGCCAAGCGTGCAGTTGCTGCACGCCCTGCATGAACCCCGCTTGACACATCACCAAGGAGCAAGACACATGGGACTCAAAGGTACCAAGACTGAACAGAACCTGAAGGACGCTTTCGCAGGCGAATCTCAGGCCAACCGCCGTTATCTGTACTTCGCAAATAAGGCCGACATTGAAGGCCAGAACGATGTGGCAGCGCTTTTCCGCTCCACCGCCGAAGGTGAGACCGGCCATGCCCACGGCCACCTGGAGTTTCTGGAGCACGGCTCTGGCGACCCGGCCACTGGCCTGCCGATCGGCAGCAGCCGTCAAAACCTGATGGCCGCGGTGGCTGGCGAGACGCATGAGTACACCGACATGTACCCGGGCATGGCCAAGCAAGCGCGCGAAGAAGGCTTTGACGAGATCGCCGATTGGTTCGAGACCCTGGCCAAGGCCGAGCGCTCGCACGCCAACCGCTATCAAAAGGCGCTGGACGCTTTCGTGGACTGAAGTTGAGTGGCCTGCGCCCAAATGGCGCAGGCCCTCCGGCGCTTTGCGCTGAAAGGTACACGTCCAAGGGGCCACAACCCGCATGTGGCCCCTTCTTTTCTTAGAGCTTGAAAACATCCCGGACAAGACATGCGCGAAGGCAATCTGCAGGCCCCCACTCGGCATCCCATCGACTGGAAAAATCCCGACTTCTATGACCCGGACAAAGCCCTGGCCGAGATGGAGCGGGTGTTTGACATCTGCCATGGTTGCCGTCGCTGTGTGAGCCTGTGCGCGAGTTTTCCGACGCTGTTTGATCTGGTGGACACCACCGATGATGGCGAGGTGCACGGCGTCAAGAAGGAAGCCTACTGGGATGTGGTGGACCAGTGCTACCTGTGTGACCTGTGCTACATGACCAAGTGCCCGTACACACCGCCGCATGCCTGGAACGTGGATTTCCCGCATCTGATGCTGCGCGGCAAGGCCATCAAGTACAAGAACGGCCAGGTTTCAGCCAAGGAGAAGCTGCTGGCCAGCACCGATGTGCACGGCAAGTTTGCCGGCATCCCGATCGTCGTGGATGTGGTCAACGCGGTCAACAAGACCCGCCTGGCGCGCAAGATCATGGACAGCCAACTGGGCGTGCATCCGGACGCCTGGATGCCGGGTTTTGCCGAGCAGCGTTTCCGCTGGGGCCGGGCGATGAACAACACCACGTACCCGGCGGTGCGTGGCGAGCGCACGCCTGGCAAGGTGGCGATCTTCTCGACCTGCTACATCAACTACAACGAGCCTGGCATCGGGCAAGAGCTGATCAAGCTGCTGGATCACAACCAGATTCCCTACGAGATCGTCGAAAAGGAGCAGTGCTGCGGCATGCCCAAGCTCGAGCTGGGCGACCTGGAAGGCGTGGAGCGCGGTTGGCGCGCCAACACGCCCGTGCTGGCGCGCTATGCCGAAGAAGGCTGGGCCATCGTCACCGCGGTGCCCAGTTGTACCTTGATGTTCAAGCAAGAACTGCCGTTGATGTTTCCGGATGACGCCGACACGCAGCGGGTCAAGAAGGCGATGTTCGACCCCTTCGAGTACTTCATCGCGCGCCACAAGGATGGTTTGCTGAAGACCGACTTCAAGGCCGCTTTGGGGCGCGTGAGCTACCACATCCCTTGCCACGGCCGGGTGCAGAACATCGGCAAGAAGACCGAAGAGATGTTCAAGCTGATCGGGCAGACGGTGGAGGTCAAGCTCAACACCGTCGAGCGTTGTTCGGGGCATGCCGGCACTTACGGCGTCAAGACGCCCACCCACCCGGTGGCGATGAAGATCGGCAAGCCGGTCTTCAAGAGCATGGCCAAGGACGAACCCGACGTGATCAGCAGCGACTGTCCGATGGCTGGCCACCACATTGCGCAGGGCATGCGTGAAGCCGGCACCCCCGCCAAATCTTTGCAACACCCTCTGAGCCTGGTTCGCATGGCTTATGGATTGGAGTGAACACATGAGTATCCATACCGCCCGCATCACCGTCAACAACCTGCTGTCGCTGGAGGCCTACGCCAAGATCCGCAAAAGCAGCAAGCCCGAAGCGATGGCGCATCGCAGGCTGCGCAGCGTGCAGTTGGGGGAGCACCTGAACCTGCAGTTCGAAGACGAGCGCACCATTCGCCGCCAGATCCAGGAGATGCTGCACATCGAGAAAATCTTCGACGACGAAGGCAAGCAAAGCGAGATCGACGCTTATGCGGCGTTGGTGCCGGATGGCAGCAATTGGAAAGCCACGATGCTGATCGAGTACCCCGACCCGCACGAGCGCAAGCGCGAACTGGCGCGGCTGATCGACGTCGAAGACCACATGTTCGTCGAGGTCGAAGGCCACTCGCGTGTCTACGCGATCGCCGATGAAGACCTGGACCGCGAGAACGACGAAAAGACTTCAGCGGTGCACTTCTTGCGCTTTGAATTCAAGGCCACGCAACGCGACGCGATTCTGGCCGGTGCCAGCGTCAAGATCGGTTGTGACCACACCCACTACCCGGCGCACGTCACCGTTGCCGCTGAAACCTTGGCTGCGTTGGCGGGTGACTTGAAGGCCTGAACCCGAGCTTGGCGGTTGACTGCCACTGAAGGATGCTCGCATGTGCGACGGCTGACTCACCAGCCATTGAAGCGATCCCAAGTCTGCACATCGCCTGCAGCGTCCAGCACTTGGTACTCACTGAAGGCTGCAGCGGTGGCGCAGGCATGGTTGGGCAGGATGCGCAGCCGCGTGCCGACCGGAAAGCGCTCGGCCAGTGTGTCGTCAGCGCCAGCGCGGCGCCAGGCCAGGATGCCGTGTTCCTGATTGGCGCTGTGCATCCACATGCCGTCGATCAAGTCGCCGCTTTCGTCGCAGACCGCTCCGTAGCCCCAATCGAGGGCCTGATCCTGGGTGCCACGGTCGCGGCTCATCGCCATCCAGCCGGCGTCCACCAGCACCCAGCCCTTGTCCGTCTGGTGGCCGATCACGGTGGTCAGCACCGACATCGCCAACTCGTCCAGCGTGGCCACGCCAATGCCGTGCATCACCAGGTCCTGGAACACATAAACGCCGGCTCGCACCTCGGTGACGCCTGCCAGATGTTGGGCCGCCAACGCGGTTGGGGTTGAGCCGACGCTGACCTCGGGGCACGGCAAACCCGCGCCACGCAGCCGCTGCGCTGCATGCACGCAGCGGCTGCGCTCCTGCTCGGCCATCTGCATCAACTCTTGCGGGCTGCGGCAATCGTAAGAAGCGCCGGCGTGGGTCATCACGCCTGTGAGGTTTTGCCCGCCCTGGTGCAACAAGCGCCCGATGTCCAGCAGCAGCGCAGCATCGGGCAGCACACCTGCGCGGTGGCCGTCGGTGTCGATCTCGATCATCACTTCAAAGGCATGGCCGCTGTCGACCAAGGCTTGTGCGCCGCTCAGGCTGTCGGTGGTCACCGTGAGTCTGCAGCCACGCTCGCGCAGCGCTCTTGCCTGCGCCAGCTTGGTCGGCGGGATGCACACGGCATACAGCAGATCGTCGAAGCCCGCAGCAAAAAACTGTTCTGCCTCCTTCAACGTCGAGACCGTCAGGCCCTGTGCCCCAGCGGCCTTCTGCAACTCGGCCACCGGCACGCATTTGGCGGTTTTGACATGCGGGCGCAAACGCACCCCGAGCCCTTGCAGGCGCGCTTGCATGCGCTGAATGTTGTGGTGCAGGCGCTGGGCGTCCAGCAGCGCAGCCGGGGTGGGCAGGTCGTTCAGTTTCATGGTGCCGGATGGTAGCCGCAGCGATGTGTTGCCGCAGCTATTGCCCCTTTAGGCACAAGCAATCAAGCCACTCTGATTGATAGTAGATAATCTATCCCTATGGACGGCCTGATAGTTTCTTTCAAAACCTCGGGTCGGCATCAGATTCCAAGTGCCAAGGCGCTTGGACTTGAGTTCATTCTTCTTTCGCAACTTCCACAAGGAACATCCCCATGAAAACCGTTGGTCAAACCCTCGCCCCCTTCAGCGTCGTCGGCGTCAAGCCCCGCTTCAACCAGCACGAAGAGAACGGCGTCTCCGCTTTTGAGACCCTCACCGAGAAGAGCTTTCCCGGCAAGTGGAAAGTCATCTACTTCTGGCCCAAGGACTTCACCTTCGTGTGCCCGACCGAAATCGTGGCCTTCGACAAGCTGGCACGCCAGTTTGAAGAGCGCGACGCTGTGTTGATGGGCGGCAGCACCGACAACGAGTTCAGCAAGCTGGGCTGGCGCCGCGACCACAAGGATCTGAGCAAGCTGGGCCACTGGAGCTTTGGCGACAGTGCAGGCAGCCTGGTGGACATGCTGGGCGTGCGCGACGCGGTCGCCGGCGTGGCGCTGCGTGCCACCTTCATCGTCGACCCCGACAACGTGATCCAGCATTGCAGCGTCAACAACCTCAACGTGGGCCGCAACCCTGACGAAGTGCTGCGCATCCTCGACGGCCTGCAGACCGATGAGCTGTGCCCTTGCAACCGCGCCGTGGGCGGCACCACGCTGTAAGTTCAGGCCAACGCAGTCTATGCGGCCGGACCAGGCCAGCGATTCAGCTTGGCCCGGCCACCCGAACACACCACAAGGAAAAGACGTCATGGAATTCTTGAACGAGATCAAAGACCGCATGCCGGAGCATGCGAAGGACATCCGCCTGAACCTGGACGGCGTGATCAGCCGCAGCAGCCTGGCACCCGAGGACGCCGTTGCGGTGGCACTGGCAGCAGCTTTTGCGGCCAAGAGCACCGAGCTGGTACGCAGCTTCAGCGCCGCAGTGCAGCCTGCTGAAGGCCACGCTGCGTTGACCGCAGCCACGCTGATGGCGATGAACAACGTCTGGTATCCCTTTGTGGAAATGGCCGATGACGAAGAGTTGAAAAACATGCGGCCAGAGTTGCGCATGAACGCCTATGCCAGCCATGGCGGCGTCAGCAAAGCCAAGTTCGAGGCCTATGCCCTGGCAGCGTCGATCGTCGGCAAGTGCCACTTTTGCGTGCAGTCGCACTACGCGTTACTGAAAGCCGAAGGCTGGACCACGCAACAACTGCGTGACATCGGGCGCATTGCCGCAGTGGTCAATGCAGCCGCACAGGTAATGCACGCTCAGGGCTGAGCCGCTCGGGGCTTTGCCTTCAGCCCGTCCAGATACAAATCGAGTACTGTCAAACCCACCCGGCGCAGATCAAAGGCCGAGGGGTCGAGCAACCAGTTTTGCGCCAGGCCGTCCAGCAGGGCGTGAACACCGATGGCCATCTGGCGCGGCGAAGGCCTGGCCCTGACCAGCCCGCTGCGGCGGGCCGCCTGCAGCACCTCCGCCAGCTGCTCCAGATAGTCAGACCGCATCCGCAACCTGCGCTCACGCACGCGCGCCAGCTCGTCGTTGGATTCGACCTTTTGCATCGCAATGCTGAAGACGCGGCGCATCTGCAGGTCTTGGGCGATGCGTTGCAGCACCCGTTCGAAGTGCTCGCGCAATTGCTTCAGGCTCTCGCTGCCGACCGCATGCGCCAGGCTTTCGGTGGAGGACTCGAAGGGCAGGCAGACTCTGTCCAACATGGCGTTGAACAGGTCTGCCTTGTCCTTGAAATGCCAATACACCGCGCCGCGCGTCACGCCTGCAGCCTGCGCGATGTCATGCAGCGTGGTGGCAGCGACGCCGCGGGCATCGAAGACATGTTCAGCAGCATCGAGAATGCTGCTGCGCGTTTGTTGCGCTTCTTCCTTGGTTCTGCGTGGCATGCATACATTCTAGGCTGTATGTATACTGCATCGCACCTGATTTCGGTTTGCGGTGCAAGCGCATCGCAGATGCCCATTGCGCAGGCGGCTTTCAGATGTACCGCCCAAAGGATCCCGATGATTCAAGCTGACAGTGTTCACTGCGTCGCCGTGCGCGCCCATCGTGGCCACTTCTGCCGCCCTGTGTTGGGTCCGTATCGCGGATGGGTGGCCATCGGCACGCTGCTCTTGCTGGCTGCTTGTGGCGCCAAAGACGCCGCCGCGCCTGCGGCTGCAGGCGCTGCGCCGCCACCGCCTGCCGTGGGTGTGCTGGCCATGACCCCTCAAACGGTGGTGCTCAGCACCGAACTGCCGGGCCGCGTCGAGCCTCTGCGCTCGGCGCAGGTGCGGGCTCGCGTCAACGGTGTGGTGCTGAAGCGGCAGTTCACCGAAGGCAGCACGGTGCGTGCGGGCCAGCCGCTGTTCCTGATCGACCCCGCAGCCTATGCAGCAACAGTGGACAGCGCCAGCGCGCAACTGGCACGCGCCGAGGCCGGCTTGGCACAGGCCACGGCGACTGCCGAGCGCTATCGACCCTTGGCCCAGGCGCAGGCGATCTCGCAGCAGGACTACGCCAACGCGCTGGCTGCGCAAAGAGCCGCCGAAGCCGACGTCGCTGCAGGCCGCGCTGTGCTGCAGTCGGCGCGCATCAATCTGGGCTACACCCAAGTCACCGCACCCATCGCCGGGCGCATCGGTCGGGCGCTGGTGACTGAAGGTGCGTTGGTCAGCGCAGCAGAAGCCACACAACTGGCACTGATTCAGCAAACCAGCAGCGTCTACGTCAACTTCACGCAATCCGGTGCCGAGGTGCTGCAGTTGCGCCGGGCGCTGGCCGACAAGCAGGTGCGGCGTGTGGGCAACGGCTCTGAGGCCGCCGCCACGGCGGTCAGTGTGGTGCTGGAAGATGGCAGCCTGCTGCCGCAAAAAGGCCGCCTTCTCTTCACCGACCTGAGCGTGGACGCGACCACCGGCCAGGTCACGCTGCGCGCCGAGGTGCCCAACGCAGAAGGTCTGCTGTTGCCAGGCCAGTTCGTACGTGTGCGGCTGGCCCAGGCCGAGTTGCCGCAGGGCTTTTTGGTGCCGCAGCAGGCCGTGACGCGCAGCCAGCAAGGCGACACGGTGTTGGTGGTGGGCGAAGGCAACAAGCCTGCGCCGCGCACGGTCAGCATCCGTTCAGGTCAGGCGGGGCAGTGGGTGGTGACAGCGGGGCTGCAAGCCGGTGACCGCGTGATCGTCGACGGTTTTCAGAAGATGTTCGTGCCCGGGGCGCCTGTGACGCCGGTGCCTTGGCAGCCTGCAGCCGCAGGCTCCAGTAACGCTGCAGGAGCAGGAGCAGGTGCAGGCACCGCCGCAGGTGCTGCTTCGGCTGCGGCTCCCGCTGCGGCTTCCGCTCCGGCCAGCCGATAAGCGGAGCCAGCCCACATGGCGCCTTTCTTCATCGACCGGCCGATCTTTGCCTGGGTCATCGCATTGTTCATCCTGGTGCTGGGCGCGGTGTCCATCACCCAGTTACCCATCTCTCAATACCCGCCGGTGGCCCCACCGGCCATCGTCATCAGCGCCAACTATCCCGGTGCTTCGGCGCAGACGCTGGAAGACAGTGTGCTGTCCATCGTCGAACAAGAGATGAATGGCGCGCCCGGCCTGATCTACGTCGAAAGCGTGGCCCAGGCCAACGGCAGTGGCACCATCACGCTGAGCTTTGAGTCTGGCACCAACGCCAACCTGGCGCAAGTGGAGGTGCAAAACCGCCTGGGCCGCGCCACGCCGCGGCTGCCGGCAAGCGTGCAGCAGCAGGGCGTCAGGGTCGACAAGGCGCGTTCGAACTTCTTGCTCTTTGCGATCCTCAGCTCTTCAGACCCCAAGTACGACCCCATTGCGCTGGGTGACTATGCGGCGCGCAACGTGTTGCCCGAGTTGCAACGTGTGGTCGGTGTGGGCCAGGCGCAGTTGTTTGGCACCGAGCGGGCGATGCGCATCTGGGTCGATCCCGCCAAACTGCAGGCCTTCAGACTCAGTACCTCGGACGTCACGGCTTCGATCCGCGCCCAAAACGCGCAGATCAGCGCAGGCAGTATTGGCGAGCTGCCCAACGTCGCCGGCCAAAGCACCTCGGCGACGGTGGTCGTCAGCGGGCAGCTTGCCACGGTGCAGCAGTTTGGCAATGTGATTCTGCGCGCCAACACCGATGGCTCCACGGTGCGGCTGCGCGACGTGGCGCGCATCGAGCTGGGCGCGCAGAGCTACGCCACCTCGGCGCGGCTGAATGGTCAGCCCTCCACCGGCATCGGCGTGCAGTTGTCGCCCAGCGGCAATGCGCTTGCCACAGCCAAGGCCGTCAAGTCCAAGATGGAGCAACTGGAGCGCTTCTTTCCGGCCGGCATGAGTTACGCGATCCCTTACGACAGCTCGCGCTTTGTGCAGATCTCGATCACCGAAGTGGTCGTCACCTTGCTGGAGGCCGTGGTGCTGGTGTTCTTGGTGATGTATCTGTTCTTGCAGAACATCCGTTACACCCTGATTCCCACCATCGTCGTGCCGGTGGCCTTGATGGGCACTTTCGGGGTCTTGTTGGCGCTGGGATTCTCGATCAACGTGCTGACCATGTTCGGCATGGTGCTGGTGATCGGCATCGTGGTGGACGACGCCATCGTGGTGGTGGAAAACGTCGAACGCATCATGTCCGAAGAAGGCCTGCCCCCACTGGAGGCCACGCGCAAGGCCATGGGGCAGATCTCCGGCGCCATCGTGGGAATCACCCTGGTGCTGGTCTCGGTGTTCGTGCCGCTGGCATTTTTCTCCGGCTCGGTGGGCAACATCTACAGGCAGTTCAGCGCCGTGATGGTGGCCTCCATCGGATTTTCGGCCTTGATGGCGCTGTCACTGACACCCGCGCTGTGCGCCACGCTGCTCAAGCCCGTGGTTGCGGGCTCGCATGTTGAGCGCAAGGGCTTCTTCGGGCTCTTCAACCGCTTCTTCAAGCGTACGGCCAAAGGATACGAAGGACTGGTGGCGAGCATGCTGCGACGCAGCGCTCGCTGCATGGTGATCTACCTGGCGGTGATTGCTGCGGTGATCGTCTTCTATGGGCGGCTGCCCAGCTCCTTTCTGCCGGCCGAGGACCAGGGCAACCTGATCATCAACGTA
The DNA here is from genome assembly GCA_038324515.1 of Burkholderiales bacterium. Lineage (GTDB taxonomy): Bacteria > Pseudomonadota > Gammaproteobacteria > Burkholderiales > Burkholderiaceae_C > Rubrivivax. The sequence continues at coordinate 26,610 of JBBQIB010000013.1, forward strand.
CAACTGCCGCCCGGCGCGACGCAGGAACGAACCAGCGCGGTGATGGAACAGGTCGAGGCCTTCATGCTCAAGCAGCCGGAGGTGCGCAGCATCGTGGGCGTGCTGGGCTTCAGTTTCAGCGGCCAGGGGCAGAACGCCGCGCTGGCTTTCGTGACCTTGAAGGATTGGTCTGAGCGGCCCGACCCGCAGAACAGCGCTCAGGCTGTGGCGGGTCGTGCTTTAGGCGCCTTGATGGGCGTGCGTGATGCCTTCATCTTTCCGCTCAGCCCGCCGCCCATCCCCGAACTGGGCCAGGCCTCGGGCTTCAACTTCAGACTGCAGGACCGTGCCGGTGCGGGGCACGAGGCGCTGGTGGCGGCGCGCAACCAGTTGCTGGGCATGGCTGCCCAAAGCAAGGTGCTGAGCCAGGTTCGGCCCGACGGGCTGGAAGACGCGCCGCAGCTGAACATCGACATCGACCGCGACAAGGCAGCGGCGCTGGGCGTCAGCTTCGAGAGCATCGGCGCCATCATCGGCACCGCACTGGGCAGCACGTATGTCAATGACTTTCCCAGTCAGGGCCGGGTGCAGCGCGTGGTGGTGCAAGCCGACGCCCCGGCCCGCATGCAGCCTGATGATCTGCTGCGCCTGAACGCCACCAACACTAACGGTCAGCCGGTGCCTTTGTCGGCTTTTGCCAGCACGCGCTGGGTCAAGGGCCCGATGCAGACGGTGCGCTACAACGGTTACCCGGCCATGCGCATTGGCGGCAGCGCCGCTGCTGGCTACAGCACCGGTGACGCCATCGCCGAGATGGAAAGCCTGGCGGCGCGTTTGCCAGCGGGGTTTGGTTTTGAGTGGACCGGCATCACGCGCGAAGAGAAGATCGCCGGCAACCAGGCGCTGGTGCTGTACGGATTCGCTGTGCTGGCCGTGTTTTTGTGCCTGGCGGCGCTGTACGAGAGCTGGACCATTCCGCTGGCGGTGATCCTGGTGGTGCCGCTGGGTGTGCTGGGCGTGGTGCTGGCAACCTATTTTCGAGGTTATGCCAACGACGTCTATTTCCAGGTCGGGTTGATCACCATCATCGGCCTGGGGGCCAAGAACGCGGTGTTGATCATCGAGTTCGCCAAGGACCTGCAGGCCCAAGGCAAGAGCGCGACGGAGGCAGCGCTGGAAGCGGCGCATCTGCGCTTCAGGCCGATCATCATGACCTCGATGGCTTTTGTGCTGGGGGTGCTGCCGCTGTTTTTGGCCACCGGCGCGGGCTCGGCCAGTCAGCGCGTCATCGGTACCGGAGTCATCGGCGGCATGCTCACGGCCATGGCGCTGGGGGTCTTGTTCGTGCCCGTGTTTTTTGTACTTGTCAGGCGATTGTTTGCAGCGCGCCAACCCAGGTCGCAAGCTGGAGCAGACGCTGGCAACGCACGTGCGGCTGGACCCGACGCCAAACCCGACGCCGCACCGGACGCCGGGCTCGCTTTGCCGCTGGAGAAACGATGAACCCATCCCAGCGCGGTGTCGCACGGCATCTGAGCGCATTGGCTGCTGCCGCCATGCTGGCTGGCTGTAGTTTCATGCCGCAGTACGAACGCCCGGCCGCACCGGTGGCAGCCGCGTTCCCTGTTGTGGGCGCGGCTGAGCCGGCTTCCGGCACCCCGGCTGCCGCCTTGCCCTGGTCGGATTTTCTTGCCGATGCCAGGCTGCGGCAACTGGTCCCGGTGGCGTTGAAGAACAACCGCGACTTGCGCATCGCCACACTCAATGTCGAGCAGGTGCGTGCGCTGCTGGGTGTGCAGCGCGCCGACTTGCTGCCCAATGTCGGCGCGGGCCTCCAGGCCGCCGGCGGCAGTCAGCGCAGCATCAGCGCTGGCGTGCAGATCAGCAGTTATGAGCTGGACCTCTTCGGCCGCGTCAAGAGTCTCAGCGAAGCCGCTGCGGCGCGCTATCTGGCCAGCGACGAAGGTCGCCGTGCCGCCCAGGTCGCGCTGATCGCCGCCGTGGCGAGCGCCGACTTGGCACTGCGCGCCACCGATGAATTGCTGGCCATCACCGAGCGCAACCAAGCCTCCCGCGAGGAAGGGCTCAGATTGACGCGCGTGCGCTTTGATGGCGGCGTGGCGGCCGAGCCCGAATTGCGCGTCGCCGAATCGCTGCTGGCGGCAGCGCGTGTCAACGTGGCTGCGCTGCGGCGCCAGCGCTTGCAAGGTCTCAACGCCCTGGCGCTGCTGCTGGGCCAGCCCTTGCCCACAGATCTGCCCCAAGCCTTGCCGCTGGCCCAAGTGGTGCTGCCCGATCTGCCGGTGGGCCTGCCCAGCGAGGTGCTGCTGCAGCGGCCCGACATCCGCCAAAGCGAGCAGCAGCTGATTGCCGCCAACGCCAACATCGGCGCGGCGCGCGCAGCGTTTTTTCCGCGCATCAGTCTGACGGGCAGCCTGGGATTCGCCAGTACCGATCTGAGCCGCTTGTTTGACAACAGCGCCTGGTCCTTCGCCGGCCAGTTGCTGCAGCCGCTGTTCGATGCCGGCCGCAACCAGGCCAATCTGGAGGCGACCCAGGCAGCGCGGGCGATCGCGGTGGCGCAGTACGAAAAGGCCATCCAGCAGGCCTTCCGCGAAGTCGCCGATGCACTGGCAGGACGCGCCACTTTGGGCGAGCAACTGGCCGCACAACAGGCCCAGGCCGCCGCCGAAACACGCCGCCTGGCGCTGGCAGAGATATTGTTTCAGGGCGGCATCGCCAGCGCGCTGGATCGCCTGGACGCAGAACGCTCGGCGTTGTCCGCCCGCCAGGCCGTAGTGCAGGTGCAAGTTGCCCGGCTGCAAAATGCCGTGCTGATGTACAGCGTGCTGGGGGGTGGTGCGGGAGGCGGGGCAAGCCAGGAGACCCCGGGGCAAGCCAGCAGGCCAGCGCGCTAGTCTGCTGGCGCATGGGCTGCGGGTGGTTGCTGCCAGTTCTCAGCCCGCATCCCCGTCCACATAGAACCAGCGGCCTCCTTCGCGCACAAAGCGGCTGAGTTCATGCAGCCGTGTCGCGCGGCCGGCCAGCTTGTGGCGGGCCACGAACTCCACCGTGGCGTGATCGGCGTCCTGCTGCCGATGTTGCAGGATCTGCAAACCCAGCCAGCGCAAGCCGGGCTCCCAAACCGGCGGCTGGGCAGGGCGTCTGGACGGATGCCAGGTGTCCTGGATGTAGTCGCCCAGCTGCAGCACATGCGCGCTGTACCTGGAGCGCATCAGCGCTTGCGCCGTCGGCGCCAGGCCGCGCTGCACGCCCTGATGCCACGGGCTGCAGCATCGGGCATAGGGCAGGCCGCTGTCGCACGGGCAGGGGTTGAGATTGTGGGTATGCGTAGGCGTGTGCGTGTTCACGGGCAATCTCCGGGTCGATCGATCCAGGCCACGCTGGCATCCCAGCGCGATCTGCGCTATGGCGCTGAAGCTGTGACTGACGGCGGTGATGGCATCAGCTCTGTCACTGCGGGTCCGGTGGCAGCATCAAAGCCGATCGCCCACAGCGCTTGCAGGTCGGCGGCGTGGCTGACGCCTTCGGCCACGGCCTGCAGGTTCAGGCCGTGCACCAGCGCCACCAGGCTTTGGGCAAAAGCCCGGGTGGCCGAGTCGCTCGCCACGCCGCGCAGGTGGCGGGGGTCGATCTTGATGTAATCGATGCCCAGCTCGTGCAACTGCATCAGTTGTTGTGGGGCAGCGCCGGCGTGCTCGACACCCATCTTGGCGCCCAGGCTGCGCCAGGGTTGGGTGGCCCCGGCCAGCACCTGCCAGCCTTTCGGCCGCATGCTCTCTACCCACTCGATGGACAGTTTGCGGGCGGCGGCCGGCGCTTCCTGCAGGCTCTGGGTGACTTGGGCGACAAAGCCTGGCGCAGCCAGCGAAGGCCACGACACATGCACGCTGCGGGGCTGGCCATCGATCTGAATCGCCTGCATCGCCAGTTCCAGCGCCATCAGGTCAACCTGCGGCATCAAGCGGCTGCGCCGCGCCAGCGCCAGCCAGCGCCCGGCGGGCTGGTAGTCCTGGCCCGGCTGCAGTTGCACGCGAAGTGGGCACTCCCAGCGGATCAGTCGGCCCTGCTTGTCGAGCACCGGGTATTGCGCCAGGTGCGCCCGGCCTTCGCTCAAAGCAGCGCCGATCTGTTCGCGCCAGATGCGCGAGCCCGCCTGTTGGGGCATCTCGCCGGGCATGTTTTCAACGTGCAAGCCGTTGCCCGCTTCGGCTTGCGCCAGCGCAGCATCGGCCGCAGCCAGCGCAGCGCTGACCGACACGCCGCGCAGGCCGTCGACCGCACCCACGGCCAGTTCTACGCCTGCGCTGCTGATGGCCGGCGCAGCGACCAGCGCGCCGTGCACCGAAGCTGCCGTTTCAGCGCCCATGCCGATCATCGGCAAGCACAAGGCAAAGTCACGGCCGTTCAGGCGCCCTGCAAAGGTGCCGCGCACCCGTTCCACATAGGCTTCCAGCAAGGCGCTGATGGTGCTGAGCAGGTTGTCGGTGGTGTCGTGGCCCAGGCGGTCGTTGAGTGCCTCCAGATGCTGCACGCGCAGCAGGATCAGCGCTACGCCAGGGCCCTGTCCAGCCGGGCTTCCAGCCGGGCGCCCTCCTGCAAGTCCGCCTGCGTGGCCGCCTGCATGGCCGCCTGCGAGGCCACCCGGGCGCTCTTCCAGGTGGTCACCGAGATGATCACTGAGCCGGCCGACGAACTGGCGGCGCAGCGGCAGGCCGGTCAGGGCGTCGTGCTGGGCCTGGCGTTGCAGCACCGCGACCTGGTCGGCCTGGGCTGCAAAGACCTCGCGCAGGCGGCGCACCATCGCGTTCATCGCCCGCGTCAGGCCGCGCAACTCGGGCAATTCGGGCTCAGTGGCTTCAACGAAGCGCCCGGCCTCCAGCGCTTGGGCTTGCTTGACGGTGTTCTGCAAAGGCCGTAGCCAGACGCGCAGCGCCAGCATCGCCAATGCGCAGGCCACGGCGGCCAGCAGCAACAAGAGTGCTGCGGTGCTGGATGCAGCACGCCACAACGTGGCTTGAGCCCAGGTGATCTGCGATTCGACTTCCAGCGTGCCCACTTCGCGCCAGCCGTGCATCACGCGCGCACTGCCGGCAGGTGCTTGCAACGGCAAGGCAGCGACAAACCAGGCGGGTGCAGCGCTGGCAATTGCAGGCTGACTCAGTTGAAAGCCATGCACGTCGGATTCGACCGTCGCTGAGGGGTCGCCATCGGCGTCGGCGGTCGGCAACAGTTGCAGACTCAGCTTGCGATACGCACCCAGATCGAATTGCGCTGCTGCCACCGCACGCATGGCCGCCAGGTCCCCTTGCTGTTGCGACAGCGCCACTGCCAGCGAAGCCGCAGCATCGCGGTTGCGCAACGTCAATTCCTGTTGCAGCGCCTGGCGCGCCGCCAAGGTGTGCACGACCAGGCTGCCCGCCATGCCCAGCAAAACCACCAGCAGCAGCAGCGCTGCGATGCGGGCGCGCAGGCTCATGGTCGGGCAGCCACGCAAGCTGTCGTCAAGTGCCAGGGCGCGGACATTCAGAAGCCTTCTTCCAGGATCTTCGCCCATACGTCACGCCAGCGCGACAGCCGGGCCAGCGGATCACCGGCCGGCGCCTGGCCGGCGCCCTGCCACAAGCCTTCGCTGTTGAAGCTGAATACCGGCTGCAAGTCTGTCCTTTCACTGGCCGGTTGCACTTCGGGCCTCAGGTTGTCAAGAATCAGCGGCTCTGCGCGCGCAGACGCATAGTAGGCCAGCACCATGTGGGCTTGTGCACGGCCGTGACCCGGCATTTCTGCGCGCACGTAGACCAGGCGCAGGCGCTGCACCTGCATGCCAGAGGCGCGCAGTGTGGCGTACTTGGCAATCGCATAGTCCTCGCAGTCGCCCTGGCCTTTTTGCAGCAGCTCCAGCGGCGTCGCCCAATGGTCTTCCTGGCCCCAGACCTCGAAGTCGCTGTGAAAGCGGATGCGGCGGTTGAAGAACTGGTTGACGGCTTGCAGGCGCTGCGCGTCGCTGCCCATGGCGGGTAGAGCCAGCAGCAGCGCTTGCAAATCGGCCAGCGCTGCGGTGGCAGCAGGGCCCTGGCTTTGCGCCGCAGCCTGCATGCGCTGGCTGTCCCAGGCGCTGGATGGCAGCGGCTGCAGGCCGCCTGCCCACAGCAGGCAAAGCGCTGCCACTGGCCTGCACAGGGCGCCAAGCGTGGTCAGCCAGTGCCGCCGGCGCAGAACGCAGGGCGCGGGAAAAAGGAGGGACAAAGATGACAGAAGTGCAACCAGAAAAAATCTGTAGGTGCATCGACTTCGTCCCTGCAGGCCCGGACTTGAGCCAGCCAGCAGCTTGCAGCGGCCGTGGTGCGCAGTGCAGCTCCACTTCAGGCACGGGGCTGCGGCAGCCACAAAAAAGCCCGCTGGAGGCGGGCTTCTTCCGGGCTGCTTGGTTGAACCTTCAAGCGTGGGCGGCCCGCAATTTCATCGAGAACTCTTGCAGCGCCGCGATGCCGCTGTCTTCGGCCTTGCGGCACCAGGCCTGCAAGTCAGCGACCAGTTGCTCGGCAGAGACGTTGGTTCGTGTCCACAAAGCGCGCAGTTCTTCACGCATTGCCACCAGCTTGGCCAGGGTCGGGCTGTCACCCAGCGCCATCGCCAGACTGGGCTTGACGCCGTGCGGAATCTTGTCGTCGTCGCGGTGCAGCCAGGCCTGTGCCAGCCGCATGTGCTTGACACCTGCACTGTCGTGGCCGCGCTGGGCCTTGAGCCTTTCGAGCTCAACGGCTACAGCACGTTTCATTTCTGCGGCGTAGCGCGCCATCACCTCGTAACGGTTGGCAATGATGGCATCCAGCGTCTTGCCGTCGGCCTGCGCCTTGACCTGACCCAGCTCAAGCTTGGGCGGGGTTTTGCGAACCTTGGCCAAGCCGGCGATTTCCATCATCCGGATATACATCCAGCCGATGTCGAATTCGTAAGGCTTGACCGACAGCTTGGCGGATGTCGGGTAGGTGTGGTGGTTGTTGTGCAACTCTTCGCCGCCAATGATGATGCCCCACGGCGAGATGTTGGTGGAAGCGTCGGCAGCCTCGAAATTGCGATAGCCCCAGTAATGGCCGATGCCGTTGATGATGCCGGCAGCGGTGATCGGGATCCAGGCCATCTGCAGCGCCCAGACGGACGCTCCCGCAGCCCCAAAGAGCAACAGGTTGATGATCATCATCAAAGCCACGCCCTGCCAGGTAAAGCGGCTGTAGAGATTGCGCTCGATCCAGTCGGCAGGCGTGTTGTGGCCGTACTTGTCCAGCGTCTCCTGCACCTTGGCTTCGGTGCGATAAAGCTCGCTGCCGGTGTAGAGAACTGTCTTGATGCCACGTGTGACTGGGCTGTGCGGGTCGTCTGCCGTCTCGCATTTGGCGTGATGTTTGCGGTGGATGGCGACCCACTCTTTGGTCACCATGCCGGTGGTCAGCCACAGCCAGGCGCGGAAAAAGTGCGACACCAGCGGATGCAAGTCCAGCGCGCGGTGTGCTTGTGAACGGTGCAGGTAAATCGTCACCGCAGCAATGGTGATATGCGTCACCACAATGGCAAACAGCAGCACTTGCCACCACGAAGTCTGCAACAGGCCGTGAGCCAGCCAGTTCACCAGCACGTCATGTACCAGCCACACTTGATCCATCTAGAGGTCCTTGAAAAACTCGACAAAAAGTGTCTGATTGTAGGCGCCGGGTCGCACATCCAGAATTTGCATGAAAGCCCTTACTGACCCCTTGCTCCCTTCTAAATGCGGGTCAAGGCTGCTATTGCAAGCCCAGATCGCCCCGAAACGGCCGCAAGGCTTATGGATGCTCGCAGCGGCGCCCTGAGAGCATCCCAGGCACCTGTCGGCGCCCGTTGTTCGTGGAGAAACGCCCGATCTCGGTGCATTTTGCAATGTGGAAGGTTTTGTTTCTCATGAGGCTGAGAGTCTTTCGATCATGCCCACTCATCACGCCAAAAGACGCCCGCTCGTCGTTGCAAATGCGCGCCATAGCCCGAACTATGGATGGCGCGAGCCGAGGCAAGCCCGGTGGACAAGCTCACTCCGGCCTGGACCATCGCAGCAACATCGCGATAGTCTTTTGCTTCTGCTCGCTGCAGCACAAGAACCTTTACTTTTGTCGCCATCAGGTCATCGAGCGACGCGACTTGAACCACGCCATCGTGAGTCCAGTCAGGCTCACCGACACGTCCAAAGCCAATGGTGCCGAAGAACGAAATCTTGACGTGCGATTGCTCGGAATCGGTATCGGCGTCTGAATCTGGATTGGAAGCCGGGTCGAGGCCCGTCACAAGCACGGCGAGCGTGTTCTTCTCGTCTTGCAAATGGACGCATGTGGACAGGAAGCCGAAAGCTGATTGAATCGCTTCTTTATCGAGCGGTCGTTCCGAGAAAAAATCAAAATCAACTGACTGCCGGTGTCCCAGTCGAAGCGCGATGGCCGTTCCGCCATACAGCATAAACCCAAGGTGTGCCGCCGGCCCAAGATCAGGCCAAAGGCGCTGCTGTACCTTCGGCATGACCAGGTGCGCCAGGCGTCCGGTGCCGTCTGTGAACGGGTGCACTTCGGAGACAACAAGCATGGCCATCAGCGCCCGCGCCGTGCCGGCCGGGACGGTCAACAGCATCCTTGAACCTTCGACCAACGTTCCTCGGACAAGCCGTGGCGCCACGAATTCTGTGTTGCAGGCGCCATTGGCCAAGATCTTGAATGCCCCTGGCAGGACCTCGGGACGCGCCTGCATTTGGTCCGCATGGCGAGCTCCCAGCTGGTTCAGAACCGCTTCGCCAGCAATCAGCGTCCGGTTGGCCCATCCAGCGTTGAGTGCCTGCCTGAACACCCCCAGGGGAACCCAGGACGCCTGCGACAAGCCCGTCAAGAACCGGGAACTCTCGCTTCAATTGCAAATCAGGCGCCAATATCCGGGCCTCCTCGCGCAGCAAGACCAAAGCATCCTCGCCTCGTGCTTCGCAGATGCTGATCAGGCGCGCCTCAACCGCTGCCTTGCCCGCAGACTTGCGGACCTTGCCGCGACTGACGGTGAGGTTTTCGAGTAGAAGTCGCGGCGCTGACGGGAAGTACAACTCCCGCCCCATCATGGGCGCATCTCCCGGGCTCTTTCCTGCCCCGGGGATGAGCTGTACGACGAGCCCGGGCAGGGACAACTTGCGCTGGTAGTTGGCACTGAGGTACATCACCCCAGCGGCGGGCACGCCACCCTCGAACGCGCTGCGGTAGCCAATCACGGCGCCGGGGAACATGGCGGCAAGCACGCGGATGCGCTCTCGGGCAACAAGCGCCGGCCACTCCTCAAGAGGGCGGTTGGTCACAATCCCAGCAGCGATTCTTGACAACTCACCTGCGCGGAGCCGGCGCTGCACGGTGCGAATTTGGGCCGCGCTGAGCTCGGGGTAGAGCAGCAGGGTTTCATCGGCTGTCGTCTTTTTCGTTGTCTTGTTCATGCAGGCTCCACTGTATGTCGTAAAAATATGGGTTTGTAGTCCTATTTTGTCGTTTTTTTGTGGTTAACTGGCCGTGCCCACGCCCGTCGCAGCG
>JBBQIB010000014.1:0-35492 GCA_038324515.1 Burkholderiales bacterium
AGTTGCCGGATGTCAGCGACCCTGGCGTTCAGCGGTGCGGTGACGTTGACATCCACACCCAGGCTGTTCAGCAAGCGGGTGATTTCGGTGACGTCGTCGCGGTGGCGAAAGCCCAGAGCGGTGGGCCCCAACAGGTTGCAGGTGGGGCGCCGGCCGGCTTCGCGTGAGCTGCGCTCTGACTTCTGCGGCAACAGGTGGCGCACCAGTTGATAGAAGGTCTCGGCAGCGCCCCAGTTTTCTTTGCGTTGGTAGGCCGGCAGTTCCAGCGGCACCACGGGCACCGGCAGGTCGAGCGCCAGCGCCAGGCCACCCGGGTCGTCCTGGATCAGCTCTGCAGTGCACGATGCACCCACCAGCATGGCCTGCGGCTTGAAGCGCGCGTAGGCATCGCGGGCGGCGTCCTTGAACAGTTGCGCCGTGTCGCTGCCCAGGTCACGCGCCTGGAAGGTGGTGTAGGTGACCGGCGGGCGCTTGTTGCGGCGCTCGATCATCGTGAACAGAAGGTCAGCGTAGGTGTCGCCCTGCGGCGCATGCAGCACGTAATGCACGTCCTGCATCGCGGTGGCCACGCGCATCGCGCCCACGTGGGGCGGGCCCTCATAGGTCCACAGGGTCAGCTGCATGATCAGGCGGCCAGGGCGTCGTGCAGCAGGGCTGCGCGGCGCAAGGGGCGGGCAAAGAGCTCGGCCAGATCGGCAGCTTGCTCGTAGCCGTGGATGGGGGTGAAGACCAGCTCGATGGCCCACTTGGTGGTCAGGCCTTCGGCTTCCAGCGGGTTGGCCAGGCCCAGGCCGCAGACGCTGATGTCGGGACGCAGAGCGCGGCAACGGTCGAGCTGTTTCTCGACGTCCTGCCCCTCGCTGAGTTGCACACCCGCCGGCAACCAGGCCAGCTCTTGCGCCATGTGATCGCGGTGCAGGAAGGGTGTGCCGACCTCGGTCAGTTGCATGCCGAGCTCGCGTGACAAAAAGCGGGCGATGGGCAACTCCAGCTGCGAGTCGGGGAAGAAGAAGACGCTGCGGCCGGCCAGCGCTTCACGCTTGCTGGACAACGCCACTTCGGCGCGCTTGCGCGCCGAGGCGGTGATTTCTTCGACCTTCGCTGAGGGGATTCCGAAGGCCTCGGCAGCCGCTTGCAGCCAGGCTGTCGTACCTTCAGAGCCGATCGGGAACGGCGCGGCAATGCGCCTGGCGCCGCGTGCTTCCAGCGCGCGTGCGGTGTCGGCCAGAAAGGGTTGCGCCAGCAGAAAGCGCGTGCCCGCGCCCACTGCGGGCATCTGCTGGCTGTTGCGCGCCGGCAGAAAAGAAAGTTGTTGGATGCCGATGGCCCGCAGCAGGCGGTCGAACTGATCTTCAACCACATCCGGCAAAGCGCCCACCACCACCAAATGCGGCGCGTCGTCAGCGCTCAGCACCGGCACCAGCGAGGCCAGGCAGGCGTCTTCGCCTTGCGTGAAGGTGGTTTCGATGCCGCTGCCGGAGTAGTTCAACACCCGCACTTGCGGCATGAACTGGGTAGACAGACGCTGCGCGGCGCGCGCCAGGTCGAGTTTGATGACTTCAGACGGGCAAGAGCCGACCAGAAACAGGGTCTTGATGTCTGGCCGGCGCTGCAGCAAGCGCTGCACCACGCGGTCCAGCTCTTCGTTGGCGTCGGCCAGGCCGGCCAGATCACGCTCGTCCAGGATCGCGGTGGCAAATCGGGGCTCGGCAAAGATCATCACACCCGCAGCCGACTGGATCAGGTGCGCGCAGGTGCGTGAGCCGACCACCAGAAAAAATGCATCCTGAATCTTGCGGTGCAGCCAGACGATGCCGGTCAGGCCGCAGAACACTTCGCGCTGGCCGCGCTCTTTCAACACCGGTGCGGTTTCGCAGCCGGCGGCCGGATGCAGTGTCACCACCTTGGCAGTGCTGTTCACGCGGTGGCGCCTTGCATGTTCGAAGCAAGGCGGGCGGCACGCAGCTTGAGGATGAATTGCCCGGCGTTGATGACGTAGGTGGCGTATGCGGCCAGCGCCAGCAGCATCTGACCGTTGGCGTCCAGTGCGCCGGTGAACAGCGCGACCAGGTAGGCGGTGTGCAAAGCCAGCACCAACATGCTGAACACGTCTTCCCAGAAGAAGGACGGTGCAAACAACCAGACACCAAAGACCACTTTCTCCCAGATGCAGCCGGTGATCATGATGGTGTACAGCAGCAGCGTCTTGCACACCACCGAGATGGTCGCCGACATCAGGCCTTCGCCTGTGTTGAGATAACGCAGCACCAGCCACAGGCTGATCGCAAAGACCAGGAATTGCAGCGGCGCCAAGATGCCTTGCACCAGCGTCCACTTGGTGTTGTCCCGAAGGATTCTCTGTTCGGGGGTGTACAGCGGCGGGGCTGGAGCGGGTCTGGACATCAACTCTCTCTTGGCTCGTCAAGTGGCCGCAGTTCGGCCGGGGATGCACTCAGACTATGTGCTTTGGCCAAGATTGTCAATTGAGGTAGACGTCAACCCAAGCTGACAGTCGGGGGATTGGCGCGGATTTCTATGCCCCCCAACCGGCTGACCAGACTCTTGACTGATTGAATCCTGCTTGGGCTTTGACACGCAGCACTGGCTTGTGCACTGGCTTGTCCAGGGCAGTTGGGGGTGTCGGCGGTTCAGCACCGTTTGGCGGTTGGCAGCTTGTTCAGATCACGTAAAACACTTTCTTGGTGCGCCCGCATGAGACTTTTTGCAGGACCCCTTGGTGAAAGTTCGGGATTTCCCTGTCGGCGCATCAGTGAAAACACCGAGCCAAGACTTTTGACCGACCACCGGGTGGAGGTGTAAAACCTCGGCAGGCCACGAATCCGAAGAGCCTGACGAAAAAAGCAAGCGGTGGGCCGTGTCAGGGCACGGAATCCAAAGTCACTTTAGGCAAAAAGCTGCGGTCATCGGGACTGTCTTGTTCTAGACAGCAGGCCGCACCGCCTTGCCTAGTCGTCCGGCTCAGCAGGTCGGGCAGTCATGCTGCTGAAGGAGTGGAGATGCGCAGAGTTAATCCGCAAAGCGGTAGTGCAGAAGCCAAAAGCGAAAGCTTTGCTGCCGACTGGGCTGACCGGGGCGCATCTGCGCTCAGTGTCGATGCGACCATCGATGTCATGCGCCAGCGCGTTGCGCGGCTGGCCCGCACCATCGAATCCGAAGTCATTCCTCGATTGGTCGCGCATCACCGTGACCCGGCTGCGCACAGTCGCTTGCACCCCGCGCAGTCTGAAGTGGGCGAGCTGGTGCAGGCGCTGGCAGCCGATGATTCGCAGCGCGTCACGCGCCTCATTGAAAACGTCAAGGGCCGCGGCGTGCCTGTAGCGGCCATTTATCTGGAATTGCTGGCTCCCACCGCGCGCTTGTTGGGCGAAAGCTGGGATCAAGACACGATCGACTTTGCCACAGTCACAATGGCGCTGGGCCGCTTGCAACGACTGTTGCGAGAGTTGAGCCCCGCTTTCGGTAACGAAGTTGGCCAGCCCTCGCTAGGTCGAAAGGTGTTGTTGACTCAGGCGGAGCAAGAGCTGCACATGTTCGGCTTGGCGATGGTGGCCGAGTTTTTCAGGCGAGATGGTTGGGACGTCCTGGGAGGTGTAGCGGGTATTGGCATTGACGCCGTGAAGTGGGTGCGCAGAGACTGGTTCGATTGCGTGGGCTTCTCGGTCGGCGACGAGGAACGGCTGCCTTGGATCCGCGACACCATCCAAGCCGTGCGTCGGGCCTCGCGCAACAGTGCTGTGGTCATCCTCGTGGGCGGGCCAGTGTTTACCCGCAATCCGGCGTGGTGCGACGAAATTGGCGCCGATGCAACAACTGACGGCCAGAACGCGCCCGTATTGGCTGAGACAATGTTGCTTCGCCGCGTGCAGGAGCAGTCGGGCCAGGCACGCAATCTCTGAGAGTCCGCAGTCCCGTCGACGGTCTCGGTTGAGGGCAGTCCCGCTTCAAGTACATCCAGTGCCCTGGACGGGCTGGGTGCCTTGTCAGGTGCGGGCTTTCCCGCACCCGACAGCGCTGGGCTGTGACTCTCGTGTCCCCTGGCTCTGACGTGCCTACCGACCCCAGTTGTACTGCGTGATCTACGCTCAATGTGCCAGGGGCTTCTTGTGGAGCGCCTGCCCTGAAAGCCGCCCAAGCCGGAAGCTCATCCATCCCCGAAACAATCTCTGTGGCGCAAGCTGCAGAGTTGTTGTCGTCAACCAATGACTTGACCCTGACGCTGGACTCCCAAGGTCGGGTGCTGGATGCGCTGAGCAGGGATCCAGGTTTGCAGTCGTTAAGCAAGAGCTGGGTCGGACGCCCCTGGATGGAGACGGTCACCTCAGAGAGCCGCCCCAAGGTGCAAAGTCTGCTGGATGAGGCCTTGCTGCACGGCACAAGCCAACGCTGGCGTCAGCTCAACCATCCGCAAGTTGCGGCTGGTGCCCATGTGCCGGCGCTTGAAGACGTGCCGATCACCTACAGCGCGCTGTGTCTGCATCCGGATCAGCCTGGCCCCGGCGGCGACCCCTGCGGCGACCCCGGCAGCGACCCCGACGTTTCGGCTGTGGCTGGCCAGCCCCGGCTGGTGGTCAGTGGTCGCGATCTGCGCGGCGTGGTGCAGCTGCAGCGCAACCTGGTCGAGTCGCAACAGGCGCTGGACCGCGACTACTGGCGCTTTCGAGAGGCTGAAACACGCTATCGCACGCTGTTTCAGACAGCAGACGAAGCCATGTTGATTGCCGACCATCCTGCGTTGAAGGTGCAAGAGTGCAATGCTTCTGCGCAGACCCTGTTGGCCGGGGGTGCGAAGTTGAATGGCAGCGCTGTGCCCACGTTGTTTCACAGTGCCGACCAGCCACTTTTGTCGGCCGCGATGGCCGAGGTGCGCGGCAGTGGTCAGCATCGACCGCTGCAGCTCAGGCTGGCGCACAGCGATGCCTCGGTGCTGTTGTCGCTGAGCTCGCTCAAGCAGCAGCAGGACAGCTTGTGGCTGCTGCGGTTCAAGCCCGTGATGCCGCGTGGCGAATTGGCTGCGCCGGCACTGGCCTCGCACATCGGCCGCGATGCCTGGCTGCGCTCATTTGCCGAGCACAGCGCCGAGGCGCTGGTGTTCACCGATTTGCAAGGGCGCATCCTGCTGGCCAACCCGGCCTTTGCCGCGCAGGCGCAACTGGCCAGCGCCGAAGTGGCGCGTGGCGAGATGCTCGACCGCTGGCTGGGCAGCACAAGCGTGGAGCTGCCGGTGCTGATCAACAACCTGCGTCAACGCGGTGCAGTGGCTCACTTTGCAACGAGGCTGCGCGCCGAAAGCGGCACAAAGCTGGAAGTGGAGCTGTCGGCCACGGTCTTGCCCATCGCTGAGGCCACCGAGCCGGGCAGCGGACGGCAGGCCAGCCGGGCATTGGTTCAGGGCCATCGCCAACGCAGCGGCAAGAGCAGCGGCCGAGTTGCTGGGCAGGGTACTGACCAGAGTGCGGGCCCGTCCAGCGAGTTGCTGGTCTTTGTGTTGCGTGATGCCGGCCGGCGCGCGGCTGCCGCAGGTGCCGTCAATCCTTTGCTGGCCCCGACCGCGGGCGAGCTGGGTGGGTTGGTGGGCCGCATGCCGATGAAAGAGATCGTCAGCGAAACCAGCGACATGATCGAAAAACTCTGCATAGAAACGGCACTGCAGATGACGTCGGACAACCGCGCGCTGGCCGCCCAGCTGCTGGGCATCTCCAGGCAGAGCCTGTATGTCAAGCTGCGCCGCTATGGGTTGGGGGAGCTGGAGCCGGAGAATTGAGGGAGGTCTGGCCTGGTCTCGGCTGGTGGGTGCTCAAGGCAAGTGCCCAAGACACGTGGGAAAGACAAGTGTCCAAGACAAGTTGACAATCTGAGTTGACATCTGAGGTGTAAACCACGGTTGACGAAATCGACAGTTTGCGCCACTATGCAGGCATGTCGTATCCCGCTCCTTCCGCGGTTGCAGAGCTGCTCAAGCCCATCACCTGGTTTCTGCCCGTGTGGGCCTCCAGTTGTGGGGTGCTGGCTTCTGGCCAGTCGCTGGACGGCCGTATCGCCCGGGTGGTGGCCGGTGTGTTGTTGGCCGGCCCAGCGGTGTGCTCCACCAGCCAGGCGGTCAAGGATTGGTTCGACCGCATGTCGATGCCATGAACGAGTTGCATCGGCCCATCCCTTCGGGGCGCATGCCTGGCCGCTGGGGCCTGTATGTGGCGGTGCTGTGGACGCTGTTGTCCGTGGCTTTGTCGGTGGTGCTGGGCCCTTGGGGCTTCGGTGCTGCCGTTGTCGGCCTCATGCTGGCCTGGGCTCCCCAGCGCTGCACCCAGGTTTTCAGGGTCCCCTACAGTTTTGGCAGGCGCATTAAGCGCCGGAAAGGAAGTTCATGAGCAGGTTGCACACTTATGACGCCGTGATCGTCGGCGGCGGCCCTTCAGGGGCTACGGCGGCGCACGATCTGGCCAGCAAGGGCCTGTCGGTGTTGTTGCTGGACCGCGCCGGCCGCCCCAAACCATGCGGCGGCGCGATACCGCCGCGTCTGATCAAGGATTTTGCGATCCCGGACCACCTGTTGGTGGCAAAAATTCGTTGCGCGCGCATGGTCTCGCCGACGCAAAAGAAGGTCGACATCCCGATCGAAGGTGGCTTCGTAGGCATGGTCGACCGCGACGCTTTTGACGAGTGGCTGCGCGAGCGTGCCGCAAGTGCGGGTGCGGTGCGCCAGCGTGGCACTTTTGACAAGCTCTCGCGCGACGAAGAGGGGGTCAGCGTGGTGCATTTCGAGGTGCGCAGCAAGGTCGCCGACGAGCCTGGCGAGCAGATTCAGGTGCGCGCCCGTTGTGTGATCGGCGCCGACGGCGCACGCTCAGAAGTTGCCCGCCAGGCGGTGAAGGGTGCCGAGAAGACCAGTTATGTCTTTGCGTATCACGAGATCATCGCCAAGCCCGAGAACCCGCCTGAAGACTACAACGCCGACCGCTGTGACGTGGTCTACGAGGGCAAGTTGTCGCCCGATTTTTACGGCTGGGTGTTCCCGCACGGCGACACGCTCAGCGTCGGCACGGGCAGCGCCGACAAGGGCTTTTCTTTGCGCACAGCAGTGGGCGCACTGCGCCAGGCCAGTGGGCTGGAAGGTGCCAAAACGCTGCGCCGCGAGGGCGCACCGATCCCGATGAAGCCTCTGCCGCGCTGGGACAACGGGCGTGATGTGGTGCTGGCCGGCGACGCCGCAGGCGTGGTCGCACCCGCATCGGGCGAGGGCATCTACTACGCGATGGCCTGTGGGCGCTTGGCAGCCGACTCAGCCGCCGAGTTCCTGGCCACTGGCAACGTCAAAGCGCTGGCCACGGCCCGCAAGCGCTTCATGCGCCAGCACGGCAAGGTGTTCTGGGTGCTGGGTATCATGCAACGCTTCTGGTACAGCAGCGACAAGCGCCGCGAGCGCTTCGTCAGCATATGTCGCGACAAGGACGTTCAGCAACTCACCTTCGATGCCTACATGAACAAGGAGTTGGTGCGCGCCAAGCCGATGGCCCACATCCGCATCTTCTTCAAGGACATGGCGCACCTGTTGGGCCTGGTCAAGGCTTGAGCCTGTGGGCCTGCTGCTGCTCTGAGCCCGAGGAGCAGCTTTGAGCCCGGGTGACGCGGCGGCAGCTTCGCCGCCCACGGCCAGGCTGGGCCCGCTGCAAGGGCTGCGGGTGATCGAACTGGCCAGCATCGGTCCGGTGCCGATGTGCTGCATGTTGTTGGCCGATCAAGGTGCAGACGTGGTGCGCATCGACCGCCTGCAGCCCAGCGGACTGGGCCTGAACATCCAGCCGCAACATGACGTCAATGGCCGCAGCAGGCGCTCGGTGGCCCTGGATCTGCGCAGCGCTGAAGGCCGCGAGGCAGCGCTGCGGCTGATCGATGCCGCCGATGTGCTGGTTGAAGGCTTCAGGCCAGGCGTCACCGAGCGTCTCGGACTGGGTCCCGAAGTCTGCAGTGCGCGCAACCCGCGCCTGGTCTACGGCCGCATGACCGGCTTTGGCCAGACCGGGCCGCTGGCCCAGGCCGCCGGCCACGATCTGAATTACATCGCGCTCAGTGGCGCTTTGCATGCCATCGGTGCCCCGGATGGTCCGCCGCTGCCGCCATTGAATCTGGTCGGCGACTATGGCGGTGGCGCGCTGTACCTGGCCTTTGGTGTGATGGCGGCGCTGTTTGAGCGCCAACGCTCAGGCCTGGGGCAAGTGGTGGATGCCGCGATGGTGGACGGTGCAGCATCGCTGGCATCGGTGTTCTGGGGCCTGCAGGCGGCTGGCAACTGGCAGGCCGAACGTGGCCGCAACCTGCTGGATGGTGGCGCACCTTTTTACAGCACCTACGCCACGGCCGACGGCAAATACGTCAGCCTGGCGCCGCTGGAGCCCAAATTCTTTGCTGCCCTGGCCACGGCCTTGCAGTTGGATGGGCGCTTTGTCAGCCGCCAGTACGACCGCCGCGTCTGGCCAGAGATGCGCGAGGCGATCAGCAAAGCGGTGTTGCAGTACACCCGCGATGAATGGTGCCAAAAGCTTGAAGGCACCGATGTTTGTTTTGCGCCGGTGCTGAGCTTTGAAGAGGCGCCGCTGCACGCCCAGGCCACACAGCGCCGGGCCTTTGTTGACGTGGGAGGCTTTGCCCAGCCTGCGCCTGCCCCACGCTTCAGCCGCAGCGTCAGCGCCGACCCGCAACCGGCCCCCGAAGAAGGCCAGCACACAGCGCAGTTGCTGGCCGAGGCCGGCTACAGCGCCGATCAGATCAGTCAATTGATGGCTCAAGGCGCCGCCAGATGAGCAGCCTGGCTGTTGTCGCGCATTACCAGCCGCCAGACGACGCTCGTTGCGCTGCCTCGCTGCTGTTGGTGCGCGATGCGCTGTCTGAGGACGGCCGCAGCACGCTGGAGGTACTGATGCTGCGCCGTGCCGAGCGTGAAGGTGACCTGCGCAGCGGTGCGGCAGTCTTCCCAGGGGGCGTGGTCGATGCCAACGATCGCCTGGCCCACGCTCATTGTCTGGGCCCCGACGACGCCACCGCCAGCCGCTGGCTGGGTTTGCAGCAAGGTGGCCTGGACTACCTGGTGGCAGCGGTGCGCGAAACCTTTGAAGAAGTAGGCTTGTTGCTGGTGGACAGCCCACCGGATCCGGCCGCCCTGACGCCCTGGCGCGACCGCCTCAACCGCGGTGAGGCCAGCATCAGCACCTTTTGCGTCGAGCATGGTTTGCGACTGGACCTGCAGGGCCTGAGCTACTTCAGCCACTGGCTGACGCCGCCGGGCCTGCCCCAACGGTTTGACACCCGCTTTTTCATCGCCCAGGCGCCGGCCGGCCAGCTGGCGCAGGCCGATCTGGGTGAAGCGGTTGAGCTGATGTGGCTCAGCCCGCAGGCCGCACTGGATCCGGATCGGGGCCTGAAGCTGCTGCCTGTCACCCAGCAAACCCTGCGCGAACTGGCTGCTCACGACAGTGCAGACCAAGCGCTGGCGGCAGCACGCGAGCGCGCGCAGTCGCCCCATGCGATCCGGCTCACGATGCCGCGCCGCGCGATCAGCGCCGGCGCCGACCCCAGGGCTTTCAGGGTGGTGCTGCCGCATGAGCTGCCTTATGCCGAGATCGGGCGTCTCGACCCCGAAGGCCGTGGCCACGTGCACAGCGACCTGATGGCTGGCCGGGTGGTGCATTTGTCTGAGCGCGTGATGCGCTTGACCGCCCCCAACCCTGGCCCGATGACCGGACCCGGTACCAACACCTACCTGGTGCGCGCGCCCGCTCAGGCATCAGATGCAAGCTCTGAGTGGACCGTCATCGACCCCGGCCCCCACAGCCAGCCTCACCTGCAAGCGCTGTTGGCAGCAGTTGCACCGGGGCGCATCGGCCGTATCCTGGTCACCCACACCCATCGCGACCATTCGCCGGGCGCCGTGGCGCTGACCGAGGCCACAGGCGCGCCGGTTTGGGGCTGGGTGGCACAGCACCCACAGTGGCAAGACCCTGACTTTGCACCCCACTACCAGCCCCAGGACGACGAGCGCATTGCCATCGGCCCAGGCTGCACCCTGCGCGTGCTGCACACCCCCGGCCACGCCAGCAACCACCTGTGTTATCTGCTCGAAGAAGAAGCGCTGCTGTTCACTGGCGACCATGTGATGCAGGGCTCGACGGTGGTCATCAACCCACCCGATGGCGACATGTCTGCTTACCTGGTTTCGTTGAACGAGCTGTTGACCGTTGATCTGCAATGGCTGGCGCCTGGACACGGCTTTCTGGTCGGCGAACCCCACCAGTGCCTGCGCGCGCTGATCGCCCACAGGCTGCGCCGCGAAGCCAAGGTGCATCAAGCGGTGCTGGATGCGCCGGGGCTGGCGCTCGACGACTTGGTCAAGCATGTGTATGACGACGTGCCCGCGTCGCTGCATGGCGTGGCCGAACGCAGCTTGTTGGCCCATCTGCTCAAACTGCAGACTGATCAGCGCGTCGAGCAGCGTCAGCAGGCTTGGTGGGCGCTGGGTGACTAAGTCCGCTGCGGCACTGGCTCAGCGCGCCACTGTCCGTCGACCAACAACTGGTGTGGCCCGAACTGCGCCTTGTAGGCCATCTTCTGGCTCTGTTCGATCCAGTAGCCCAGATAGAGGTAGGGCAGCTTGAGCATGCGGGTCTGCTCGATTTGCCACATCACGTTGTAGGTGCCGTAGCTGCAGCCAGGTTCAGGGTCGAAAAATGTGTAAACGGCGGAGATGCCGTCGCTGAGCACGTCCAGGATCGAGACCATTTTCAGCGCACCCAGTTGTGCTGGCTGCCCGGGCCGTGCCTCGCCAGCGGGCTCGCGAAATTCGACCATGCGTGAGTTGACGCGGCTTTGCAGCAAAAACTGCGAGTACTGGTCGACGCTGTCCTGATCCATGCCGCCGCCGCTGTGGCGCCCGGATTGATAGCGCAAATACAGCCGGTAGTGCTCTGGCATGAAGCCCAGTCGCAGCACACGTGACACCAGATGGCCATGCGCCTTGACGCTGCGCCGCTGGCTGCGCCTGGCCAGGAATGTTTCCACGGGCACGCGCAAGGGCACGCAGGCGCGGCAGCCGTCGCAATAGGGGCGATAGGTGAACATGCCGCTGCGCCTGAAGCCGTTGGCCACCAGACCCGAGTAGGTGTCGGGGTTGATCAGGTGGCTGGGCGTGGCGACTTGCGAGCGGGCCAGTTTGCCTTCCAGATAGCTGCAAGGGTAGGGCGCCGTCGCATAAAACTGCAACGAGCGCAGCGGCAGTTCGCTGGGGTGGGTCATGCAGCGGCCACTGGGGCAAGGGTGGGTTTCATAACAGCAGGTCCCATGCCGCAGGATCATAGGTCCATTCTGCGACCCGCGCTGCAAGCACATGGGTCGCCAGGTGCTGCTCAAAGGCCGCCCGGCTGATCGCATGGGCGCCCAGCGAAGCCAGGTGGCCGGTTTGCTGCTGGCAGTCGATGAGCGGGATCTGGCGCTGCCGGCAAGCTGCTATCAGGGCCGTCAGCGCGATCTTGGAAGCATCGCTGCGGTGCGAGAACATCGACTCGCCGAAGCACATGCGGCCCAGGCAGACGAAATACAGGCCACCCGCCAGTTCACCATCGATCCAGGTCTCGACCGAGTGCACCTGCCCCTGGCGATGCCAGGCGGCGTAGGCATCGATCATCGCCGGCACGATCCAGGAGCCGTCCTGGCCGCGGCGCTCGACTTGCGCGCAGGCTGTGGCGACGGCATCAAAGTCATGGTCAAAGCGGATCTCGCAGCCTGCACTGCGCACAAAGCGCCGCAACGTCTTGCGCAACGAATGTGCCAACTTGAACTCGGCCACCGGCAGCACCATGCGCGGGTCGGGGCTCCACCACAGCACCGGCTGGCCCGAGCTGTACCAGGGAAAGATGCCGCGGCTGTAAGCCTCTTGCAAACGCTTTGGCGTCACGCGCCCGCCGGCAGCCACCAGGCCAGGCGCCACGCTGTCTTCGTCAAGCGCGCCTGCGGTCGAAGGCAGCGGCGTGCTGTCGTCGATCCAACGCAGCAATTCGGTGCGGGGGTTGTTGTGGCCCATGACCGTCTTGTCTCAGCCTCTCGGTGCGCTTCTACACGTTGCAGCGGCCTTCAAGCCGCATGACGCGCCAGCTCTGGTCTGGCTGGTTTGTTCTGTCGCAGCTCACGGGGTGGGGCCCAGCTGCTTCCACAGGAAGCTGTATTCCAGCGCCATCATCTGGGCACGCTGCGCGTTGTCAGCCGCGCCGCCGTGGCCACCTTCGGTGTTCTCCCAGTACAACAGCGGATGGCCTTGCGCCATCATGCGCGCCGCCATCTTGCGTGCATGCCCCGGATGCACACGGTCGTCGCGGGTGCTGGTGGTGAACAGCACCTTGGGCAAGCGCACCCCCGGCTTCAGGTTTTGATAGGGGCTGTAGCGCGAGATGAAGGCCCAGTCCTGCTTCTTGTCGGGGTCACCGTACTCGGCCATCCACGAAGCCCCTGCCAGCAGCTTGTGGTAACGCTGCATGTCCAAAAGCGGCACCTGGCAGACGACGGCATTGAACAGCTCCGGCCGCTGCAACATCACTGCGCCCACCAGCAAGCCGCCGTTGCTGCCGCCCTGGATGCCCAGGTGCCGGGGCGAGCTGATCTTGCGTTTGATCAGGTCTTCGGCCACGGCCACGAAGTCGTCAAAACTGTTCTGCTTGTTCTTCAAAGTGCCGGCCTGGTGCCAGGCGGGGCCGAATTCACCGCCGCCGCGGATGTTGGCGACCACGAAGACGCCGCCCTGGCTGGCCCAGACCCGGCCTGTCGAGCCCGAGTACCAGGGCCCCAGCGAGACTTCGAAACCGCCGTAGCCATACAGCAAGGTCGGGTTGCGGCCATCGGCCTTGGCGCCCTCGGGCCAGACCACGAAGTAGGGCACTGCGGTGCCGTCGCGCGAACTCGCAAAGTGTTGCTCGACCTTCATGCCGCCAGCATCAAAGAAGGCCGGTCGTGACTTGAGCAGCTCACGCTGGTCGCTGCCGGTGCGGCCCAGTTGCAGCGAATCGGGTTTGAGGAAGTCTGCAGCGTTGAGCAGGTAGGCCTCGGCCAGCGGATCATCCCGGGTCTCGGGTTGCGACTTGTTCTGTGCTGCGTCCGACGCTTTGCTCACCCTTGGGGCCAGCAGCGGGTCATACAGCGTGCCTACGCTCAGCTGCCCCGGGTAGGGCGCGTTGACCTCGCGCTTTTGCCAGGCCTTGCCATCGTGCCGCCATTCTTCCAGCCGGCTCGCGACCCGGTCCAGAATGTTCAGGATCACCGTGCTGCGGGTCAAGCTGTAGGCCTCCAGAGAGCGCGTCGCGGTGGGGCTGAACAGCAGCTCCAATTGCGGCTTGCCTTGCATGAAAGCATCAAAATCACTGACCACCAGGCTGCCTTTGGGCCAGGTCTTGCTGCCGACTTGCCAGGGGCTGCGCAATTGCAGCAGCACGCGGTCGCGCCAGAAGGCGATCTCGGCATCATCGGGCTTGGGCAGGCGCTGCAAAGTGCCTTTGACCAGCAAGAACTGCTCGGTGTTGTAGAAGTCGATCACGCGGCCCACGACCGTGCGCTCGAAGCCCGGGCTCAGATCGACCTGCGCAAAGGCGCTGACGTCCTTGGTCTTGGCCTCGAACACGGTGACCGCCTGGGCCAGGGCCTGGCCCCGTTGCCAGCGCTTGAAGACGCGGGGATAACCTGAGTCGGTCATCGAGCCAGGGCCGAAATCGGTGCCGATCAGCAGCGTGTCTGCGTTCACCCACTCGACGCTGGTCTTGGCCTCCGGCACCACAAAACCGTCTTTGACGAAGCCTTTGCTGACGGTGTCGAACTCACGCAGCACCTGGGCATCGGCGCCGCCGCGCGACAGCGAGAGCAGGCAGCGCTGGTAGCCGGGGCCCAGGCAAGTGGCGCCCCCGAAGACCCAGTTCTCGGTCTCGGCGTTGCCCAGGGCGTCGATGTCCAGCACCGTTTCCCACTGGGGTTGAGGCTTGCGGTATTGCTGCAGCGTCGTGCGCCGCCACAGACCACGCGGGTTGCTGGCGTCACGCCACAGGTTGTAAAACCAGGGCCCCTGGCGCGAGACATAGGGGATCTGGTCAACCGAGTCCAGCACTTCACGGATTTGCTGGCGGCGCGCATCGAAGCCCGCTTGGGCGCCCAAAGCGGCTTCGCTCTCGCGGTTGCGCGCTTGCACCCAGGCCAGCGCTCTTTCGCCAGAGACCTCTTCCAGCCACAGGTAAGGATCAACGGTCGCAGAGGTCGCAGCGGTCGCGGCAGGCTCAGCGGGTTTGACGGATTTTTCTTTGGACATGCTCATCATGGGTAAGGCCAGTGCCGACAGCAGCAAAGCGCCAGCGACCCACTGTCGGTGATGGGATCGCGAACAAGCCGGCTGCACGGGCCGCGTCGCAGGGCGCACGACGCAGGGCGTCCGCCCGGTGGCGCTCATGCTTGGGCGCCTTGCAGGCACAACGGTTGCACTTCGACGCTGGTTTTGCCGTCGCCGACCCAGACGGTGCCGTCTTGCACGGTGATCTGCAATTGCATCGAGCGTTGTGCCAAGCGCGCCATCGCCTGGCTCTGTTCGGCGGGCAATTGCCAGACGCTCAGCGCTTGCAATCGGCTCAGCTTGTCTTTCAATCCTGCCCACCAAACGGCGGTGGAAGAAGAAAAACTATAGACGCTGACGCGCCCGCCGCGGCCCACTTTGCCGCAGGCTTTGCTCAGGCGCCGCTCGTCGGGCTGGCCCAGGTCGATCCAGTGCAGCAATTGCCCGGTCAGGTCGTGTTGCCACAGTGCAGGCTCATCGGCGTCCGACAATCCCTTGGCATTGAGCAGGGCGCCCTGGTGGTCGTCGGACGGCACCTGCAATGCAAACGCCAACAGTCTGACCATCAGACGTTCTTCGGTTTCCGAGGGGTGCATGGCCAGCGTCAGCAGGTGGTCGGCGTACAGACCCCGATCCATGTCGGCGATCTGCAGCGATGCCTTGTAGATGGTGGCTTTCAGGGCCATGGGCGGTTTGGCACTGGGGGACGCAGGTGAAGGCGGATTGGAATGGACACAGCAGCATGGGCGGCGAAACAACTGCACACTGTGCCACACCAGGTTGGGCGCCGCATGCCTCGGCTGCGGGGGGCAGCCTGGGTGGACTGTAGAGCAAGGGTGGCATCATTCAGGTTTCGTGCGCCGCAGCGGGCCAGGACCTCCGTGGCTGCGTCTGTTGGCCAGCCACGCAGACCAAGCGCTGCGACCCGATCAGTCAAGGATTGAGATGATGTCGAGATACACGCTGCAAGACTCGCGCTTGGCCCACATGTTTCTTGCCGCCAAGCCCAGTGGCGTGGTGCGCGGGCTTGTTTTGGCTGCTGCATCGGCTCTGGCCGCTGCTCAAGTTCAAGCGCAGACCGCTGCGCCTGCCAAACCGGCGGCGGCAGTTGCGGCAACCCCAGCCGCCGACAAGACCAACTCGCTGGGCAGCGGCAAATCCACCGGCGTCTTGCTGAGCCGCGAAGAGCTGCGCGCTTGCTTGTCCAAGGAGGCATCGATCCGCACCCGGCTGGAAAGCACGGAAGGCTCGCGCGCAACCTTGGACACAGAAAAGAACAGCATCGCGACAGACCAGCAAACGCTGCGCGCCGATCGGGCGCCGCTGGACGAAGCCAAGAAGCAGGCCGACGCTTTTGGTGAACGTGCCAAGGCTTTTGCGGTCAAGGTCGAGAGTTGGAACCAGCGCGTCACGCGCTTCAACGAAGCCAAGCGTGAGGGCCCGCAGGCCGAGACCGAGCGCGTGCAGCTCAATCAGGAGCGCGAAGAGATCGGCAAGGAGCGCGCTGCGCTGGAGGCCGACAAGGTCAGGATCAGCGCCAACAGCGCCGCGGCCGTCAACGCCTACAACGTCAAGGCACAGGCGGTGGACGCTCGTGTGGCTGACTGGAACGTGCGCAACGGTGCCTGGAACCAAAGCTCCGTCGGGCTGGAAAGCGAGCGCCAGGACTGGATCGCCAACTGCGCCGACCGCCGCTACCGTGAAGACGACGAAAAAGCGATTCAGGCGGGCAAATGAAGACCTCCACACATGACTCGACAACGGCGGCCCAAGCCGCAACCGCAGCCGCGCATGACAACCCCCTGCTGCAGGATTGGGCAGCGCCCTACGGTCTGCCGCCGTATGCGCTGATCCAGCCCGAACACATCGAGCCCGCCCTGCGCGAAGGCATGCGTTTGCACCTGCAGCAGCTCGCAGCCATCGTGGCCGACCCTGCGCCGGCCACCTTCGACAGCACCTTGGCCACATTCGACCGCGCCGGCAAGCTGTTGTCGCGCGTGGCCACGGTGTTCTACTCGTTGACCGCTTCCGCCACCAGCCCCGCACTGCAAGCTGTTCAACGCCGGATGGCGGGCCCGATGGCCGCGCATGGCAGCACCGTCTACATGGACATGGCGCTGTTTGCGCGTGTTCAGAGTGTTTACGAGCAGCGCGAAGACGCCGGGCTGACCAACGAGCAAATGCGCCTGGTCGAGCGTGTGCATCTGGACTTCTTGCGCGCCGGTGCAGGCTTGAGCCCGGACAAGCGCCAGCGCTATGCGCAGGTGATGGAAGAGTTGGCCAGCCTGACGACACGCTTCGCACAAAACGTTTTGCATGACGAGGCCAGCTGGACGCTGGCGCTGGCGGATGAAGCTGCTCTGGCGGGCTTGCCGCCGTTCTTGCGGGCCGCCACAGCCCAGGCTGCAGAGGATCGCGGCCTTGCCGGGCATGTCGTGACTTTGTCGCGCTCGTTGGTGGTGCCTTTTCTCACCTACTCTGAGCGCGCCGATTTGCGTCGGACCGCCTGGCAAGCCTGGGTTTCGCGCGGCGAGCATGCAGGCGAGCACGACAACCGCGAAGTGGCGCGCGACATCCTGCGCTTGCGCCGCGAGCAGGCAGCGTTGCTGGGCCACGGCTGTTATGCAGACCATGCGCTGGCCGACACGATGGCCGGCTCGCGTGCTGCCGTGTTCAAGCTGCTGGACGAGGTCTGGCCGCGCGCGCTGAAAGCGGTTGAACGCGAGCGGCAAGAGTTGCTGGCCTTGCGGGCTGAGCAGGGGGGTGCAACGGCGGTGGCAGCGACATCGGCTCCTGCAGGTGCAGAACCAACTGCCGGCCCCGACACCATCGAACCCTGGGACTGGCGTTTTTGGGCCGAGAAGGTACGCCGCGAGCGTTACGCGGTGGACGAGGCCGAGTTGAAGCCTTATTTGTCGCTGGAGCGGGTCGCCGAGGCGGCTTTTGATTGCGCTCAGCGACTGTTCGGCTTGCAATTCAAACGGCGCACCGATCTGCTGTCCTACCACCCCGACGTTGCCGTGTATGAGGTGGCGGACGCCAGCGGCCAGGTGGTCGGCATCTTCATGCAAGACAACTTTGCGCGGCCGGCCAAGCGCAGCGGGGCCTGGATGAACGCGCTGCGCTGGCAGTCGCGCAATGGTCAGCAAGATTCGACAGCGGGTGCGCTGCCGGCGCCCGTCTTGCCGGTCGTCATGAACAACAACAATTTCGCCAAGGGCGCAGCCGGCGAGCCGACTTTGCTGTCGCTGGATGACGCGCGCACCTTGTTCCACGAGTTCGGGCATGGGCTGCACGGGCTGCTTTCCAACGTGCAGTACGAGCGGCTGTCGGGCACCCAGGTGTTGCGTGATTTTGTCGAGCTGCCTTCGCAGATCTTCGAGCACTGGATCACCGAGCCCGAGGTGCTGCAACGCCACGCGCGCCATTGGCAGACCGACGAGCCGATTCCGATGGAACTGGTGCAGCGCATGCAAAAGGCGCAGGAGTTCGGCCAGGGCTACGAGACGGTGCGCTACACCGCCAGTGCGTTGGTCGACATGGTCGTGCATGCGCTCGGCGACGCCGAGCCGCCGGCCGATCTGTGCCTATTTGAGGCCGATCTGCTGCGCGACCGAGGCTTGCCGCATGGCGTGGGGCTGAACCACCGCCTGGTGCACTTCCAGCACCTTTTTTCCAGCTCAGGTTATGCCGCTGGCTACTACGTCTACCTGTGGGCCGAGGTACTCGACGCCGATGGCTACGACGCTTTTGTCGAAGCCGGCAGCCCTTTTGCCGCAGACTGTGCCGCGCGTTTGAAGCAGCATATCTACAGCGCCGGCAACAGTGTTGAGCCGCAGGCCACTTACCTGGCCTTCAGGGGCCGCCCGGCCACCGTGCAGCCGCTGCTGAAGCAGCGTGGCTTGCTCAGTCCTGAGCCGGCTTGAGTCCGGATCGCTCTTTGGGTCTGGCGCGGGTGAGAGTCGGGTTGCCCCGGCCTGTGGTGGCGATCACCTGGATGTTCAGCCCACATGCGGGCTCGGCTGCTGCGCCATCTGGCTGTGCTGGCCGATCGCCCGCTGCCCGCGCGCGGCAACTTCATCGACCCGTGGCAGTTGCTGGCTGTTGGCGCGACCTGGGCCCGGCTCAACAGCACCCGACAAAGGAAGCCTGAAGTCGTGAAGCTCAGCCGCCTGTGGCAGCCGCAATTGCCGTTGTTCTGGATCTGGGTGGCGGTCAACCTCTTGTCTGCCGCTTGTGCCTGGGCTCTCAGAGCTTTGCCGCTGACGGGTGCCGGATTCGCGCTGGTGGCGGTGCTGGCCTTGCTCAACGCCCTGCTCGGCATGCTGCTGATGTGGCAGTTGCTTCGGCACGAGCCGAACTGCTCAAAAGACTCCTGAGACCCTCCCGTGCTGCGGCACCCCTCAACTCGGCAGTCCCCCTGCAAACAGGTGATCCCGGATGCCGTGCCCTGCTTGACGCATCAAGAAGTCGGCGCGAATCCGATTGCCTACGAGTGCCCAGGTTTGTTGAGGGGGCGAGTGATCATGCCTTCGGGTTATCTGCCTGGTACATCGCTGCAGGAAGAAGCGGGGCTGGGCAGCCCTGGTTTCTAGCGCTGCGGCCCTCTGAGAATATGCTGCGTCATCGAGATCTGATATTGGCGCTGACCGCCGCACGAGGTGTGAGCAGCGTGCGAGTTTTTGCCTCCGCTGCCAGTGGGCAGGACCGAGTGGACAGCGACCCGGACCTGCTGATCCAGTGGTCACCCAGAACATGCCGTGCTGCTGGCTCAACGTGAACAGGCAGCGCAGTGTGGCGTGCTCGTCGCCGTGCATCGACGCTGAGTTGGTAAAGCCGGCAGCGAGCTTGTCTTTCCAATGCAGGCCAAAACAGGGTTTGCTGGAAGCGTCGGCGAACTTCTTGAACTGCCGGCTGACCATGCCCATGCTGGTGGGCGAGCCCGTCACAAGGGTCTTGGCGGCTGCCGGTTGCTGCCGGCAGCCCTCAGGCAGGTTGCCTTCGGCGCCGATGGCCAGCAACTGGCCGCCGCTGCCCCCAGCCACGGCCTCTGCGAATTTGGCGGTGTGAACCTAGACGCTGTGAAAAATGATGACGATGTTGCTCCAGTCGCTTTTGGCTGCTGCTTTTGGCTGTTGGCCCCGGGATCGTTTGAGATCACGCCGCCAGATCAAAGACCAGCACCTCGGCGTTCTTGCCTTCGCTGATCTGCAGCAGGCTTGTCTGCTTCAGCGTCAAGGCGTCGCCTCCTCCTAGCTCGTGGCCGTTGACCCGCAGGTGGCCGCGAATCAGGTGCACATGGCTCAAGCGCTGTGGGTTCAGCGTCAGTTGGGCCTGCTCTGAGCCGTCAAACAGCCCGGCGCGCAGCGCTGCATCGGCGTGGATCGTCACCGAGCCTTCGCTGCCGTCTTCTGAAGCAATCAACGTCAGTCGGCCACGCTTGGCGGCGTCGTCGAAGTGCTTTTGCTCGTAGCCGGGTGCGATGCCGGCGCGCCGCGGCAGCAGCCAGATTTGCAAAAAGTGGGTTGTCTGATCGGCTGAATGGTTGAATTCACTGTGCCTGACGCCTGTGCCTGCGCTCATGCGCTGCACGTCGCCCGCCAAGATGATGCCGCTGGCTTTGGCTGCGCCCGCACCTGCACCTGCACCTGCACCCTGAGCGCTGCCAATGCCCATGCTGTCCTTGTGCGCCAGCGCGCCTGAAAGCACATAACTGACGATCTCCATGTCGCGGTGGCCATGGGTGCCAAAACCGGTGCCTGGAGCGATGCGGTCTTCGTTGATGACACGCAGGTTACCCACGCCCATCTGGGCAGGGTCGTGATAGTCGGCAAAAGAAAAGCTGTGAAAACTCTTCAACCAGCCGTGGTCTGCGTAGCCGCGGTCAGCGCTGGGGCGGAAGCTGATCATGTCTTGATCTCCTGGGGGCTGGCCCACCACCACGGTGCGCCACGACGAATCCAAACTCTATGCACCTCCGGCGGGTTCGGCATGGCGCGTGATTGTTGATTGCATTCAAATAAACTGAAGGCATGACCAAGCAGCGTGATTCGGGGCCCGTGCATCTGCCAGGCAAAGGCGGGGGCGCGCTGACGCCCGATGCCTTGGCGTTGGTGGACACGATCGCGCGCAACGGCAGCTTCGCCGCCGCAGCGCGTGAGTTGGGCAAGGTGCCCTCTGCACTGACCTACAGCGTGCGCCGGCTTGAGGACGCGCTGGACGTGCTGCTGTTCGACCGCAGTTCGCGCCAGGCCAGGCTGACCGCTGCGGGGGCTGAACTGCTGCAAGAGGGCAGGCGGTTGTTGCAGGAGATGGATGCCGTAGCCAACCGGGTGCAGCGCGTGGCCTCGGGCTGGGAGACGCAACTGGCCATCAGCGTCGAAGACATCCTGGCCATGCCCGTGGTGTTTGAGCTGGTGCAGGCCTTTTGTGAAGCGCGTGACTTGCGCGAACCACCTGAGCCGACCGGCAACGGGCCAGCAAGAGCGCCGGACAAGGGCCCACCCACACGGCTGCGGCTGCGCAACGATGTGCTGGCCGGCACCTGGGAGGCGCTGCTCAGCGGGCAGGTCGATCTGGCGATCGGCGTGGCAGCTGAGATGGCGCACCCGGGCGGCATCCAGATCCAGCCCCTGGGCGATGTGCCCTTTGTCTTTTGCGTGGCGCCGCACCATCCGCTGGCCACGCAGCTTGAGCCCTTGTCTGACGCGCAACTGGTGCACCACCGGGCGGTGGCCGTGGCCGACACGGCGCAGCGCCTGTCGCCGATCACGGTCAACCTGCTTCCTGGGCAGGATGTGCTGACGGTGGCCCGCATGGGCCACAAGCTGGAGGCGCTGCTGCGCGGCCTGGGCTGCGGCAATGTGCCGGAGCCGATGGCACGGCCCCACCTGCAGGCCGGCCGGCTGGTGTCCAAGCAGACGCTGCGCGGGCCGCAAGTGGCCCGACTGTCCTACGCCTGGCGTGCAGAACATGCGCCTGCAGCAGGGCCAGGCGGCGCAGATCGGCGCTTGGGCAAGGCCTTGCAGTGGTGGCTGACGCAACTGCGCAGCCCGGCCACGCGGCAGGCGCTGCTGCAGCGGCATGCCGGGCCCTTGACACCGTGACGCTCCGCGCAACGCCTGCGGCAGTGGTGGGCCGCTTTGCACCTTCGCCCACCGGGCCGTTGCATGCCGGCTCGTTGGTCGCAGCGCTGGCCAGTTGGCTGGATGCCCGCGCCCGATCAGGGCGCTGGCTGGTCAGGATCGAAGATGTGGACGCGCCGCGCTGCCTACCCGGCATGGGCCAGCACATCCTGCAGCAACTGGCCGCCTGCGCCCTGGTGCCGGATGGCGAGGTGCTGTGGCAGCAGCAGCGCGACCACGTTTATGCGCAGGCCCTCCAGCGGCTGCTGCGGGGCGGCCTGGCCTACCCCTGCGCGTGTTCAAGGCGCGACATCGAAGCCGTTTGGCAAGCCCGCGGCCAGCCCCACCAACGCTTTGAGCCCCGCATCTACCCCGGCACTTGCAGCAGCGGCTTGCACCGCCCAGCAGCCCGCGCCGTGCGCTTGCGTGTGCAAGGGGTGATGCACTGGCAAGACCGCTGGCTGGGTGCGCAGCAGCAAGATTTGGCGCAGCAGGTGGGAGACTTTGTGCTGTGCCGCCTGACTGAGCCGATGGCGGTGGCTGCGGAGGGGCAGGCGGCTGCACCCATGGATGGACCCACTGATGCACCGATTGGTGCATGGACGGGCAACGCTGATGCCGCAGAACAGGCTTTGCCTTGGCCCCAGATGCAGTTGCGCTGCGTGTGGACCTACCAATTGGCGGTGGTGGTTGACGATGCCGATCAAGGCATCACCGACGTGGTGCGCGGCGCCGACCTGCTGGACAACACGGCGCGTCAGATCTGGCTGCAGCAGCGGCTGGGTCTGCCCACGCCGCGTTATCTGCACACGCCGCTGGTGCTGGCAGCCGATGGCCACAAGCTCAGCAAACAGAACGGCGCGGCGCCGCTGGTCCTGGCGGGCCCAGGGCAGCCGCTGCTGGCGCTGCGCGTTGCAGCCGATGTGCTGCATCTGCCGGCTCTGACCGCTGACCCCAGGTCAGACCAACCGCCGCCGCCGCTGGCTGAGTGGCTGGCTCAGGCCGTCAACGCCTGGGCTGGCATGATCCGGGGTTCGTTTTCACCGATCCGACCTTTTCAACCAGGAGCAACACCCGATGACGACATTGCAATTTGAAGACACCACTGTGGGCGAAGGCGCCGAAGCAGTTGCCGGCAACCGCGTACGCGTGCACTACACAGGCTGGCTGCACGATCCGGCGGCCGACCAGTCGCGCGGCAAGAAGTTCGATTCGAGCAAAGACCGCGGGCAGCCCTTTCAGTTCAACCTGGGCGGCGGCGAAGTCATCCGCGGCTGGGACGAGGGCGTGCAAGGCATGAAGGTCGGCGGCACCCGTGTGCTGACGATTCCGCCCGAGATGGGCTATGGCGAGCGCGGTGCAGGCGGCGTCATTCCACCCCATGCCACGTTGGTGTTTGAGGTGGATTTGCTGGCGGTTTAAGGCTTTTTGAGGCTTTTGGGTGGCTGGCGGAACGGCCTGGTGGCCTGCTGGCGTGCAAGCGGTTAAGCGTGTAAACGTGTAAGCGTGTAGGCGGGATCAGGGCAGCGGGGCGCCGTATTGCGCTCATGTCCCCCGCCGCCGTCCTGCGGACGCCGACTCCTCCTTTACTTCGCTCCATACGGCACCCCGCTGCCCTGATCCGGATGCTTTGGTGGTCTGCTGCCAGGCGCATGGAACTGTCGTTGGCCCACGAACTAACCGCTTCAGATCTTCTGAAGCGGTTAGTTCATGGCACCGGCCTTGAAGAAGCTTTCCAGGCCGCTGTGCCGCTGTGCCGCTATGCCGCTCTGCCTCAAACCATTGGCCCTGGGCGTACCTTCTTGTTGGAAAACACTTTGCCCGCCGGCTTGAAGGTTTTTTTGCCGAAGCTGCTTGCAGGCTTGGGGCCATAGCTCTTGGCACCCGCTGCGCCTTCCGGCCGTCCCTCGGCGTGACCGCCTGGACGACCTGTGAATGGGCCGTGTGCACCACTCGGACGCTGGCCGGGGTGACCGCTTGGTCGAGCCCCGGCATATCCCCCTGGGCGAGCACCCGGCCGGCTGCCAGGGCGTGCGCTGGGACGCGCCATGGGCGCGGGCTCGCCCCGCTTGGGCTCCAGGCCGGTGATGGTTGCGGCCGGGATGCGCTGTGTCGTGAAGCGCTGGATGCGCTGGATCATGCCGAAGTCACGCCGCTCGGCCAGCGTCACTGCCAGACCGGTGCGACCAGCGCGGCCGGTGCGGCCGATGCGGTGCACGTAATCTTCTTCTTTCATCGGCAAGCCGTAGTTGATGACATGGCTGATCGTTGGCACGTCGAGGCCACGCGCCGCCACATCGGTGGCCACCAGCACGCGCAGCTTGCGGCTGCGCAGGTTCTGCAGCACGCGGTTGCGGCGGCCTTGCGGCATGCCCCCGTGCAGCGCTTCAACCGCGTGGCCCAATTCGGCCAGCCGGTCGGCCAGCACTTCGGCGTCGCGCTGGGTGCTGGTGAAGACCAGCGCTTGCTCGACCTCGCGCCCAGTCAGGATGTGGTCCAGCAGCGCGTTTTTGTGCATGAAATCGTCAGCCCAATGCAGTCGCTGCTCGATGTCGGCATGGGTGTCGGTGTGCGAGGCGACATCGATGCGCTGCGGCTCGCGCAGCAACTCTTTGGCCAGTGTGCCGGTGGCGCCGCTGAAGGTGGCGCTGA
The DNA here is from genome assembly GCA_038324515.1 of Burkholderiales bacterium. Classification (GTDB taxonomy): domain Bacteria; phylum Pseudomonadota; class Gammaproteobacteria; order Burkholderiales; family Burkholderiaceae_C; genus Rubrivivax. The sequence goes on from JBBQIB010000014.1 coordinate 24,139, forward strand.
ACATCACCGTCTGGCGCGCTTCGGGCGTGGTCGATGCGATGTGGTTGATGTCGTCAATGAAGCCCATGTCGAGCATGCGGTCGGCTTCGTCCAGCACCAGCATCTCGATGTTGTTCAGCACGGCTTTGCCGGTGCCCAGGTGGTCGATCAAACGGCCCGGGGTGGCGATCAGGATGTCCAGCGGGCCGCGCAGGGCCTTGAGCTGGGCGTGATAAGGCACGCCGCCCACCACGGTGGCCACACTCAGGTGCGGCACAAAACGGCCGTAGTCCATCGCGGCTTTGGCCACTTGCATGGCCAACTCTCGTGTCGGGCACAGCACCAGCACGCGTGGGCCGGTGGGCTTGGCGTAGCTGCGGGGCCGGTCGTCTCGGGTGTCGCGCCCAGGTCTGCCCCCAGGCTTGCGGTCAAACTTGCGCCCTTGCCCGTCCTCAGCTTGCGGCCCTGGGGCATCCGGCCCTGCAGCACCTTGCCCTGCAGCAGCTTGCCCTGCCGACTGCTGTCTGGCCAGCCGCTGCGCTTCACGCGCTTTGAGCACCAGCGTCAAGGCCGGCAGCATGAAGCTGGCCGTCTTGCCGCTGCCAGTGCGGCTGCTGACCATCAGGTCGCGCCCCGCCAGACCGGCAGGAATGGCCTCGGCCTGGACCGAAGTCGGCTCGGTGTAGTCGGCAGCGCTCAGGGCGCGGCTCAGGGCTTCATGGAGACCCAGTGAATCAAAACTCATGTCGTTCTTTCGGTTACTGCACGGGGCAACGCAAGCGTAGTCGGCCCCAGGGCTCAGCACGCTTGAGTGCCCCTGCGCGGCCTCGGTGGGCCACGCGGGGTGAAGTCGCAGGGGGTGTCCGGCTCGCTGTTGCGTCCCGTGCATCAAGCCGGGACATCAGTGCGCTGCAACTAAAAACCAGCGACGGCATCGCCGCCGACCTGGAAAAGTTGCGCACAACACGTCAAGAGGTGCTGCGGACAGGTCCCGGAGTTTCAGCGCGTCGCTTGCTTCCTGAAAGTTCCAGGAAGCGTGCTTGGCTGTTGCCCGAAACCCTTCTACGGGGTGGTCGAAGGGGATGAACGAATGGCCTTGTCGCCAAGGCCAGCCCACGAGTATAACCCCAGTTCGGGTTTTTACGGTGTGCTGATTTTAAGCTGCTGCCCCTACGACCTGACGAGTCCATTGGATTCGGTTGCGGGGCCTCTCAGGCAGCCGTGGCTGCGCGAACAGAGGTGGGTGCCGGGCTTCTGCTCGGGCTCGCCGTGCCGGCGGCGGCGGTTGCAGCGGGCCACGCCACTTTGTCGGCCAGTGCCAGCCACACCGGGCGCAGTTTGCCGGGCAGGTCGGGCAGGCTGCCCAGATCGCTGCGGCTTTCCACCGGGTCGTGGAAATCGCTGCCGCGCGAGGCCAGCAAATCGAACTCCAGCGCCGTCTCGGCATAGCGCAGCTGCTCGCTGTGGCTGTGGCTGCCGGTCATCACTTCCACACCCTGGCCGCCATGCGCGATGAACTCGGTGAACAGTGCGTACTCGGCCGAAGGCGAAAACTTGTAGCGCGCTGGATGCGCAATCACGGCCACACCGCCAGCCTGCGTGATCCACGACACTGCGTCGCCCAGCCGTGCCCATTGGTGCGGCACGTAGCCGGGATGGCCTTCGGTCAGATAGCGCCTGAACACCGCACCCATGTCGCTGCAGACGCCGCTGTCGACCAAAAAGCGCGCAAAGTGCGTGCGGGCGATCAGATCCGGGTTGCGCACATAGCGCTGCGCCCCTTCAAAAGCGCCCTCTATGCCGACTTTGGCCAGGCCATGCGCCATGGCGTGTGCGCGCTCCAGTCGTCCAGCACGCGTGCGCGCCAGGCCCTGCTGCAGCGCGCTGTCTTGCGCATCGAAACCCAGGCCGACGATGTGCACCGTCTGGCCGGCAAAGCTGACCGATATCTCGGTGCCGTTGAGGTAGCCCATGCCCAGCTCAAGCGCTGCGGCCTGGGCGCGCGCTTGGCCAGCCAGCTCGTCGTGATCGGTCAGAGCCCACAGTTCCACCCCGCAGGCGTGAGCGCGCTGCGCCAGCGCCTCGGGGCTCAGGGTGCCATCAGACAGATTGCTGTGGCTGTGGAGGTCGGCGTTCAGAAGTTGATGCACTGCAGCATTGTAGGTAACAAGCAGCCGGTGGACTGGAGAGTTGCCCCAACAGGGTGTGCTTTGCGACGCTCATTCGTCGCGCAGCGCCTGCGCCGGCTGCAACCGGCTGGCGCGCCAGCTGGGGTAGAGCGTGGCCAGCAGCGACAGCAGCAGCGAGACGCCGGCCACCGGCAACACGTCGCTGGCCAGCGGCAGGCTGGGCAGGTGGTCGATCAGGTACACGCTGGGGGCCAGGAAGCGGGTGCCCAGGGCGCGCTCCAGCGCCGGCACCAGCACGTCCAGGTTGTGGGCAATCAACAGGCCCAGCGCCACGCCGCCTGCGGTGCCCGCCAGCCCGGCCAGCAGCCCCTGGCAGACAAAGATGCCCATCACCGAGCGCGGGCTGGCACCCAGCGTGCGCAGGATCGCGATCTCGCCACGTTTGTCGGTCACCGTCATCACCAGTGTGCTGACCAGGTTGAAGGCCGCCACCGCGACGATCAGCGTCAGGATCAGCGCCAGCATGCGGCGCTGCAATTGCACCGATTCGAACCAGGTGCGGTTGACTTGCGTCCAGTCGCGCACCGTGGTGTCAAAGCCCAGTTCGGTTTGCAACTGCCGGGCCAATGAGGGCGCCTGCAGCGGGTCGTGCAACTGCAAGTGCAACGTGTTGGGCCCACCGGTGCCCAGCACGGCAGCGGCATCCGTGATGTGCAGCAGCGCCAAACCGTTGTCATATTCGAAGTGGCCGGCAGAGAAGGTGCCTGCCACTTGCAGCGGGGTCATGCGGGGGCTGCCTGATCCTCCTGAGCCGCTTGATCCAGTTTGGCCGGGCTGCACCAGCACCACCGAGTCACCCGTCTGGAGCTTCAAGTCCTGCGCCAGCGACTGGCCCAGGATGACCTGAAAAGCGCCTGCCTGCAGCTTGTTCAGCAGCGCCGGGTCCATCTTCTGCACCAGTGGGCTGACCTGGGGCTCCAGCCTGGGGTCGATGCCGCGCAGAGCCACGCCGCGCAGCGCTTCACCACGCCCCAGCAGCGCCTGGCCGACGACAGCAGGGGCCACGCCTTTGATTTCTGGCTGCGTGCTCAGCAGCGTCTGCAACTCGGGCAGTTGAGCGGCCTGCGCCTGGCGCAGGCTCAGGCTGATGTGTGGCACCAGCCCCAGCATGCGATCGCGCACCTCGACCTGAAAGCCGTTGACCACCGACAGCACCACGATCAGCGCCGCCACGCCCAGGGCGATGCCCAGCATCGATACCCGCGAAATGAAGGCGATGAAGCGGTTGCCTCCGCCTCCTGCACCCCGCACATGGCGCCAGCCGATCTGCCACTCGTAGGGCAGCGACGTGGCCCAGCGCGATGGCGCTTTTGGTGGGGCGGGGCTGTTCATCGGTGCTGACGCGGGACCCGTCGTTTGACCCGTGGACTGGCCAGTCGTGGGTCGACTCATTGGTCAAGCTGCAGCCGCTGGTCGCAGCGTGCTGCCAGGCTCTGGTCGTGGGTGACCAGCACAAAAGCCGTGCCGTCCGCCTTGGCCAAGTCCAGCATCAACGCAAAGACCGAGTCCGCCGTGGCGCGGTCCAGGTTGCCAGTGGGCTCGTCGGCCAGCACGCAGGCCGGGCGAGTGACGAGCGCACGGGCGATGGCCACGCGCTGGCGCTCGCCGCCAGAGAGCTGCGCCGGGTGATGAGTTTGGCGTGGCCCCAGGCCTACCCGCGCCAGCATCTCGGCAGCGGCGGCGCGTGCCTGCGCCAGCGGCTGGCGACGGATGCGCAGCGGCATCGCCACGTTGTCCAGCGCGTTGAATTCAGGCAGCAAGTGGTGGAATTGGTAGACAAAGCCCAGGTGCTGATTGCGCCAGCGCCCTTGTTCTGCCGCGCCCAGCTGGGCCAGATCCTGGCCCATCAGCTCCACGCGGCCTGAGCTGGGCGCATCCAGGCCACCCAGCAGGTGCAGCAAGGTGCTTTTGCCCGAGCCAGAGGCGCCCACCACGGCCCAGGTCTGGCCGCGCTGCACCTGCAGGTTGACGCCACGCAGCACGTTCACGTCCAGCGCATCGGCACCGCGCCCTTCGCGGTACCTCTTGTGCAAATCAAAAGCGGCCAGCACGGCACCCGGTTTCATGATGCGGGGCAGCGCCCCGGAGTAAGGAGCGCTTGCATGTCAACCATGACGCAGCGCCTGCGCAGGATTGACGCGGCTGGCACGCCAACTGGGGTACAGCGTGGCCACAAAGGCCAGCACCAGTGCCACCCCCACGATGGGCACGATGTCGGCGGCCAAGGGCTCGCTGGGCATGCGGCTGATAACGTAGATATTGCCGGGTAGAAAAGCCACACCCAGCAGCTTTTCTATCGCCGGCACGAGGGTGTCGATGTTGAAGGCCAAGGCCAGACCCAACAAGGTGCCGCCCACCGTACCCAAGATGCCAGCGGCCGCACCCTGGACCATGAAGATGCCCATGATTGACTGCGGGCTGGCGCCCAAGGTGCGCAGGATCGCGATGTCGGCGCGCTTGTCGGTCACCGTCATCACCAGCGTGCTGACCAGGTTGAAGGCTGCCACCGCCACGATCAGCGTCAGGATCACGGCCATCAGGCGTTTTTCGATCTGCACGGCGTCAAACCAGTTGCGGTGCGTGCGGGTCCAGTCGCGCACCTCGACGGTTGGCCCCAAGCTTTGTTGAAGTTGCTCGCCCACCGTGCGCGCGACTTGCGCGTCGCGCAGCCGCAATTGCACGCCCGTGGGGCCGGCGGTGCGGAACAGCCTGGCAGCGTCATCCAGATGCACCAGCGCCAGCGATGCGTCGTACTCGTAGTGCCCCGACTCAAAAAAACCCACCAGCGTGAACTGCTTCAACCGCGGCACCACACCCGCCGGCGTGAGCTGGCCGCTGGGCGACACCAGCGTCACCTTGTCGCCCAGCCGGGCGCCGATCAGGCGCGCCAACTCTGCCCCCAGCACCACGTTCCAGGCGCCTGGCTGCAGTTGCGCTAAAAGCGGCTGTTGCTGCTGCGCCAGGGCGGTGACGCCGGCTTCCTGCGCCGGGTCGATGCCGCGGACCACGGCGCCTTGCAGCGTGTCGCCCAGGCCCACCAAAGCTTGCGTGGCAACAAAGGGTGCGGCGGCCTGCACCTCGGGGTTTTGCAGCGCGGCGGCTGCGGTGGCCTGCCAGTCGGGCAGGGCTTCGCCGTTGCGCTCCAGCACTTCCACATGCGAGATCACGGCCAGCATGCGGTCGCGGACCTCTTTCTGAAAGCCGTTCATCACACTCAGCACGGTGATCAAGGCCGCCACGCCGAGAGCGATGCCGAGGATCGAGATGCCGCTGATGAACGAGATGAAGCGGTTTTGCCGCCCGCCGCGCCCGGCGCGGGTGTAGCGCCAGCCGATGTGGGTTTCGAAGCGGTCGAACCAGTTGCCAGAGGTGGCAGGCGGGATGGCGGCAGGGACGGGCAGGTTTTTCACGGGACGGCCGATGCTAACGGGTCAGGCGGGGGTCAGGCGGGGGTCAGGCGAGGTTCCAGGCGGTATCAGCTCAGCCACAAGCACAGCCGCAAGCTCAACGAGGCAAGACCCCGAACCGACCTGCGGCTGGCGACCCGGATAATCCCCGCATGCATCTGTTGGTTTCTTTTGCCAGTCCCATTTCGGATGCCGGCCGGCAGGCGGCGGCCGCGTTGCAGTTGCCCAACCTGCAAAAACTGTTGTCGCGCCTGGTGCGGACTGAGCTTGACGAAGCCGATGTCTGGAGCCTGTCGCCGCCGCACGAGCGGGTGTGGGCCGCTGCGATGGGCTGGCCGCAGATCGACGGCGGCTTGCCGCTGGCAGCGCAGCAGGCAGCCGCCGATGGGCTGCACGTGGGCCAGCACGCCTGGGGTTTGCTCAGCCCCGTGCACTGGCATGTGGGCACCGACCAGGTCAGTCTGCTCGACCCGGCGCAGTTGATGCTGGACGAAGCCGCCTCGCACGCGATCTTTGATGCCGTGGCGCCACTTTTCACCAGCGAAGGGTTTGAGCTGCACTGGGCCACAGCCCTGCGCTGGTATGCCAGCCATGCCTGCCTGGCCGATCAACGCTGCGCTTCGCTGGACCGCGTGATCGGCCGCAATGTCGATCGCTTTCTGGGCCACACCGGCTTGATCCGCAGGCTGCAAAGCGAGGTACAGATGCTGTTGCACACGCACCCCATCAACGACGCGCGTGAATCCAAAGGCCTGCTGCCGGTCAACTCGTTCTGGCTCAGCGACTGCGGTGTTTTGCCTGCGGCGCCTGGCCCCCATGGCCCCACAGGAGCGGCTGATGGCACAGCTTCGCCCGCGACCTTGCCTGCGTCCACCTCACTGCCCGTGCTGGACGATCGCCTGCGCAGCCACGCGTTGGCTGAAAACTGGCCGGCCTGGGTCAAGGCCTGGCACAGCCTGGACGAAGGGCCGCTGCTTCAGATGCTGGGCCAGATCGAGCAAGGCCACGCCAAAGCAAGCGCTGACAGCGCACCCATGCGCCTGAGCCTGTGCGGCGAACGCGCCAGCCTGACGCTGGCCGCACAGCCGCAAAGCCTGTGGCAGCGTCTGCGCGGCAGTTTCAGCCCCGCCCCGCTGTGGACGACGCTGGAGCCCCTGTGAGCGGCCTGACATGAACGCCCCGACGCTGTTGCAGCGAGCGGTGCCACCGCGCATCACCTATGCGCTCGAGCAAGCCGGTGTGCACCCTTTGCTGGCCCGCCTGCTGGCATCGCGCGGTGTGCGCCAGGCGCAAGAGCTGGACGATGGCGTGGCGCGCCTGCTGCCACCTGACACGCTGCTCGGCGCCCAAGCCGCCGGCAGCTTGCTGGCCGACGCGATCCAGCAGCACTTGAAGGTCTGTGTGGTGGCCGATTACGACTGCGACGGCGCCACCGCCTGCGCCGTGGCGCTGCGCGGTCTGGGCCTGCTGGGCGCCAGGGCCGAAGACTTGGGCTATGTAGTGCCAGACCGCGCTGTGCACGGCTATGGCCTGACCCCTGCCATCGTCGACTTGGCCCTTACCTCGGCCGGCACCCGGCCGCCGGATCTGCTGCTGACCGTGGACAACGGCATTGCCAGCCACGCGGGTGTGGCGCATGCCAGGGCCCTCGGCCTGCAGGTGCTGGTCACCGACCACCATTTGCCAGCGCTGGTCGATGGCCAGGTGACGCTGCCGCAAGCCAACGTCATCGTCAACCCCAACCAGCCCGATTGCGCGTTCGAGAGCAAAGCGCTGGCTGGCGTGGGCGTGATGTTTTATGTGCTGCTGGCCACCCGTGCCGAGTTGCGCAGCCGCGGCGCCTTTGAGGCTGCCCAGCAGCCGCGGCTGGATGCGCTGCTCGATCTGGTGGCTTTGGGCACCGTGGCTGATGTGGTCAAGCTCGATGCCAACAACCGGCGCCTGGTGGCGCAGGGACTCAAGCGCATCCGCAGCGGCCGTTTGCAGCCCGGCTTGCAAGCTTTGTTTGCGGTTGCTGGGCGCGACCCGGCGCGGGCTGCGGGTTTTGACTTCGGCTTTGCGCTGGGCCCGCGCATCAACGCCGCTGGCCGCCTGGCCGACATGACGCTGGGCATCGAATGCCTGTTGACTGACGACCTGGCGCGTGCCACCGAACTGGCCACCCAGCTAGATACCATCAACCGCGAGCGGCGCGAGGTCGAGCAGGGCATGCGCGATCTGGCCGAAGCCACCGTCAAAAGCCTGGACGACACCGAAGCTGCCACCCCGGCGGCCTGTGTGCTGTTTGACGAGAGTTTTCACGAAGGTGTGGTGGGCATCGTGGCTGGCCGCGTCAAAGACCGCCTGCACCGGCCGACTTTCGTGTTTGCGCGCGGGGCCGACGGCCAGCTCAAGGGCTCGGGCCGCAGCATCGTGGGTTTTCATCTGCGCGACGCGCTGGACCTGGTGGCCAAACGCGAGCCTGGACTGCTGCAGCGCTTTGGTGGCCATGCGATGGCGGCGGGCTGCACGTTGGCAGCCATCGCGCCTGTCGATCCAGGCAGTTTGGACGGCGCGAAGGGGATGGGCATCGGCATCGGCATGGGCCCGGGCACGGGCACGGGCATGGCCCCACTGGCTACGGCGCAGGAAGCGGTGCAGAGATTTGCTCAGGCTTTACGTGTGGTGGCAGAAGAGTGGCTGGACGCCGCCACGCTGCAACGCAGCCTGCGCACCGACGGCCCGCTGAGCGCGCAGTGGTTCACCCCGGCCACGGTGGCTTTGCTGGACGCGCAGGTCTGGGGCCAGGGCTTTGAGGCCCCGGTGTTCTGCGACGAGGTGCAGGTGCTGCAGCAGCGTCTGGTGGGGGGCAAGCACCTCAAATTGCGTTTGAAGCACGAAGGCCACGAGCGCGACGCGATCTGGTTCGGCCACACTGAGCCGCTGCCCGACCAGTTGCGGCTGGCCTACCGGCTGAACCTGGATGAGTGGCAAGGCCGGCAGCGGGTGCAGATGGTGGTGGAGGCTGCTGCCCAGGACATTTAGGGCCTTGCCTGGGGGCGACACGAGGTCGTTCTGCAGCCCGGCGTTGAAAATTCATTTGATAGTGGGTGCCTGCGAAATTCGTTGAATGAGGTAAGGGCGATCCTGCCCCCCTCACATTACCGCCATTCAACGAAAGGGCATCTCATGACCACCTTCCTTGTTCAAACGCATTTCTTTCTCCCAAAGGCCCCCCGGCAGGGCTCTTGAACACCCACTGATGCGGTCCTTGGGTTCGGCACCGGCCTGTTGAGGGTCGACTGCAGCCCAAAAGAGCGTCATCCGTGGTGATCGTCTGCGGGTTGTCCCGGGCGATCGGGCCCCAAACCTCGGCTCTGAGAGGCTCTGGCGCAGCCGATCCCGCGGCCCTTGGCACCGGGCCGCCTGAAACGTTTTGACTGGAACTGGCGCACGCGGCGGCGCTCTGGCTTGCAGACCCAGGTGCGCGCTGATCTGATCTGAGGTTCCGGGCAGTTGAAGAGCTTCAGTCCACCGCCGGTCGCGTCGATGTCTTGAAGGTGTACGCCAGCCCCAGGCCTGCCGACCAGCCGTTGCGCTGACGCACCAGCGGGCTGTCTTCATTGGCGGCACCGGCCACAGTGTCCATGCGCAGCGTGGCAAAGCCGCGCAGGCCGGGCATGATGGCTCGCGACACGGTGGTCGAAGCGCGCCAGGCGATCAAACCGCTGCGCGCGGTGTAGGCTGGCCGGTCGGCGGTGGCGAACTGCGGCGCCACGCCGTAAAAGGTATCTGCCAGCTTGCTGCTGCCGACGATGGCGCCGCCGCTGACCGACACGCCCCAGCCCTGAAGCCGGGTTTCGTAAGTCACGCGTGGCTCGAACGCGACACCACGGTTCGCAAAGCCGTCGCTGATGTCGAAAACCGCGCGCAAAGGCAAGTCCAGCCGCCAGCGGCCAGAACCGTCGGTCGGTGCGGGGTCGGTCAGGGCCCAGCGTATGCGCGGGCCTGCTTCAATCAACGTGCCCAGGTCGGCCATGCCGCGCCGCGCATTGATGCGCGACGAACTGGAGCCCAGTGACCCCGCCAAACCCAGGTCGAACTCGAAACGCGGCGTGCGCACCGCGCGCAGACCCACCGAGCCGCTGTCACTGCGCAGCACGCGGCCACGGTAGATGGCGTAGGGCAGCACCAGCGTGCGCGTGGTCTGCTGGTCTGCGCCCGGATAGGCCTGCTGCGAACCCGTGACGCCGCCCACACCAATTTCCCACAGCGGCAGCACGCGCTGGGGCGGGCCGTCCTGGGCGGCGACGTTGAACGCCAGAGTGGTGAACGACGTCAAGCAAGTGAATACGACGGCTTGATTCATACCCTCATTTTGTAGCCGCCCCAATGACCCCATGGGACGCTGAAAAGCACTATGCTGAGCGCCCGTTTCTGTCACTCCTGCCAGCGACCTGATCCAGCCCCCGGCAGTGCACGCTGATATCTGAACCGCTGGCGATTCTTGCCAGTTCATGCAGCTTCATACCGCTTCACACCGCTTCGCGCCGTTCAATTTCACTCCACCTGCCCACCCCTTGGACTATCCGCAATACGACCCGCAGCTAGACACGCCACCGCTGGACGACAGCGAACTCGAAGCATTGGACGAACTGCTGCACGCCTTGCCTGGCGACGCGGTGATGAACATTGAAGCGCTGGACGGTTATTTGACTGCCTTGCTGGTCGGCCCACCCGTGCTGGCCAGCTTGAAGACCGCCCACTGGCTGCCCCAGGTGTGGGGCGGCGACGGCCAAACCACGCCCGCCGCACCCTTTGCCAGCCAGAGGCAGCGCAAGCGTGCGGCCTTTTTGGCGCTGCGCCATCTGCGCGACATCCAGCGCCAGTTGGCGGGCCCACCTGAAGCCTGGCAGCCGGTGTTCAGCATCGCTGAAAGCGAGCAAAGCGACACCGGCGAATGGGTAGACGCTGAAGACTGGTGCGCCGGCTTCTTGCAGGCCACAGAATTGGCGCCGGATGCCTGGGGCGCCTTGTTCGACGACGCCAGCCTGGGCCCCGCTTTGGTGCCGGTGGCGCTGCTGGGCGGTGATGGCGCTGGCTTGGGCGCGGCAGACCAAGCGCGCCTGCAAGACCCGCAGCAGCGCGATGCCCTCAGCCGCGCCGTGGTCGATGCTGTGCTGGCGCTGCACGGCAGGCAGCACACGGCCACGCACTGAAGCCAGCGCGGTTTCGTGCTTAGCGCCCCTCCTGCGGGCGTAAATAGTTGCGCGCAGCGCCCGGCGTACACGGTTTGACTGGCCTAAGAGCGGGTTTGCTTCAACTCGGCCATGGGGAAATTCAAGCCATGAAAATCCTCCTCACTGGCGCTGCCGGCTTCATCGGCAGCACCACTACCCACCAGCCCGCTGGCGCGCCGTTTGAACACGCCTCCTGAGCCGAATTTGACTGACCTGTGACCTGATTTTGCTGTCCTGCAGCTGCCCTGTGCCACCCCGCACAGGTCGCCTCGCACGCGGCGGGCGGTGCGTCTTTCGCGGGCGGTTCGGGTTCCTGCGACACCACCCACGCGCGCAGCTTGGCGTTGGGCGCCAGCACACCGTGGTTCGCGCAGCGGGGGTCCGCTCACTTCGCGAAGCGAAGTTACGCGGACACCAAACGAATCAGGTGCAGCCTCGGTCTGGGCACCAGCGCAGCCAGCCGCTGCATGAACTCCAGCGGCGACATCACCAGGTGCGTGGTGCCGTCACGCCAGGGGATCTTGAGCTTGAGGACCACCTGACCCGCGGCGTTGGTTTGC
>JBBQIB010000015.1:0-35294 GCA_038324515.1 Burkholderiales bacterium
CGAGTCGGGTTTCCCGGATGTGGTGTTCGTGACCTCCAGCTACGGGCTGGGTGAAACCGTGGTGCAGGGTTCGGTCAACCCCGACGAGTTTTATGTGCACAAGCCGATGCTGGCGATGGGCAAGTTCCCCGTCATCCGGCGTGTGCTGGGCAGCAAGCTGCAGCGCATGGAATTCGCCACGCCGCAGGCCAGGGCAGAGCATGGTCATCTGGTGACCGTCATCGATACCCCCACAGAGCAGCGCAACCGCTACTCTTTGACCGACGCCGAGGTGATCGAACTGGCACGTTATGCGGTGATCATCGAAAAGCACTACGGCCGCGCGATGGACATCGAGTGGGGCAAGGACGGGGTCGACGGCCAGATCTACATCCTGCAGGCGCGGCCTGAAACCGTCAAGAGTCAGTCTGGCGGTCGTGCCGAGCAACGCTTTCGCATCATGGGTGACCGCAGCAAAAACCTGGTGCTGACCGAGGGCCGGGCGATCGGCCAGAAGATCGGCACCGGTCCGGTGCGCCTGGTCAAGAGCCCGGCCGAGATGGATCAGGTGCAGCCGGGTGATGTGCTCGTCACCGACATGACCGACCCGAACTGGGAGCCGGTGATGAAGCGCGCCAGCGCCATCGTCACCAACCGTGGCGGCCGCACCTGCCATGCCGCGATCATCGCGCGCGAGCTGGGCATCCCTGCCGTGGTGGGCTGCGGCCACGCCACCGACAAACTGGCTGCAGGCGCACTGGTGACGGTGTCTTGCGCCGAGGGTGACACCGGCTATGTCTACGATGGCCTGCTCGAGACCGAGGTCGAGGACATCGTGCGCACCGAGATGCCGTACTGCCCGATCAAGATCATGATGAACGTGGGTAACCCGCAGCTGGCCTTCGACTTTGCGCAGATGCCCAACTCGGGGGTCGGCCTGGCGCGCCTGGAGTTCATCATCAACAACAACATCGGAGTGCACCCGAAGGCGATCCTGGACTATCCCAATGTCGAAAGCGATCTGAAAAAGGCGGTCGAATCCGTGGCGCGCGGCCATGCTTCGCCGCGAAACTTCTACGTCGACAAGATCGTCGAAGGCGTGGCCACCATCGCAGCGGCTTTCTGGCCGAAGCCGGTCATCGTGCGCTTGTCCGACTTCAAGAGCAACGAATACCGCAAGCTGATTGGCGGCACCCGTTACGAGCCGGATGAAGAGAACCCGATGCTCGGTTTCAGGGGCGCCAGCCGTTACATCAGCGGCGAATTCAGCGACGCCTTTGCGATGGAATGCGAAGCGCTGCGCCGGGTGCGCAACGAGATGGGCTACAGCAACGTCGAGATCATGGTGCCATTTGTGCGCACCGTGCCGCAAGCGGCAACGGTGACACGCATGCTGGCCGAGCGCGGGCTGCAGCGCGGTGTCGACGGCCTGCGTGTGATCATGATGTGTGAAGTGCCCAGCAACGCGATCCTGGCCGAGCAGTTTTTGGAGCACTTCGATGGCATGTCGATCGGCAGCAACGACCTGACCCAGCTCACGCTGGGGCTGGACCGCGACTCAGGCATCGCGCAGTTGGCGCAGGACTTTGACGAGCGTGACCCCGCCGTCAAGGCCTTGATCTCGCGCGCCATCACTGCCTGCAGGGCGACCGGCAAGTACATCGGCATTTGCGGCCAAGGGCCCAGCGACCATCCCGACTTTGCCGACTGGCTGGCCAAGGAAGGCATCGTGTCGATCTCGCTGAACCCGGATTCCGTGGCTGAAACCTGGCAGCGTTTGGCCAAAGGTTGATGCGGGCAGCACCTCAGCGCAGAGCCGACGCCTGGGTAAGGGAGCCTGCGCAATGGAGCCTGGCAAACCCCACGTGTTAGACTCGCGGGCTTTCCTTGCTGCACCCGTCATGTTGACGCATCGGGGCAGCTTCCACCCCTGTGCCACTGGCCAAAAGCGCCAGCAGCCGGAATCCATAAGGAGTATTCATGCGTCACTATGAGATCGTTCTGCTGATCCATCCGGATCAAAGCGAACAGGTTCCGGCCATGCTGGAGCGTTACAAGGGCTTGGTCACCGCCGCTGGCGGCAAGGTGCACCGTGTGGAGGACTGGGGGCGGCGTCAGCTGGCTTACATGATCCTGAAACTGGTCAAAGCCCATTACCTGTGCCTCAACATCGAATGCAGCACCGAAACCTTGAACGAGTTGGAAACCGGCTTCAGGTTCAACGACGCGGTGTTGCGCCACCTGACGGTTGCGCGCCCCAAAGCTGACACCGTGCCTTCCATCATGATGAAGGCCGTCGAGCGTGAAGAGGCCCGCAAAGAGCGTCAGGAGGCCTCGGCCTGAAGCCAGTTTGTGCCAGTGCCCGACAGCCGGCGCCATGGCCCGAAGATGCTGTCAAGTCGTTGACTCGAAGGCGGTTGATTGAACCGTCTGCTGTTGCAAGGCATCCTGGCTGAGCGTTCTGCGTTGCGATATACCCCTGCAGGTTTGCCTGCGCTGGACTTGAGCCTCAAGCACGAGTCCGTGGTGCAAGAAGACGGGCAGGCACGCAAAGTGTCGATGGAGATCAAGGCAGTCGCCATTGGCACTGTCAGTTCGACATTGGCACCACTGGCACTGGGCAGTTCTGGACTTTTTTCTGGCTTCATCACCCGCACACGCAATGGCCGCGGCCTGCTGTTCCACATCACCTCGTTCGAGCTTTTGGCCGCCGAGGACCTTCTCATACCAACCCATTCACCGTAGGAGCTTTTGATGCCCCCACCCCGTGGTAAAGGACGTTTTTCCAAGGACAAGCGTCCCAAGCGCAACAACCAGTCGTTGCTGTTCCGTCGTAAGCGCTTTTGCCGCTTCACAGTTGCCAACGTCGAAGAGATCGACTACAAAGAGATCGACGTTTTGCGTGATTTCATCGGCGACAACGGCAAGATCACGCCCGCCCGGCTGACCGGCACGCGGGCCTTTTATCAGCGGCAGCTGACCACCGCCATCAAGCGTGCACGCTTCCTGGCGCTGCTGCCTTACTCTGACCAGCACAAGGTCTGAGGAGCAAGCCATGCAAGTCATTCTTCTTGAAAAAATCGGCAAGCTCGGTGACCTGGGCGACGTCGTCAACGTCAAGCCGGGTTATGCGCGCAACTTCCTGATCCCGGGCAAGATGGCGCGTCGCGCCACCGAGTCTGCACTGAAGGAATTCGAAGCCCGCCGCGTCGAGCTCGAAAAAACTGCGGCTGCCAAACTCGCGGCAGCGCAGGCACTGGCCGAGCAGATGAGCGGCAAGACCGTTCGCATCGCCCAGAAGGCGGGTGTCGACGGCCGCCTGTTCGGCTCTGTCACCAACGCCGATGTGGCCGAGGCCCTGGGCAAGCTGGGCATGACGGTCGTCAAGTCCCAGGTGCGCATGCCCGATGGTCCTTTGAAGACGGTCGGCGAGTACACCGTGTCGGTGGCTGCCCACAGCGACGTCAGCGTCGATGTGGTCGTGCAGGTGGTGCCGCAGGTCGATTGAAGCGGCGGCCGGCTTCGGCTGCTGCGCTGGCAGGGGCTCGACCCTTGGCCAAGCTCCCAAAGCCGGCTGCTGCCGGCTTTGTCCGTTGTGTTGGGCCCGAATTTGATTGCGGGTGTCGCTGTGGTACACAGATCGCCCACACGATGTCCACAGACTTGAGCACAGACCTGAGCTCAGACTTGACGACACTCGGGCGAGATATCCACAGCCTTGTGCTTTGACTTGGCAACACAAGTTGCTAAGGTTCAGCTTCAAGACGGCAGTTGAACGCTTCAAGGCTCCTGCGAGCGCGGCCGACTGCCGGCTTCATGTTCTCCGCGATGCCCCCTGTCCCCGTCGATGCAATGAGATGTGAGATGTCCTGAGATGCCAAGAGATGCCATGAATACCTTGTTTGACCCCCGTGACAGCGCTGGCCAGCGTGATGAGGAAGTCGCCCGTCTTCGGGTGCCCCCGCATTCGGTGGAGGCCGAACAAAGTGTGCTGGGGGGCTTGCTGCTGGACAACCTGGCGTGGGATCGGGCCGCAGAGCTGCTGGGCGACAGTGACTTCTATCGCTATGAACACCGGCTGATCTTTGGCGCCGTGGCTGCACTGGTGCAACACAGCCGCCCGGCTGATGTGATCACGGTGTTTGAGCAGCTGCAGAGCATCGGCAAGGCCGATGACGCCGGCGGGTTGGCCTATCTGAACGCACTGGCGCAGAGTGTGCCCAGTGCTGTGAACATGCGGCGCTATGCCGAGATCGTGCGTGAGCGTGCCATCCTGCGCAAGCTGATCGCGGCCAGTGATGAGATTGCCACCACCGCTTTCAACCGCGAGGGCAGGGCGGTCTCGCAGATCCTGGACGACGCTGAAAGCAAGATCCTGAAGATTGGCGAAGAAGGTTCGCGCCAGAAGCAGGGTTTCATCGGCATGGACAGCCTGGTGGTGGCGCTGCTGGACCGTGTCAACGAGTTGTCAGAGAGTGGCGGTGACGACGTCACGGGCGTGCGCACCGGCTACTTCACGCTGGACAACATGACTGCGGGTTTGCAAAAGGGCGACTTGCTGGTGCTGGCGGCGCGCCCTTCGATGGGCAAGACGGCTTTTGCGCTGAACATTGCCGAGCATGTGGCGATGAAGGAAGAGCTGCCTGTGCTGGTTTTTTCGATGGAGATGGGGGCATCGCAACTGGCCCTGCGCATGGTCGGCTCGGTGGGCCGGATCAACCAGCAGCACCTGCGCACCGGCAAGCTCGAAGGCGATGAGTGGAGCCGCCTGACAGAGGCCGTGGAGCGCCTGGGCAAGGTGCAGTTGTTCATCGACGAGACTGCCGCTTTGACGGTGGCAGAGTTGCGCGCGCGCGCCAGGCGCATGGCCCGCCAGTTCGGCACCCTTGGGCTGATCGTGGTCGACTATCTGCAGCTGATGAGCGGCAGCGGCGGCAATGACGAGAACCGGGCCACCGAGCTGGGCGAGATCTCGCGCGGCCTGAAAGCGCTGGCCAAAGAGCTGCAATGCCCTGTGATGGCGCTGTCTCAGCTCAACCGCAGTGTCGAAAGTCGCCCCGACAAGCGGCCGATGATGAGTGATCTGCGCGAATCGGGCGCCATCGAGCAAGACGCCGACATCATCATGTTCATCTACCGTGACGACTACTACAACAAGGACAGCAAGGAAGCGGGCGTTTCCGAGATCATCGTTGCCAAGCAGCGAAATGGTCCGGTGGGCACGGTGAGGCTGGCCTTCCTGAAGCCGTTGACGCGCTTTGAGAATCTGGCCGCAGAGGCCGGCAACGAATACTGAGCCCTGCTGTCTTGCGCAACGAAGCCCTTGTGGCTGCGCCAGGCAGAGACTGGATCAGCAGCGGGTGGCGCTGGGTTCGAGTGGCTTCAAGCGGCCTGCGCCGATGTGGCGGCGGGCTGAGTTGCTTTGATCGGCTCCGAGGCTGCCTTGCCGGCTGGCGGTTTGTTCGAAGCCACCCTCAACACCATGCCGCCGGCCGAGCGGTTGCTGCGCCGCACGCCTGCGATGTGCGACGTGGGCGAGCAAAAGCGTTTGGACAGGTTGCTGGCGCGGTCCAGGATGGCCTCGATGCCGTCGATGCGGTCGCGGTGCCGTTGCGCCACCAGGCCGGCCATCTCGATCAGCTTGGCGTTGCCGGTCTCTTCGCCGTGGGACAGCAAGGTGGTGACGGCGTCCCTGGGCTGACCGGCCACTGCGTGGTTCATCGCTTGCTCGGCCAGCTTCATCACATCGGCATGGCTTTCGCGCACCCAGGACGGCGCCGCTTCGTGGCTGCGCACCGAGGCGGCCAGCACTTCCATGGTCGCTTTGGAGACCGAAAAACGCCGCGTCAGCGCCACCACCACGGATTTGAATTCGGCTTCGTCCACGCCAAAGCGGAGCAGTCTGGACCACAGCGACAAGGTGTTGGTGGCGGCCTCCATCTCAAATTCTGGCGCCTGCATTTCCTTGAAGGCTTCTCTGGCGCGCTCGATGGCTGCAGAGGCCTTGCGCTCATGCAACAACATCAGCATTTCGCCCAGCTGAGCCATGCGTCGCAGACGCAGCGAATGCCGATAAGTTTCCGAAAAGCGCCTCAAGGTGTCGTTGGCCAGTGACAATCCTTTGCTGTCTGCCGCGTCAAAGCGCAGAAAGGCCAGCAGCACCATCGACAAGACATCGAACAGGCGCGACTTGTGGCCCATCGACCAGGTGCGCTCCAGCATGTCGGCGGCGACCCCTGCATCGCCCATGTAGAAGCTCAAGGTGCCACAGTGCTGCAAGCGCAGGATGCAGCCTGGAGTCAAGGTGGCGGCGGTCTTGTAGGTCTCCATGGCCTCGACGAGCTGGCCTTGCTCCATCTGCACCTTGCCCATCACGTCATACGAGTCGGCGTATTGGGGTTGATCGCTGAGCAGCGATTCCAAGGTGCGTCTGGCCATCGCCACATCCCCGTCGGCGAGTTGCGCCCTGGCCACGCCCAATCGCGCCCAGGGCACGGTCTTGGCGGCGATCACGGCGTCATAGAGCTTTTTCCCCTCGGCGTTTCTCTTCATGCCCAGCAGTAGTTCTGCACCGATGCGCGCAGCGTACAGCCAGTACAACTGTTTGGCCTCGAAGCGCTCGATGCACATCTGGGCGGCGCGCTCCATCTGCTTGGCTTCCAGCGCATCGAAGATGTCCTTGAGCACACGCTTGCGTTGCCTGGCTTCCTTGACCCGCTCGTACAGGGTATTGGCCGAGAAGGGCTTGACCAGGTAGCTGTCCAGTGCGGCTTCCGCAGCCTCGGCGACCTTGGCGTAGGTGGCTTCGCCAGTGACCATGATGAAGACCGTGGAATACGGCATCATCTGCTCCCGGCGCAACTCTTCCAGCAGATCCTGCCCTGAGACGCCGTCATCGAAGTGGTAATCGCAGACCACGACGTCAAAGCGGCGTCCCTCCAGCATGTCGCGCGCATCGACGATGCGATTGGCCTGTTTGACCACCGCAAAGCCGAAACTGCGCAAGTGCTGCATCAGCACGCTGCGCGACATCGGGTTGGCGTCCACAACCAGGGCATGGTGCGTGACGACTTCGCTGTCAAGCAGCTGAGACATCTTTTTTTCTTTCCATCAGTGGGCCCCTGAGCAGCAGGCCACCAGGCGAGCGTCCAGCCCGCTGGATGCCCGCGATGTGATTCGGTGCGCGGCAGCTGCGTCGCAGCAGTGCTGCGGCTGGCTGCAGCAATCTCTCAGCCTCCTCGGCGTCGCTGCCATACCTTCTGGCCAGGGTGCAGGCCAATTCCAGCAGCCTGGCGTTGAGGGTCTGTGCGCCAACATTTGTCAATTGCGTGACGGCAGCGCGAACATCGCCTTTCAGCGCCAGATCCATGGCTTGCTCGGCAGCCGCCGAGATGCGACCATGGCATTCCCGGATCAAGCTGACCAGCGCATTGCTGCGCCCTGCTGCTGCCACCAGCACTTCGGTGATGGCCTTCGACACACAGAAGCGCATCGCCAGGTGCTGCAGGTCGGTCAGCAACTGCGGTGCTTCCGCGCCCACCTGCGGCGCCACCTGCGGCCCAGCTTCCGGCCCAGCCTGCTGCCCGTCTTCGGAGCTGCGGGCCCACAGCATCAGCACCATGGTGGCGGCCTCGAGGTCGAAGTTGTCTTGCAGCACTTCTTGCGCCAAGGCCTGCAGCCCTTCGATGCCGGTCCCGACTTGACCGTTACCCCAATCGACCAGGATCTGAATCGCAATGCAGAATCGACTCAGGCGTTTTGACTCCGGAAAGCGTTCCTGGTACCCGCGCAATTGTTGCGCAGCGTCTTCGACGCCACCCAGGTCTTGCTGATCGTGGCGCAAGAAGGCCACCAGCAGCAACGTCAATGCGTCAAAGAGCTTGGACTGTGCACCCAGAGCCAGGGCACTTTGCAAGGTTTGCAGCGCTTCCTGGGCCTGACCCAGGTAGAAGGCCAGTGCACCCGCATGTTGACGACGCAGCAAGCAGCCCGGCGTCAGCGCGGCGGCTTGCCTGTAGTGCAGCAATGCCGCTTCGAATTCGCATTGCTCGACCAGAATGCGCCCCAGCAGATCGTGCGCGTCGGCATAGGCAGGATCTTGGGCCAGCACGGCCTCGATCAGGCGCCGTGCAGGGATGTTCTGTTGCGCAGCGAGCAGCGCGCGCGCCATGCCGAGTCTGGCCCAAGTGGGGTTGCTTCCGGTCGCGAGCTTCTCGAACAGCAGGCGCGCATCCTGGTGGCGCCCCCTGAGCAACAGCAACTCTGCCGCCACGCGGCCGCAGTAGGCGGCGTAGGGCGCCTGTTCCTGAAAGCGCTTCAGCGCTCGGCTCAGCGCCAGATCGGATTGCCCTTGCTCCAGCGCATCCAGGACTTCGAACAGCGCCCGTTTGCGGCGGCGCGCCTCCAGCAGCCTGTCCGACAGCATCGCACTGGTGTAGGGGCGCAGCAGAATGCCGTCCAGTGCAGACTCGGCGGCCTCCATCACCTGGTGGTAGGTCGGCTTGGAGGTGACCATCAGGAAAACGGTGCTGGGGGGCAACTGGTTCTCGCGCCGCAACTCGTCCAGCAAGTCCTGGCCGTTGTCGAGCAGGCCGTCAAACTCGCGGTTGCACAGGATGATGTCGAAATGCTCACGCTCGATCAGGGTGCGCGCGTCGCGGATTCTGGAGGCCTGTGTCACCAGGCCCACACCCACGGCTTTGAGTTGAGCGCTCGCCACGCTGCGCAGCAGCGGGTTGTTGTCGACCAGCAGCGCACGCGCCAGATGCAGGTCCGGATCACTCATCGGGTGGCCTGTGCTTCAGGTGCCAAAGCATGGCAGTTGCCATGCCTGAGCTTGGGCGCGGCGTCGCTCAGCGTGGGTCGGCTGTGCTCAGGGAGCATGGGGCTGAACTTTCATGGGGCGGGAGCAGACCCCGGAACATGGAACAACTCCATCACACCCTGGGCCTTGATCCCCAAGGTATCGGCCGGATGCGGCCGCTACTTGAACAAGTCTTTGACGCGGTCGGTCCAGCCCTTGGAGGTTGGCGAGTGTTTGTCCCCCGACTTGCGAAAGGACTCGTCCAGCTCCTTCAGCAGTTTGCGCTGGAATTCCGTCAGCTTGACCGGCGTTTCCACAGCCACGTGGCAGTACAAATCACCCGGGTAGCTGGAGCGCAGCCCCTTGATGCCCTTGCCGCGCAGCCTGAAAGTCTTGCCGTGCTGTGTGCCTTCAGGCAGCTCGATCTCGGCCTGATTGCCCAGCGTGGGCACCTCGATCGATCCACCGAGCGCGGCGGTCGTCAAGGCCACCGGCACGGTGCAATGCAGGTCGTCGCCGTCGCGCTCGAAGATCTCGTGCTGTTTGACGCGGATCTCGATGTAGAGATCACCCGCAGGGCCGCCATTGGTGCCCGGCTCGCCATTGCCGGCCGAGCGGATGCGCATGCCTTCGTTGATGCCTGCAGGGATCTTGACTTCCAGTGTCTTCTGCTTTTTGATCTTGCCTGCGCCGCTGCAGACGGTGCAGGGTTCGGGGATGATCTTGCCGGTGCCGCGGCAATGTGGGCAGGTCTGCTGGACGCTGAAGAATCCCTGGCGCATGTGCACATTGCCGGCGCCATTGCAGGTGCTGCAGGTTTTGGGGCTGGTGCCTGGTTTGGCGCCAGTGCCGCTGCAGGCGTCGCAGTTTTCCCAACTCGGCACGCGGATCTGCGACTCTTTGCCAAAGGCGGCTTCTTCGAGCGTGATCTCCATGGCGTAGCTGAGGTCACTGCCGCGGTAGACCTGCTGGCCACCGGCGCGGCGGCCACCGCCTCCTGCCTGGCCACCAAAGATATCGCCAAAGATGTCGCCAAAGGCTTCTGCAAAGCCGCCAAAACCTTCAGGCCCGCCGCGGCCGGCCAGGTTGGGGTCGACGCCAGCGTGGCCATGCTGGTCGTAAGCCGCGCGCTTGGCCGGTTCAGACAGCATCTCGTAGGCTTCTTTGGCCTCCTTGAACCTGGCTTCGGATGCGCTAGCGTCCGTCCCCTGATTGCGGTCAGGGTGGTGCTTCATCGCCAGCTTGCGATAGGCCTTCTTGATGTCTTCGTCGGTGCCGTTCTTGGGCACACCCAAAACATCGTAGTAATCACGTTTGGCCATGGATCCTCACAAAACTTCCTGAGTTGTCCAGGGTCTTCTAAGCGAAGCCGCCGCGAGGGCCACCAAGGTTTGCCTTGGGGCTCCTGCGCGGCGCAATCCGGACGAGGTGGCTCAGCCACCGGTCTGGATTTCCTGGGGGGTAGCCTGTGCCTGCCGCCGAAAGTTCGGCGGTCGGCAACATCACTTCTTGACTTCCTTGAAGTCGGCGTCGACGACGTTGTCATCGGCTGGAGCCTTGGACTTGGGTGCTTCGCTGGCGCCGGCTGCTTCCGGGCCAGCAGATGCCCCTGCTGCTGCCGCTGCAGCCTGCGCATCGGCATACATCTTCTCGCCCAGTTTCTGGCTGACCTTCATCAGCACCTCGGTCTTGGCTTCGATGGCGGCCTTGTCGTCGCCTTTGAGCGCTTCTTCAACGTCTTTCAGTGCGCTCTCGATCTTGACTTTCTCGTCGGCATCCAGCTTTTCACCGTGCTCGGCCACGCTCTTGCGCACCGAGTGCAACGTCGCGTCAGCCTGGTTGCGGGCCTGTACCAGTTCGACCTTCTTGGCGTCTTCGCCGGCATTCAACTCGGCATCCTTGACCATTTTCTGAATCTCTTCTTCAGACAGGCCGGAGTTGGCCTTGATGGTGATCTTGTTTTCTTTGCCGGTGCCCTTGTCCTTGGCGTTGACGTGCAGGATGCCGTTGGCGTCGATGTCAAAGGTGACCTCGATCTGCGGCAGCCCACGCGGCGACGGCGGAATGCCCTCGAGGTTGAACTCGCCCAGGCTCTTGTTGCCGCTGGCCAGTTCACGCTCGCCCTGGAAGACCTTGATCGTCACCGCCGGCTGGTTGTCATCGGCCGTGCTGAAGGTCTGCGCAAACTTGGTCGGGATCGTGGTGTTTTTCTTGATCATCTTGGTCATCACGCCACCCAGCGTCTCGATGCCCAGGCTCAGCGGGGTGACGTCCAGCAGCAGCACGTCCTTGCGGTCGCCGCTCAACACCTGGCCCTGAATCGCGGCACCCACGGCGACGGCTTCGTCAGGGTTGACGTCCCGGCGCGGCTCTTTGCCGAAGAACTCTTTGACCTTCTCTTGCACCTTGGGCATGCGCGACATACCGCCGACCAGGATCACGTCGTCGATCTCCGACAGCTTGACGCCGGCATCTTTGACGGCGCTCTTGCAAGGCTCCATCGTGCGTGCGATCAACTCATCAACCAGGCTTTCGAGCTTGGCGCGCGTGAGCTTGATGTTCAGGTGCTTGGGGCCGGAAGCATCGGCTGTGATGTACGGCAGGTTGACGTCGGTCTGGGTGCTGTTGGACAGCTCGATCTTGGCCTTTTCCGCCGCCTCCTTCAGCCGCTGGAGCGCCAGCACGTCCTTGGTCAGATCGACGCCTTGATCTTTCTTGAACTCGGTGACGATGTAGTCGATGATGCGCTGGTCGAAGTCTTCGCCGCCCAGGAAAGTGTCGCCGTTGGTCGACAGCACTTCAAACTGCTTTTCGCCGTCGACATCGGCAATCTCGATGATGCTGATGTCAAAAGTGCCGCCGCCCAGGTCGAAGACCGCGATCTTGCGGTCACCTTTGCCGTGTTTGTCCAGGCCAAAGGCCAAAGCTGCGGCGGTGGGCTCGTTGATGATGCGCTTGACGTCCAGGCCGGCAATGCGGCCGGCATCTTTGGTGGCTTGACGCTGGCTGTCGTTGAAGTACGCCGGCACGGTGATCACAGCCTCGGTCACTTCTTCGCCCAGGTAGTCCTCGGCGGTCTTCTTCATCTTGCGCAGCACTTCGGCACTGATCTGCGGTGGCGCAATCTTCTTGCCGCGCACTTCGACCCAGGCGTCGCCGTTATCGGCGGCTGCGATCTTGTAGGGCATCAGGTCGATGTCCTTTTGCACTTCCTTTTCAGCAAACTTGCGGCCGATCAGGCGCTTCACAGCGTACAGTGTGTTGCGCGGGTTGGTGACCGACTGGCGCTTGGCCGAGGCGCCGACCAGAATCTCGCCGTCTTCCTGATAGGCAATGATCGAAGGCGTGGTGCGTGCACCCTCGCTGTTCTCGATCACCTTGGTGGTGTTGCCTTCCATGATCGCGACGCACGAGTTGGTCGTGCCCAGATCGATGCCGATGATCTTGCCCATGTTGCTGGCTCCTGTGAAATTGGTTCGGATATGTATGAATTGCGGCCCGGTGGCTGGCTTTCAAGGGGCTGTTCGGGATCTGGCGCATTTTCGGACGCTCAAAAGCCTGCAAAAGTCCATCAAAGCCTCCGTCAGAGACTCAATCAGAAACTCAATCAGAAACTCATTTGGGGGCTGAAACAGTGACCAGGGCGGGCCGCAGCACGCGATCGCTGATCAGGTAGCCCTTTTGCAGCACTGCCACGACGCTGTTGGCTTCTTGCCCGCTGGGCACCACGCTGATGGCTTGGTGGTGGTGGGGGTCAAAGCGCGTACCGACCGGCGGAGAGATCTCCAGCACCTTGTTACGTTCCAGCGCCTGGTTGAGCTGACGCAGGGTGGCATGCACGCCTTCGTACAGTTGCTCAGGCGTTGCTTGGTCAATGGCAATGGCAGCTTCCAGACTGTCCTTCACCGGCAGCAGGCTGTCGGCAAAACCCTCGATCGCGAACTTTCGGGCCTTGCTCGCTTCTTCGTCGCCACGGCGACGGGCGTTTTCAGCCTCTGCCTTGGCGCGCAGAAAAGACTCGGACATTTCTGCGTATTTGTCCTGCCAGCTTTGCAGCTGCTCGTGCAACGAGAGTGCGGACGGCTGGCCGGGCGTTACATCTGCCGAACCTGGGTGGGCTGAGCTGGCGGCGTGCTGTCCTGCATCTTGCGCAGCGCCTGGTTCATCAGGGCCCGCACCAGGATTGTTCAAGGGGTCGGCATTTGAATTCATGGCGCGCAAAGGTGGGGGGTTCTTGGAGGGGAGAAAGACTGCTCAGGATGCGAGTGGTCTGCCTGGCGAGCTTCGGACAAGCGGCCCGGAGGCAACGGCTGAGCGCAAGTCTTTCAGCTCAGCATCCCTCACCTCAGCACAGCAGCTACATGGGGCCAGCCCGCAGGCTTTCAAGGACATTGTCTCAGCCGGTCACAGGACCGCCGGCGGCTGTGGACTGCTCAAGCTGCCCAAGCGCTGCACGGGCGCATCGGTGCGCGCTTGTTCAGGGCTTGCGCAGATCGTCTGCGCTCGCGCTCCAGCGCTGCCAGTCGGCCAATTGGCGGCGCTCGCGTTTGGTCGGCCTGCCCTGTTCGATCGAACTGGCCGGCTCTGCCGCCAGCCGGCGCTGCTCGGCTGCTCTTTGCCGCGTCAGCAGGCTCTCGCTGGTTTCTTCATACAGGGCCTGTGCCTGGGGCGCGGGGCCGCGCACTTTGCTCAAAGCCAGCACCCTGACCGTACGAGGTGTTTGCGCCAGCACGACTGTGACCACGTCGCCTGCCTTGAGCTCGCGTGAAGCCTTGGCGACCTGACCATTGACGCTGACCCGGTTGCGGCTGATGTCTTGCACGGCCAGTGCCCGGGTCTTGTAAAAGCGCGCTGCCCACAGCCATTTGTCGACCCGCACCGGGCCTGTGTCTTCGCTCACCAATGTCCTTTCATGCTCGTCGTCCTTTCATGCTCGTCTTTTTATGCCCGCCCTTTTACGACAAAGGCAGACTGACGCGGGCGTCCAGCCCAACCACCCGCCCTTGTTGCTTTCGGTTGACCAGTTCCAGCCGCCCTCCCAGGGCTTGCACGATACCCTGGCAGATGGCCAGGCCCAGCCCAGAGCCCGCATGCGGGCCCTGGCTGGCGAAGGGCTCAAACAACCGTTGGGCGGCGTGCTCGGTCGCTGCTGTTTCAGTCGCTGCTGCTTCAGTCGCTGTGCGCTCTGGCCCGGCTTGCGTGTGGCTGGACCCTGCAACGGCGATGCCCGGGCCGCTGTCTGAAATGCACAGCAAGGCGACGTTGCCTTTCGCCGAGTCGTGCCTGTTCAGCCTGATTGTCAGCTGGCCTTGCCTTGGCGAGTGCCGGATCGCGTTGTGCAACAGGTTGCGCACCAACTCACGCAGCGCCCAGGCGTGGGCCCGCACGGGTGAGGGGCTGGTGTGAATCTCGAAATCCAGTTGGGCGTGGGCAATCAGGGCCGAAACGTCCAGCGCCACTTCACGCGTCACCCACGCCCAGTCTTCGATCGAAGGCGCAGCCGCGTCGTTGCGCAGTTGTTCCACGCGGGCCAGCGCCAGCAGTTGGGTGGCCATGGCGGTCGCGCCCTCGACCGTGCTGGCCATCTCCTGAAAAGCTTGCTGCGGCTCGACGTCACCCCGCTGGGCCGACTGCAATTGGGTTTTCAACACGGCCAGCGGTGTGCGCAACTGGTGCGAGGCATCGCGAACAAAGCGCTTTTGATGCGCCATCAAATGCGACAGGCGCGCCATCAAGCCGTTGGTGGCGGCCACCACAGGCAGCAACTCGCGCGGCATGTGCTGGATGGGCAGGGGGGAGAGGTCGTTTTCTGCACGCGCGCCCAGACTCTGGCTCAGGGCGCGCACCGGCTTCGTGGCCGCATGCACGACCCAGACCACGACTGCCGCAATCACCAGCACCAGGGCCGCGTGGTGCCAAAGGCTTTGCAGCAGCAGGCTGCGCGCCAACGTGCGCCGCACCTCCAGCGTTTCTGCCACCTGGATCGTGGCCACACCGTGCCCGGCTGTGCCTGCCACCGGCTGCAACAGCACGGCCATGCGCACGGCTTCGGATTGATACACCTCGTCATAGAAATGCACCAGCGCCGCGTAGGCATTGGGCGTGCTGCCCGCTGGCCGCGGCGGGGGCAGGTCCTGGAAGCCCGAGACCATCTCGCCGGCAAAGCCGCTGATGCGGTAAAAGATGCGGCTGCGGTTGTCGGCTTCGAAGGCTTCCAGCGCGCTGTAGGGCAATTCGGCCTGTAACGAAGGACCGGGTCCATCGGCGCTGCCGGCCCGAACGCTGAGCTGCTCGCCCAGCGACTTGGCCGATGCCAACAGGGTGCGGTCGTAAGCGGTGTCTGCAGCCTGCAGCGCCTGCTGGTACAGGCTGAAACTGTTGATCAGCACAAAGCCCAGCACGGGCACCAGGATGCCCAGCAGCAATGTCTGCCGCAGCGAAGCACGTCTGGTGTCGCGCAGCTCCGCAGGGGAGTGGATGCCGACAGCCTCCGAGGGGTTGCCGGGCCTGGGTGCGGCGTGCGCGGCTGTGCGTGCGACTGACTCGGTGCCGTTCATGCGCTGGACTTCAAGAGATAACCCAGGCCACGCAAGGTCAGCAGTTGGGCCTGTGTGCCATGCAGCTTCTTGCGCAGCCTGTAGACCACCACCTCGATGGCTTCGGCCTGCACCTGTGACTCGCCGCTGAAAACCACGTCGCTCAGGCGCTCCTTGGCCACCGCGTGCCCCGGGCGAGCCAGCAGGGCGCGCAACAGCGCCGCTTCCCTGGCCGTCAGTTCCATGACCTGGCCGTGCAGGTACACCGCGCCGCTGCTGGCGTCGGCTTGCAGACCGCAGAAGGCAGCAGGCATGGGCGGCGCAAAACAGTTGTTGAAAGTGTTGGCCGCCCCCGAGAACTGCGCTGCTGCCAGGTTGCCGTCCACCAACTCGCGTTGCACGGCCGATCGGCGCCCCAGCGCTCGCACGCGGGCTTCCAGTTCGTCCAGATCAAAAGGTTTGGGCAAATAATCGTCAGCGCCCGTGTTCAGGCCCAGGATGCGGTCGCCCACGGTGCTGCGCGCGGTCAGTATCAACACAGGGGTGGCCAGGCCTGCGGCTCTGGCGTGGCTCAGCACACTCAAACCGTCCATGCCTGGCAGGCTCAAGTCCAGCAGCACAACCTCAGGCAAAGAGGCGCGCCAGCGGTCCAGGGCGCGCAGGCCGTCACCACACACCACCACCTGCATGCCTCTGCGCTGCAGGCTGCGCTGCAAGGTGGTCTGCATCGTGAGGTTGTCTTCAATGAGCAGCAGCTTCATCAGCCTGTGCATTATCGGTACGCTGCGCTCAAGGTGACGGGCCATTTTTGCCTACCTGGGGCTTCCCCGGGGTCGGATGACAGCCCGTTGACAGCCGTTGGCGCCACCATAGAGTTGCAAAAATTTTTAGTCATAGGAGACAAAACATGCGTCGTGACACTTTCCTGAAGAGCCTGGCCGCCATGGCCGCTGCCGGCGCACTGCCGCTGCCGGCCTGGGCCAATGAAAACCTGAAGATGATGGTGCCTGCCAATCCGGGCGGTGGTTGGGACACCACGGGCCGTGCCCTGGGCAAGGCGCTGCAAGAAGCCGGTGTGGCAAGCTCCGTGACCTACGAGAACAAAGGCGGCGCTGCAGGCGCCATTGGCCTGGCGCAGTTCGTCAACGCCAGCAAAGGCGATGGTCGCGCGATGATGGTCATGGGGGCTGTGATGCTGGGTGGCATCATCACCGGCAAGCCGCCGGTCAGCGTCACGCAGGCCACGCCGCTGGCGCGATTGACCAGCGAGTACAACGTCTTTGTGGTGCCAGAAGCCTCGCCCTTCAAATCCATGAAGGATGTGGTGGAACAGCTCAAGAAAGACATCGGCAGCGTCAAGTGGGGCGGCGGATCGCGGGGCTCGACCGAGCACATTGCTGCAGCGATGCTGGCGCGCGATCTGGGCCTTGACGCATCCAAGGTCAACTATGTGCCCTTCCGGGGCGGTGGTGAGGCCACGGCAGCCATCCTGGGCAACAACGTGTCGGTGGGCGGCAGCGGCTACAGCGAGTTTCAGCAGTACATCGAGAGCGGCAAGATGCGCGCCATCGCCATTACGGCGCCAGCACGGCTCAAGGGCGTCAACGTGCCGACGATGACTGAGCTGGGCTACAAGGTCGAGATCGGCAACTGGCGGGGTGTGTACGGCCCGCCTGGCATCACGGCCGATCAGCGCAAGGCGCTGATCGACAAGATCGTCAAGGCCACCAAGACCAAGTCCTGGATTGACGACCTGGAGAAGAACAAGTGGACGCCTGCGTTGTTGACGGGCCAGCCCTTTGAAGAGTTTGTCGAGCGTGAGTTCGCTTCGCTGCGGGCCACGATGGTCAAGTCAGGAATGATCTGATGCTGGCTTGACGGGCGGGAAAGCGCATGGACTCATCCTCTGCCGCCCCGCCTGTTGATCGCGCTGCAACCTGGCCACAAACCCTCATCGGGTCGGCGGCCCTGTTGCTCGGTGCTGGCTTGGCCTGGGGTGCCACCGGCATCTCTTCAGAGGCGGGCTACGCCGGTGTAGGCCCCAACTTTCTGCCTTGGGTGGTCTCGGTGGTGCTGATGCTGTGCGGCGCCTGGCTGATCCTGGAGGCGCGCACAGGCGGCTGGCGGCAATTGGAGCCGCCCAGTGGCGCGGTGGCAGGCGACTGGGGTGCGTTGGCCTGGGTGGCTGGAGGCGTCGCGCTCAACGCGGCGCTGTTGACGCGCGTGGGCTTCATCCTCAGCTGTACTTTGTGCTTCATGCTGGCAGTAAGGGGCCTGCGTGGCTCTGAAGGCAAAACACACGGTGGCGCCAAGGGTCTGGTGCTGGACTTTGTCACCGGCTTTCTGATTGCTGCACCGGCTTACTGGCTGTTCACCCAGGTCCTGGGCATCAACCTGCCTGGTCTGACCGATACGGGGTGGCTGTAGTGGACATCTGGAACCAGCTGCTGCAGGGTTTTGCCACTGCCGGCACGCCCATCAACCTGATGTGGGCCTTCATCGGTTGTGCCATCGGCACTGCCGTTGGCGTGCTGCCGGGCTTGGGGCCAGCAGTCACGGTGGCGATGTTGCTCCCGATCACCGCCCAGGTCGAGCCCACCGCCAGCATGATCTTTTTTGCCGGCATCTATTACGGCGCCATGTACGGCGGCAGCACCACCTCGATCCTGCTCAACACCCCCGGTGAAACCGGCACCATGGTGACGGCGCTGGAAGGCTTCAAGATGGCCAAGAACGGCCGCGCCGGCGCTGCACTGGCGACCTCGGCCATCGGTTCGTTCGTGGCCGGCACCATCGCCACCGTGCTCGTGACGCTGTTTGCGCCCTACATGGCCGAGTTCGCGGTCAAGCTGGGTCCGCCCGAGTACTTCATGCTGATGCTGCTGGCCTTCACCACCGTCAGCGCGGTGCTCGGCAAGAGCATGCTCAGAGGCATGACGGCGCTCTTCATCGGCTTGGCCATTGGCCTGGTGGGGCTGGACCAGATCACGGCGCAGGTGCGGTACACCGGCGGCGTCCCGGAGTTTCTGGACGGCATCGAGGTGGTGCTGGTCGCTGTGGGCCTGTTTGCCGTGGGCGAGTGCATGTACACGGCTCTGTACGAAGGCAAGTCGAAAAAAGAGCTCAACCGCATGGGCTCGGTGCACATGAACAAACTGGAATGGAAGCGCTCCTGGCCGGCCTGGTTGCGCGGCACTGCGATCGGCTTTCCTTTTGGCACCATCCCGGCGGGTGGCTCTGAGATACCCACCTTCCTGAGTTATGGCGTTGAGCGCAAACTCAGCAAGTTCAAGTCAGAGTTCGGCACCACGGGCGCCATCGAAGGGGTAGCAGGGCCCGAGGCCGCCAACAACTCTGCCGTGACGGCCACGCTGGTGCCGCTGTTGACGCTGGGCATCCCGACTTCGGTCACGGCCGCGATCTTGCTCAGTGCTTTGCAGAATTACGGCATCAACGCCGGGCCGCAACTTTTCCAGACCAGTTCAGGCCTGGTCTGGGCGCTGATCGCCAGTCTGTACATCGGCAACGTGATGCTGCTGGTGCTGAACCTGCCGTTGGTGGGCCTGTGGGTCAAGCTGCTCATGATCCCGCGCCCGCAGTTGTATGCAGGCATCCTGATCTTTGCCACCATCGGTGTCTACGGCATGCGCCAGAGCTCGTTTGACCTGTTCCTGATGCTGGGCATCGGTCTGGTCGGTGTCGTGATGCGGCGCTTTGACTTCCCCACCGCGCCGGTCATCGTCGGCATGATCCTGGGCCCGATGGCGGAGGCGCAAATGCGCAACGCGTTGAGCATCGGCGAAGGCAAATGGAGCGTCTTCATCGAGCGCCCGATGTCGGCCTCGTTGTTGGCCGTGGTGCTGGCCATTCTGATATTGCCGCAGGTCTGGGGCTTGGCCAAACGCTGGGCTGCCAGGGCCGGGTGAAGCCATCGACGGCGATTGCAATACGACCCGGGCCTACGCCGGAATCTGCGTGCCGATGAGGAGACCTTGGGCCGACCCGAGATGCCTGATCCCGCTGGTGGCCCGACGCGCTGTCTCAGTCAATGGCCCCGAGCGCCAGGGCCTTTTGCCTTTGCGCTTGACGCTCCTCATCAGACGGCTTCTCGCCTGTCGGCCAACCCTGCAGGTGGCGCTGGATCAAGCCGCACAGCGCGTCGATCCACAGCGGTGAATCGTTCAGGCAGGGCACATAACTGAAGTGTTGGCCGCCGGCTGACAGAAAGGCTTCGCGCGCTTCCTGGGCGATTTCTTCCAAGGTTTCCAGGCAGTCGGCGACAAAGCCCGGGCACATCACGTCCACCTTGCCAACGCCTTGGCGCGCCAGTTCGATCAAGGTGGGTTCGGTGTAGGGCTCCAGCCACTTGGCTTTGCCAAAGCGGCTTTGAAAGGTGACCTTGATCGCCTCTGGCGCGATTTGCAGTCGTTCAGCCAGCAGCCGCGCGGTCTTGCAGCACTGGCAGTGGTAGGGGTCGCCGAGCAGCAAGGACCGCTCGGGTACGCCGTGAAAGCTCAACACCAGCAGGTCGCCTCTGCCATGAACCAGCCAATGCAGACGCAAGCGCTCGGCCAAGGCTTCGATGTAGGCCGGGTCGTCGTGGTACTCGCTGATAAAACGGAGAGATGGCAACCGCCGTGCCTGCGCTGTCCACTGCGACAGCTTGTCGTGGATGCTGGCGGTGGTGGCAGCTGCATATTGTGGGTACAGCGGCAACACCAACAGCCGAGTGGCACCTTCTGCGCGCAAGCGGTCCAGCACGCTGGGCAGCGACGGGTTGCCATAGCGCATCGCGTAGTGCACCGGCACCTGCAGCCCCGCCGCTTGCAGCTGCTTGCCGACGGCCTGTGACTGCCTGGCCGTCCAGACCGCCAGCGGCGAACCTTCAGGCATCCAGACGCTGGCGTACTTGGCCGCCGAGCGAGCAGGCCGCGTCCGCAGGATGACACCGTGCAGGATCGGCCACCACACCAGGCGCGGTATCTCGACCACCCGGGGGTCGCTGAGAAACTCGCGCAAGTAGCGCCGCAGGGCCGCCGGCGTGGGCTCGTCCGGCGTGCCCAGATTGACCAGCACCACGGCAGTCTTGTCGGCCTGACCGTGGCTGTAGGGGGGCTCACTGCGCATGTCTGCAACTGCCTCCGGCGGCCCAGGGGCCCAGCATGGAATTCTTCCTTGGCCCGGACCGGCGCCCGGAGCCACGGAACTCAGCGCAATTCAAGGGGCACCTGCGGCTGTGTGTCTGCAAAGCGCAGCACGTCAAAGCTGACGCAAGGCGAAGTGGGGTCGGTCGGGGTGCCGCCCAGGCCAATGGTGCCGCTGCCGTGGAGGGTGCAACTGCCTCGGCGCAGGCTGACGATCTCGCCGTCGTTGAAGCGCACGTAGGTGCCGTTGTAGCTGAGGTCATTGAGTTGAAAGCTGCCGCTGTACCAGTCGACGCGCGCATGTGAGCGCGAAACTCTGGAGTCATCGACGCAAAAAGTGGCCTGGGTGCTGCGGCCCAACACCACCGGCAATTGCTGGCTGGCAAAGACCCGGTGCAGGCCACCCCAGATCAGGCGCAGACCGTCAGGCTCACTGACGCTTGCAACATCACCGAACTGGGTCACGGCCACGTCAGAGCTGCCACGGCGGCCGCCCATCACGTGCACTTCCACCGGTTCGACGCGACCACGCAGCGCGATCTTGTCCAGACTGCGAAAGCGTGCCTGTGCTTCGGGCCGCAGCCTTTGCAGCACGTCGGAGGTGATCAGGGTTTCGTTGTCACCCGCATGGTCCAGCAAGCGGGCGGCGACGTTGACGGCATCGCCAAAACAGTCACCCGACATCTCGACCACTTCACCGCGGGCCAGCGCCACCTGCAGTTTGAGCCCACGCAGACCCGCCGAAGCGCCGTGTTCACTGCCGCGCGAGACCATGCCCTCCAGCAACTCGTGCATCTGGGCAGCCGCACGTATCGCATGGGGCGCCTCGTCGAACACCGCCATCAGCCCGTCACCCAAGGTCTTGATGACTTCGCCCTGATGGCGCGTCACGCATTGGCCCACGGCATTGACGCAGTGGGTGACCACGGTGGTCGCCTCGGCGTTGCCCAAGGTCTCGAACAGCGAAATGCTGCCGCGAAGGTCGGCAAACAGCACGGTGCGGTCAGAGATTCGGGTCATCGCTGACGATTGTAGAAGGCTGCACCGCCGTGGCCGGTGTCGGGCGCCGGTCTGCAACCCGCGCCGGGCGTGGCTACAGCCGGCCCGGCACAGGAAGCATCGGCCTCAGAGGTTTTCGAGGTAGGTGCGCAGCTTGTCCGAGCGGCTGGGGTGCTTGAGCTTGCGGATGGCTTTGGCTTCGATCTGGCGGATGCGCTCGCGTGTGACATCAAACTGCTTGCCCACTTCTTCCAGGGTGTGATCGGTACTCATCTCGATGCCGAAGCGCATGCGCAGCACTTTGGCTTCGCGCGGTGTCAGGCTGTCCAGGATGTCCTTGACGACGTCGCGCAGACCGGCTTGCATCGCTGCTTCGATCGGCGCGGTGTTGTTGGTGTCCTCGATGAAATCACCCAGGTGGCTGTCGTCATCGTCGCCAATCGGTGTTTCCATGCTGATCGGCTCTTTGGCGATCTTCATGATCTTGCGGATCTTGTCCTCGGGGATCTCCATCTTCTCGGCCAGCGTCGGCGCGTCGGGCTCGTAGCCAAACTCCTGCAAGTGCTGGCGGCTGATGCGATTCATCTTGTTGATGGTTTCGATCATGTGCACCGGGATGCGGATCGTGCGCGCCTGGTCGGCGATCGAGCGTGTGATGGCCTGCCGGATCCACCAGGTGGCATAGGTCGAAAACTTGTAGCCACGCCGGTATTCGAACTTGTCTACCGCTTTCATCAAGCCGATGTTGCCTTCCTGGATCAGATCCAGAAACTGCAGGCCGCGGTTGGTGTACTTCTTGGCAATCGAGATCACCAGCCGCAGGTTGGCCTCGATCATTTCCTTCTTGGCGTCGCGGCTGCTCTTTTCGCCCTCGTTCATGCGCTTGTTGATCAGCTTCAGGTCTTCCAGCGGCACCACGGCCCGGTCTTGCAGATCTGCCAGTTTTTGCTGCAGCTCTTGCACCGCAGGCAGGTTGCGCTCAAGCACTTCGCTGTAATCCTTGCCCGCAGCCACTTCGTTTTCGGCCCACCGCTGGTTCATCACGTTGGGCGGGAAAGTGCGGATGAAATGCTCTTGTGGCATGCCGCACTTGTCGACCACGATCTTGCGGATCTCGCGCTCGTAGCGGCGCACATCGTCGACCTGGCTGCGCAGGATGTGGCACAGCTTTTCGATCGTCTTGACGGTGAAGCGGATCGTCATCAGCTCGCTGCTGATGGCGTCTTGTGCCTTCTCATAGCCACCGCGTTTGTAGCCGTCTTTGACGAAACTCTTGTGCAGGCGGTCGAAGTGCCCGTTCAGCGATGCAAACTTCTCCAGTGCCTGGCGCTTGAGTTCTTCGAGCTTCTTGGTCAGCGCCTTGCTGCCGCCGTTGCCGTCGTCGTCGTCGTCTTCGTCAAACTCGTCGTAGTCCTCTTCGGCGACGTAGTCGTCGGCTTCATCGTCAGAGATGAAGCCGTCCACCACCTCTGAGATCTGCATCGTGCCGGCGGCGATTTTCTCGGCCATCGTCAGCACTTCGGCGATCGTCGTCGGGCTGGCGCTGATGGCCAGCATCATCGCCTGCAAGCCACCTTCGATGCGTTTGGCGATCTCGATCTCGCCTTCGCGGGTCAGCAACTCCACGGTGCCCATTTCGCGCATGTACATGCGCACCGGGTCCGTCGTACGGCCGAATTCACTGTCCACGGTGGACAACGCGGCTTCTGCTGCTTCTTCGGCTTCTTCTTCGGTGGCGGTGGTGGTGCCGCCACCCGCGACCAGCAAGGTTGCTGCATCCGGGGCTTGCTCGTAGACCGCGATGCCCATGTCGTTGAGCATCGAGATGATCGCCTCCAGGATCTCCTCGTTGATCAGCTTCTCAGGCAAGTGGTCGTTGATTTCCTGATGGGTCAGGAAACCGCGCGTCTTGCCCATCTTGATCAGCGTCTTCAGCTCCTGGCGCCGCTTGGTTGCCTCTTCTTCGGTCAGCGTGGTTTCTTCCAGGCCAAATTCACGCATCAGCGCGCGCTCTTTGGCGCGGCTGACTTTCATGCGCAGCGGCTTGACCTTGACTTCCTTCTCTTCGGTGCCGGTCTCGGTCTCGGTCTCGGCCTCGGCCTCGGTCTCGGTCTCGACTTCGACCTCGGGTTCACCTTCCAGGTCGGATTCGATGTCGCTGAGATCTGCTTCGTCTTCGATCAACGCGCCCTTCGCGTTCTTGTCGCCATTGGGCTCTGCCTTTGCTGGGCTCTTGGCAGGTAGGGGCGCAGCAGCCGCAGCTTTGCCTTTGGCCTTGCTTGGCTTGCCGGCCTTTGCAACTGTGGCAGCTGGCTTGGCCGCCGCTTGGGCGGTAGCTGGGGTACTTGTCTTTGTGGACGCCGCTTTGGTGGCGGCTTCGGGCTCGGCCCTTGCGTCAGCCTTCGCTTTGCCCGTAGCCTTGCCTGCAGTTTTGGCGCCGCCCGCTGCAGCTGAATTCGGTTTGGCAGCGACCGCAGATTTTGCTGCCTTGTCAGCGTGCAGTGCCTTGGCGACTTCCTTGGTAGGAGCGGCTTTGCGGGCCTTGCCGTCCGGCTTGCCGGAGGCTGCTTTGGCGGGTTGGGCTGCAGGGGTTCTTTTGGCGGTCATGCAAATCCTTGGGTGGAGCAGGTCAAAAAGAGACCGAAGTAATCGCCATTGGAGGCGCTGGTTTGACAAGTGGGGTCGAATTGGGTCGTTTCAAACCCAGCTGGGCTGTGTCAGCCTGGCATGGACAAGGGGCTTGGTTTCAAGGCGTTGCTCAAGAAGCTTCGATGCGCGGTCCGTGCCTGGCTGGCCTCGGTCGCTGTGTGGGTGGGTGTGTGTGGGCGGCTGAAGCTGAGGCGGCGACTGCACATCGACCGCTTCGCTGCAATCAAGCTGATCGCAGGCAGGGCCTGAAGCGATGTAGAAAATCATCTTGCTGGTTGTCGTCTGAGCCGGCACCTGAGCGGTCACTTGAGCGGTCACCTGAGCGGTCACCTGAACCATCTCCAGCAGCCTGCCCTGATCAGGGCGCTGCTGCGCTCATGCTTGTACCTATGACACCAGGTGCTTCCTCAGCTTCCTCAGCTCCCACGCTCGACAGCTTGCAGCGGGTCGGCGACTGCTCAGCCATCTGTTCGCAGCACTTTCAGCAAAGCTATGCCGTCTGTTCGCAGCACTTTCAGCAGCGCTTTGCCGTGTGTTCGCAGCACTTTCAGCAGCGCTTTGCCGGCCAAACCAGGATTATACTTGAACGGGTTGCCGGTTGCCCGGCTTTTGTGACCGCTGGTTCGTGACCCCTGGTTCGTGACCCCTGTTGCAACGCCGTTCGCACAGGAGCTCTCAGCCTCTGCCCGGATCGGCAGTTGTGCTGCTGGCCAGGCCTTGTTCAGCCTGCAGGTGGGACCGAATACGCCCGTTCAAAGCTGCGATCTGGTCCAGGCGCATGCGCTCGGTGCTGCCTTCGGCGATCAGTGCAGCGACCTGTTCGCGCAATTCAGCGCACCACAGGCGGTGCAGCACGCGCTGCAGATCCTCGACGCTCTGCACTTCGTCTGCACTGCCGTGGTTGACCCACTGGCGCGCTCGCTCTTGCCAGGGCTGCCCGGTCATCAATTGGTCCAGTGCCGACCAGGTCTGCGTGCCCAGTTCCATCAACTGCTGTTCAAGCCACGCCACCACGATGCCATGTTCGCCGCCCAGGCGGTGCAAAAGGGCATGGTCTTCGGGCACCAGGTGTTGCCACCAACTGCTGTGGCGCAGCAGCAGGCGCACCGCCAGATCGGCGCTGGCTGCTGGCGCTTTGCGGCTGGCGCGGCGCAAGCTTGGACGGGTGCGCTCCGAAAACCTGGCGATCTGCGGCGGGCGCAGACCCGGGATAGTGCCCGTCGCAATCGCAATCTCAGCAGATCTTTGTGCCTGCGCCTCCTTCTTCTGCTTGGCCGTGCCCCACAAGGCCAGCAGGTCGGCAGCTTCCAGTTGTGCTCGCCGTGCCAGTTCTGGCAGCAGTTGGCGGCGCAAGGCACCCTCCGGCAAGGCCTCCCAGAGGGGTTGCGCGCGAGTCAGCATGCGGGCACGGTCTTCGGCGCTGTTCAGCGTCTGGCCTTCGGCTGCCTGATTCAGCAGTTGCTCTGACAGCGGCCTGGCTTGCGCGACCTGTTGCTCGAACGCTGCCGCTCCCAGGGTGCGTACATAACTGTCCGGATCATGCTCGGCAGGCAGAAACAGAAAGCGCACCGAACGCAGATCGGTGGCATGGGGCAACGCGGCCTCCAGCGCGCGCGCTGCGGCGCGGCGGCCTGCGGTGTCGCCGTCGAAGCTGAACACCACCTGGTCGGTGAAACGAAACAGCTTTTGCACATGCTCGGCCGTGCACGCAGTGCCCAAGGTGGCGACCGCGTTGGCGAAGCCGTTTTGCGCCAGGGCCACGACATCCATGTAGCCTTCGACGACCAGCGCATAGCCTTTGTCGCGCAGCGCCTGACGGGCCTCGAACAGGCCGTACAACTCGCGCCCCTTGCTGAACACGGGCGTCTCTGGCGAGTTGATGTACTTGGGCTTGCTGTCGTCCAGCACGCGGCCGCCAAAGCCGATGACCTCGCCGCTGGCGGCGCGAATCGGGAACATCACGCGATTGCGAAACCAGTCGTATCGGCCGCGCTCGCCGGCAGGGCTGCTCTGGGTGTCTGCCGTGACGGCCTGTGTGATCTCGGGCGCAGGCTCTGCCTCACGCTGCCTGACCAGCCCGGCCTCCTCCAGCAACGGGTCGTCGTATCTGGCAAAGACGCTGGCCAGGTTGTGCCAGCCTGCGGGCGCGTAGCCCAGCCCGAAGCGCGCAGCGACCTGGCCCGTCAGACCGCGTTGCTTCAGGTACTGCACGGCGCGCGGTTGCGCCTTCAGCTGGGCGGCGAAATACTGGGCGGCGCGCGTCAGCGCTTCATGGATCGACAGCCGGCGTTGGCGCAAAGTGTCACGGCGCTCGCGTTCTTGCGCGCTGACCTGTTCTTCAGGCACGGTGAGCCCGGCACCTTGGGCCAGATCGCGCACGGCCTCGACAAAACTCAGCCCCTGGTGTTCGACCAGAAAGCGCAGCGCGTCGCCGTTGGCGCCGCAACCAAAGCAGTGATAGAACTGTTTGCTGGGGCTGACCGAAAAGCTGGGTGACTTTTCGGCGTGGAAAGGGCACAAGCCCATCAGGTTCGCGCCGCCGCGCTTGAGCTCGACATGGCGGCCCACCACATCGACGATGTCCACGCGGGACAGCAACTCCTGAATAAAGCCCGGCGGTATCACGCCTTCAGTTTAGAGCCTTGAGCGCGCATGACCGCAGCTGACCGCGTTGCGGTTCAGGAACGTTGGCTGTCGGGCAGTTTGGTGGCGCCGCCCGGCCCGCCTGGGCGGGTATCGCCCGCCAGTGAGGGATTGGCAGGGAAGAGCGCAAACATCCCCTTGTAGTCGCGCGTCCACTGGACCACCTGCGCCGAAGCCATCGGCGCAGCAATGCCGGTGCCTTGGCCAATCTCGCAACCCAGCTCCAGCAGGGTACGCGCCTGTGCTGGCGACTCCACCCCTTCGGCCACCACCAGGCAGCCGAAGGTGCGCGCCAGGCCGATGACACCTTCGACGATGGCCTTGTCTTGGGCGTCGTCCAGCATGTGGTGCACAAACGAGCGGTCGATCTTCAGCACGTCCACTGGCAGGCGTTTCAGGTAAGTCAGTGTCGAATAGCCGGTGCCAAAGTCATCCAGCGCAAAGCGCACACCCAGTTGGCGGCAACGCTTGACCAATGCGGAGGCGGCCTCGATGTCGGCGTGGGCCGCCGTCTCCAGCATTTCCAGTTCCAGCCGCTCGGCCAGCGGTTCAGGGTGTCGGGCCAGCAGTTCCGACAGCCTCGCCGCGAAGTCTGGCTCCTGCAGATGGCGTGCCGAAATGTTGACGCTGACCGAAAAATCAAAGCCCTTGCGTTGCCACTGGGCCAGATGTTCGAGCGCCTGCGCCAGCGCCCAGTCACCGACCCGCGAGGACAACCCCGTTTGTTCGATCGTCGGCAAGAACTGCAACGGTGCGATCAAGCCTTCCACCGGATGGTCCCAGCGCAGCAGGGCCTCGAAGCCGACCACTTCACCGCTGCGCATGTTGACCTTGGGCTGGTAGAACAGCACAAACTCCTGTCGGTCCAGGCCTTCTTGGATGCGGCCGATGAACAGTGCCTTCTCTTCGCTGCGACGGCGTTGTTCGGGGTCGAAGAAGCGGTAACCGTCGCGGCCCGTCTGTTTGGCGCCATACATCGCATGGTCGGCATGGCGCAACAGCGTGTCGGGGTCGCTGCGGTCGATCGGGTAGATGGTGGCGCCCATGCTGGCGGTCACGCGCACCGCTTCGTGTGCCGGGTCCACCACGTAGGGCTTGGCCACCACGCGCAACACGCGCTCCACCGCCAAGCGGGCTTCGTCCTGGGTTTCGGCACGCAGCAGCAGCACAAACTCGTCGCCGCCCAGCCGCGCAGCAGCATCGGTCCAGTGGTCGCGGCTGCGCAGGGCGCTGCGCAAGCGCCCCGCCAACTCGCACAACAGCCGGTCGCCGGCATCGTGCCCAAACTTGTCATTGACAGGTTTGAAGTGGTCCAGGTCGAGGTAACACACCACCAGCAGATGGGCGTCGCGGTCTGCGCTGAGCAGTGCCTCGGCCAACAGTTGGCCCAGTCGCACGCGGTTGGGCAGGCGGGTCAGCTCGTCGAAATGAGCCTGGCGCTCCAGCAATTCAAGCTGCTGCTGCTGCTGCGTGATGTCGGAGATCACCAGCACGTGATAGCGCAGGTCGTTGTCCGGCCCGCGCACGGTGGAGATGGTGGTTTGCAGTGTGCAAAGACTGCCGTTGGGGCGGCTTTCCAGCAACTCGCCGCGCCAGCTGCCGCTGTCGCGCAATTCAGCCCACATCTGGGCCCTTTGCTGGCGCTCGACCGGATCGGCCGGTGCTGGCTTGAGCAGCGTTGGCACGGTGCCCAGCACCTGCTCGCGCGCGACACCCAGAATGCTGCAATAGGTCGGATTGACATCAAGCACCCGCAACTCGGCGTCGGTGATCAGCAAGCCCTCGTGCAAGTGCTGGAACAGGCTGGCAGACATGCGTTGCCGCTCTTGGGCCTGCCAGCGCTCGTCCACGTCGTCCATCGTCGCCAGCAGTCGTTGGGGATGCCCCGTCAGGCTGCGCTCGACGACCAGCAGTGTGACTTCCATCCAGCGCCAGCCGTCGCCGCGCGGCATGCGCAGCTCCAGCTGCATGCGGCCGGCTTCGCCTGCCGACAGGGCCGCGATGGCGTCGCTGAGTGCGGCGCGGTCTTCGACATGCACTTGACGCTGCCAGGCCACCGGATCCCAGTTCTTTGGCAGCTGACCGGTCAATACCGACCAGGCCGCCGACACAAAACTGTCCTGACGGCTGAGGTGCCAGTCGGCGACGCCCAGCCGCGATCCGTCCAGCGCCCATTCCCAGCGCTGGTTGCGGTTTTCCCAGTTGCTCAGGCTGGCGTGGGCCACCAGCAACAGGGCCATGGCCGAGCCCATCCAGGCCATCACGGCGGCAGTCACGTTGCCCCCATCACCCCACAATGACAAGCCGTGGGTGGCCGTTCCCGCAGTCAGCAATGCAGCCATCAGCAGGCCACCGGCAGCGACAGCCAGGTGCCGATACAACACCAAGACCAGCACCACCACATGCGGCAAGAAGACCGCCAACGGCGCCAACGGTGATTGCGCGCTGGGCGCCAACCAAAGCGCCCACAGCATCACGGCCACTGCCATCACGCTGGCCAGAGAAGCCCGCCAGCCGCTGCCGCGCTGCAGCGTCAGCGTCTCGCGGTCCAGCGCCAAGGCGGCCAAGGCCGTGCACAGCATGCACAGGCTCAACACGGCCCAGCCCGTGGCGAGTTCTTGCAGAGGGGGGTTGGTTGAGGCCGCGCTCAGCCACCAGGACAGCAGCAGCGCCGCCGGCAAGGCTGCGATCAAGGTCAGCGAGCCGGTCAGGGCTGCCAGATCGCTGGCACGGTGCAGTCTCGGATCGAAGTCCATGCGCGTCAAAGCCCAGCGAGCCAGCAGCGCTGCGCCCGAAGCGCAGCCGACGCTGACAAGGCTGAGGGCCAGCCCTGTTCGGGCCAGCCACAGCCCCAGGAGCATGCCGGCGATGATGGGCAGATGGACCCAGGCCGACCAGCGGCAGTGTGCGGCCACCGCCAGACCTGCCGGCAAGGCCAGAGCACTCCACGGCGCCAGCGGCACGCTGAGCGCACCGACATAGGCCAGCAAACTGGCAGAAAGCCCCAGCGCCAACAGCCGTGTCAGATCTTGCAAGCTCTGGCGCATGCTCAGAAGCCCGTGGGGCTGTGCTTCAGTCGATCAGCCTTTCAGATCAGGAAATCGCTCTGCGATCGGCCTGTACCCAACGCAGATTGCAACCATTTGGGTTTCAAACCGCGGCCAGTCCAGGTATCCCCGGTCGCTGAATCGCGGTACTTGGGGGCCACTTTACCGCCTCCGGACTTGCTGGCGCTGCGCATGTTGCGGCCTTTGCCGCTGACATCTGCCAGGGTCAAACCATGTTGTGCCATCAAATCACGGATCTGGGTCAGGGCGGCGTGATGTTCAATTTTTTGGGTTTCGGCGATCTGCTTTTCGAGCTCGGCCTTCTGGGCCATCAGTTCGGACAGGGTTGGACTGGGCATGGATTCTCTCGGTAGCAATGAAGGAGTCTGCAATATATATCGGAATTGCGACGATGCTTCTGGGTAGATACCCAGATTCGCTTTTCTGTGGTGTTACAGACTATTTCTCGGGCGGCACGTAGCCCATCGGTTGTTCGGCACCGCCGCCAAAGAAAAATTGTTCCATCTGACGCGCCAGGTACTGGCGAGCGCGAGCGTCGGCGAGATTGAGACGGTTTTCATTCACCAGCATCGTCTGATGCTTCTTCCACAACTCAAAGGCCTCTTTGCCGATACTGTTATAAATCTTGACTCCCAGCTCACCGGGGTAAGGACTGAAAGCGAGACCTTCGGACTCTTTTTTCAGATAAACACACTGCACCATTCTTGCCATGGACATCTCCTGCCGTTCAGTTCAATTTCTTGACCAGCACCTGTGAGCGCCGGTCGCGGTTGTATTGTCGCTTACGGGCATCGGGCAACCAGTCAGCGTCGGCCACGACAAACCCACGCTTGATGAACCAGTGCATGGTGCGCGTGGTCAGTACAAAAATGCTCTCAAAACCACGGCGTCTGGCTCGCTGCTCCACCCGTTTCAGCAGCCGCTCGCCGTCACCCTGGCCTTGCGACAGAGGCGAAACCGTGAGTGCCAGCATCTCAGCGGTTTTTGACTCCGGGTAACCATACAGCGCCACGCAGCCGAAGATGATGCCGTCGTGTTCGATCACGAAATAGTTCTGGATATCGCGCTCCAGCTCGGTGCGTTCGCGCCGCACCATCGTACCGTCGCGCTCGAAAGGCTCGATCAACTGCAATATCCCGCCCACGTCGTCAGCGGTGGCTTCGCGCAGGCTCTCCAGCTTTTCGTCGATCACCATGGTGCCGATGCCGTCGTGCTGAAACACTTCGAGCAGCAACGAGCCATCCACCGCAAAGGGCAGGATGTGCGAGCGCTCGACACCCGCTTCACAGGCCTTGATGCAGTGGCGCAGATAAAAGCTCGGGTCGGTAGGTTTTTGCGGCGCTGCCCATTGTTCCATCAACGTTTTGGCGTCCTCCAAGGCCAGTTCGGTGTCGATTTCGCCTTCCGGGTCTTCCGGATCCAGCAGGATGCCGCGCACCTCGGTCATGAAGACGAGTTTGTCGGCCTGCAGTGCGATGGCGGTGGAGGTGGCCACGTCTTCCATCGTCAGGTTGAAGGCCTCACCGGTCGGCGAAAAGCCAAAAGGGCTCAAAACCACCAAGGCACCGCTGTCGATGAAACGCCGCACAGCGATGTGGTCGACGCGTCTGACCAAGCCACTGTGCTGAAAATCGATACCGTCCACGATGCCGACCGGCCTGGCGGTCAGAAAGTTGCCCGAGATCACCCGCACGGTGGAATTGGCCATCGGCGTATTGGGCAAACCTTGAGAGAACGCGGCTTCGATCTCGAAGCGCAATTGCCCTGCAGCTTCTTGCGCTGCGTCCAGCGCCACGCTGTCGGTGATACGCACCCCGTTGTGATACCGCGAAACATGGCCTTTGGCCGCCAGCTGCTCGTTGACCTGCGGCCTGAAGCCGTGCACCAACACCAGCTTGAGCCCCATCGCATGCAGGATCGACAGGTCTTGCACGAAAGCATTGAGCTTTCCGGCGGCGATCGCCTCGCCAGCCAGCGCCACCACAAAGGTCTTGCCCCGGTAGGCGTGGATGTACGGCGCCACGGCGCGAAACCAGGGCACGAAGGTATGGGGAAAGGTCAAGCTCATCGTGCGCCGCATTGTGCCGCAGCACTCTGGCGATAATGCGGCAGCCGTGGTTTCTCCCAGCCTTTCGCGCCGCCCGGCTCAGCCGCCCGCCGCCCATCCCATCCCGCCGATCAGCTACCCCGAAACCTTGCCGGTCTCGGCGCGGCGGCAGGAGATCGCGCGTGCCATCCAGGCCCACCCGGTGGTCATCGTCTGCGGTGAAACAGGCTCTGGCAAGACCACCCAGCTGCCCAAGATCCTGCTCGAGCTGGGGCGTGGCAGGGGCGCCGGCGGCAAAGGCCTGATCGGCCACACGCAGCCGCGGCGCATCGCCGCCAGCACGGTGGCCAAGCGCATCGCGCAAGAACTGAACTCGCCGCTGGGCGAGGTGGTGGGCTTCAAGGTGCGGTTCCAGGACCGTTTGTCGCCTGGTGCCAGCGTCAAGCTGATGACCGACGGCATCTTGCTGGCCGAGACGCAGACCGACCCGCTGCTGAAGGCCTATGACACGCTGATCATCGACGAGGCCCACGAACGCAGCCTGAACATCGATTTCTTGCTGGGCTACCTGAGGCAAGTGCTGGCGCGGCGCAATGATTTGAAGGTGATCGTCACCTCGGCCACCATCGACGCCGACCGCTTTGCGCAGCACTTTGCTTCTGCCCAGGGCCCGGCGCCTGTGATCCAGGTCTCGGGGAGGTTGTTTCCGGTCGAGCAGCGCTGGCAGCCGTTTGAAGAGCGGCGCGACTTTGATCTGGCCGATGCGATCTGCGAAGCGGTGGATGAGTTGTGGCGGCCAGGATCGGGCGGGCCGGGCGGGCCGGGCGGGGATGACATCCTGATCTTTTTGCCCGGTGAGCGCGAGATCCGCGAGACGGCCGACCACTTGCGGCGCCATCTGGCTCAGGTGCAGGCCAAGGGGCGTGGCCAGGGTTCTGCGGGCGGCCCGCTGCCCGAAATTCTGCCGCTGTTTGCACGCTTGTCGCAGGCCGAGCAAGAACGGGTTTTTCAGCCCGACGGCGGCAGGCGTGTGGTGCTCGCCACCAACGTCGCCGAGACGTCGTTGACGGTGCCCGGGATTCGTTACGTCATCGATGCCGGGCTGGCCCGCATCAAGCGCTACAGCTTTCGCAACAAGGTCGAGCAGTTGCAGATCGAGCCGATCAGCCAGGCGGCTGCCAACCAGCGCGCCGGGCGCTGCGGCCGGGTGGCCAACGGCATCTGCATCCGTTTGTACAGCGAGGAAGATTTCAAAGCACGTGCTGCTTTCACCGACCCCGAAATCCTGCGGTCGTC
Source organism: Burkholderiales bacterium (assembly GCA_038324515.1). Lineage (GTDB taxonomy): Bacteria > Pseudomonadota > Gammaproteobacteria > Burkholderiales > Burkholderiaceae_C > Rubrivivax. The sequence goes on from JBBQIB010000015.1 coordinate 33,165, forward strand.
ACTGGCCGGCGTGATCCTGCGCATGAAGGCGCTGCGGCTGGGCCAGATCGAGGACTTTCCTTTTCTTCAAGCACCACCGCGCAAAGCCATCGCCGACGGCTACGCGCTGCTCGGCGAACTGGGCGCCGTGGATGACGACCTGCAACTGACGGCGGTGGGCAGCGCGCTGAGCAAGTTGCCGCTGGACCCCCGCATCGGCCGCATGATCCTGGAGGCGCGAGACCGCCAGGCACTGCACGAGGTGCTGATCATCGCCAGCGCCTTGTCGGGGCAGGACGTGCGCGACCGGCCGATGGAACAAGCTGCTGCAGCCGACGAAAAGCACCGCAAGTTCGACGACGAGCGGTCTGAGTTCCTGGGCTTTGTGCGGCTGTGGAACTGGATCGAAGAAGGCCGCGGCCACCCTCAGGAGGGTGCGGCGGCTGCAAGCCACAAACTCAGCAACCGCCAGCAAGAGCAGCGGCTGCGCGAGAGTTTCGTCAACCCACGCCGGGTGCGTGAATGGCGCGACATCCACAGCCAGTTGCTGACCGTGGTGGCCGAACAAGGCTGGCGCATCAACCACGCGCCCGCCACCTACGAGCAGTTGCATCTGTCGCTGCTGTCTGGCCTGTTGGGCAACATCGGCTGCAAAAGCGACGATGAGGATTGGTACCTGGGCGCGCGTGGCATCCGCTTCTGGCGCCACCCGGGCGCCCACCTGAGCAAGAAGCCCGGGCGCTGGGTGGTGGTGGCGGAGCTGGTGGAGACCACCCGCCTGTTCGGCCGCAGCCTGGCCAACATCGAGCCGCAATGGCTGCCGGTGATTGCTGCGCATCTGCTGAACAAGCAACTGCTGGAGCCGCACTGGGAGAAAAAGGCCGCCGAGGTGATTGCACTCGAGCGTGCCACCTTGTATGGCCTGGTGATCTACAACAACAAGCGCGTGAACTTTGGCCGTGTCGACTTGGCGGCGGCGCGTGAGATCTTCATCCGCGAAGCCTTGGTCGGCGACGGCTGGGACACGCGGCTGCCGTTCCTGGCCCACAACCGCAAGCTGATCAGCCAAGTGCAGGAGCTGGAGCACAAGGCCAGGCGCCAGGATGTGCTCGTCGACGAAGAGTTGATCCACGCCTTCTATGACCAGCAGCTGCCGGCAGAAGTGTGCAGCGGCGCGACGCTGGAGCGCTGGTGGCGGCAGAACAGCCAGAGCCAGCCCAAGCTGCTGCACCTGAGCCGCGACGAGCTGATGCGGCACGAGGCTGCAGGCATCACCAGCGCCGCGTTCCCCAAAACTCTGCGCCTGGGGGGCGTGGACTGCAGCGTGAGCTATCTGCACGAGCCAGACCAGGCACGCGACGGCTTGAGCGCCGATGTGCCGATCTTTGCGCTGAACCAGGTCAACGAAGAAGACTGCGAATGGCTGGTGCCCGGCATGCTGCAAGCCAAGGTGCTGGCGCTCGTGAAAAGCCTGCACCAAAGGCCGCGCTCGCGCTTGCTGCCGTTGCCCGACTTTGTCGCTGAATTCTGCGCCACCGCACCTTTTGCGCAAGGCAGCCTGATTGACGCCTTGCTGGCCCAGGTGCGGGTCCGCACCCAACTCGCTGTACAACGCAACGACTTCAAGCTCGACCAGTTGTTGCCGCACCATTTCATGCACTTCAGGGTGCTGGACGACCACGGCAGGCAGTTGGGCAGCGGCCGTGATCTGGCTGGTCTCAAAGCGCAATTTGGCGCCCAGGCACGCTCTGCGTTTCAGGCATTGGCAGCCTTGAAGCTGGGCCAGTTGCCGCAGGCTGCGCCGACGGCCGAAGCCCAGCACCTCAGGTCAACGCCACAAGCGCCAGGGCGAGCGCCAGGGCGAGTGCGGGGGCAAGCGCGGGGGCAAGCGCCGGCAGCCGCCAGCAGCGCTGCCGCCCCGCTGCCGGCGCAGCCCTACACGCGCTGGGATTTCGGGGAGCTGCCCGAGTTGCTGGAGCTGCGCAAAGGCGCGCAGACGCTGGTGGGCTTCCCTGCGCTCAGCGACTGTGGTGAGCATGTCGAGATCGAGGTCTTCGATGAGCCCGAAGTGGCTGCCACGCGGCATCGGGCCGGCTTGCGGCGGCTGTTTGCGCTGCAATTGCGCGAGCCCTTGAAGTACCTGGAGAAAAA
>JBBQIB010000016.1:0-32816 GCA_038324515.1 Burkholderiales bacterium
CGCCTGGCTGCGAAAGCGCAGGCCAAGCTGGACGATCTGGCAGCCCACAGCGGCATCACAGACCCTGCAGCGCTGGCGGCCAAGCGCGCGGTCGTCGAAGCCGCCATGCAGCGCGCCCGCGACCGCAAGGCCACACCCCCCAAGTCAGCAGCCAGCACAGGGCCCCAGGGCGTCGGCGAGTGAAGCGAAAGCTGGGTCCAGTGACTGTATGACCGACGCCCAGATGCGCCGCTTCTTTGCCACTCTGGCCCAGGTCAACCCGGCGCCGCAGACCGAGCTGGAATACAGCAGCCCGTTTGAGCTGCTGGCCGCCGTGTTGTTGTCGGCCCAGGCCACCGACGTCAGCGTCAACAAAGCCACCCGCCACTTGTTTGCGATCGCCAACACGCCTCAGGCGATGCTGGTGCTGGGCGAGCAGGAACTGGCCGAGGCCATCCGCACCATCGGCCTGTACCGCACCAAGGCCAAGAACCTGATCAAGACCTGCCAGATCCTGATCGAGCAGCATGGCGGCGAGGTGCCCAGCACGCTGCAAGCGCTGCAGGACTTGCCCGGCGTTGGCCGCAAAACCGCCAATGTCGTGCTCAACGAAGTCTTTGCTGTGCCCACGGTCGCGGTGGACACCCATGTCTTCAGGGTCAGCAACCGCACCGGGCTGGCGCCCGGAAAGACGCCTCTGGAGGTGGAAAAAGCTCTGATGCAGCGCATCCCCAAGCCGTTCCTGGCCAACGCGCATCACTGGCTGATCCTGCACGGCCGCTATGTCTGCCTGGCTCGGGCACCACTCTGTAACGACTGCGCCGTGCGCATCTGCTGCGATCTGGGCGCTTCTACAATGCCTTCGGGGGTCGAGGGGAAGGCAAAAAAGGGGGTGAGGCATGGCCATATTTGAAGACTTTTCAGAACGGGTCGACCGCCTGTTGCTGAGGAATCGCGAGCTGAAGCGGACCACAGCCTTGATCGCGGATCAACTGCTCACTGTCACGGCCGACCGTGACAGCCTGAAGTCTCGGTTGTCGGCTGCCAGGGCCCGCGTGGATGCATTGCTGGCCCGCTTGCCTGCAGATGACCTGGCCCCCATGGCAAGCAGGGCTGCATCCATACCCGTCCAAGCCGCAGAAACTGCATCGGCAATTGAAACTGCCGCGGATGCGCAACAGCCACTGCAGCCACTGCAGCAAGCCGCCGCAGCGGACGCCGACTCGAAGTCGAAGGCCAAGGTACCAGACAACTCCAAGCAGGCAGGTTCCGCATGAAGCAGATGGAGGTCACGATCCTGGGCCAGGTCTACATGCTGGGCTGCCCCGAAGGCGGCGAGCAGATGCTGCGCACGGCCGTGGCAGCGGTCGACAAGGAGATGACCCATATCCGCGACGCCGGCAAGGTCAAGGCGCGCGAGCGGGTGGCGGTGCTGGCCGCACTGAATCTGGCCTATCAACTTGCAGAGCAGGCGGCACAGCAGGCGGCACAACACTCGCAGCACGTCGCCAGGACCGAGACCAATCCGAGCAGGAAGCCAGCAGCCGCTGCACCGGCGGCCACAGTCCAGGAACTGGAAGCCCTGCTGCGACGCATCGACGATGCGCTCAGCGAGGACGGGCAGCTGCTGTAGCGGCTTGGCTGGCCAAGCACGCGACGCTCAAGAGACAGCGCATGCAATGCGCCCAGTTTGCGTGACATCTGCCGCGCTGCAAAACAAACACAGGCAGCGCCTTGAAGCCCTAGAATGGGCCCGTCCGTCGTGATCGCGTGAGCTTAATATTTCCTTGAACCGATGCTCATTGAGCCAGGGCTTGGAACATTGCCCAGCGGGCGTGATCGTCTCGCGTCAGATGAACCCGAAGCTGGGCTGACCTCGCCCACCTGAACTTCCCTGAGGGTTCAGGAATGCGGTTCACGGGTCACGGCGGACACCTACTTGCAGCGGCGCTTGGTACGAGCGCGGCCTTCACTGCACCATGAAGCACTGGTTGATGAAAAGCGAGCCGAGCGAGGCATCGATCGATGACCTTGCCCAGGCGCCAAACCAGACCTTGCCCTGGACCGGTGTGCGCAACTACCAGGCGCGCAACTTCATGCGTGATCAGATGCGGCCAGGCGACGGCGTGCTCTTCTATCACTCGTCCTGCCCACAACCCGGAATTGCAGGTTTGGCCACGATTGTTGGCGGTCTGGCGCCTGACCTGGCCCAGTTCGACCCCGCCAGTCCCTACTACGACCCCAAGAGCCAGCCTGCAGCGCCGCGCTGGTTGAAGATCGACGTCCGGATGGAACGTAAGACTCGGCTGCTCAGCCTGGCCGAAATGCGCCAGGCGCCCGAACTGGCGCAGATGCAGGTGCTGCAGCGGGGCAACCGGTTGTCCATCACACCGGTATCAAAGGCTGATTGGCACGCGGTTCTGAAGAAGCTGGCCCATGCGGGCGGCGCATCGACACAAGGGTGAACTTGGGCATCGACGCGACGCTGGTGTTGGAATTGCTGGCACTCGGCCTGGTGGTGGGCTTTTTGGCCGGGCTGCTGGGCGTGGGCGGCGGCATGATGATGGTGCCGGTGCTGGCTTATCTGCTGGTGCAGCGCGGCGTCGAAGGCGGCATGGCGGTCAAGATGGCGATTGCGACCTCGATGGCGACGATCATCTTCACCGCCTTGTCCAGCGTGCGTGCGCACCAGCGGCTGGGCAATGTGCGCTGGCCGATCGCCAAGCGCATGGTGACTGGCATTTTGCTGGGCGGGCTGGTCTCGGGTGCAGGCGCCTTTGCGCTGCTCAAAGGGCGCGGCTTGGCGCTGCTGTTTGCCATTTTCATCAGCTACATGGCGCTGCAGATGATGCTGGACCGCAAATCCAAACCGGGCCGCGAGATGCCTGGGGCGATGGGCACCACGGCAGTGGGCGCAGGCATCGGCTTCATTTCCGCGCTGCTGGGCGCGGGGGGTGCCTTTTTGTCGGTGCCCTTCATGACCTGGTGCAACGTGCCGCCGCGTCACGCGGTAGGCACCAGCGCTGCGCTGGGGCTGCCGATTGCGCTGGCCAGCACAGCGGGCTACGTCATCAGCGGCTGGCAGCTGCCGCAGGTACTGCCCGGCTCAGTGGGTTATCTGTATCTGCCAGCGCTGCTGATCGTCTCGCTGGCCAGCGTCAGCATGGCGCCCTGGGGCGCGCGCACGACGCAGAAAATCAACACCGCCCTGTTGAAAAAGTTCTTTGCCTGCCTGTTGCTGGTGCTCGCAGCGAGCATGCTGTACCGAGCCTGGGCCGGGTGAGTGCAGCGCAGTCCGCTCTGCCTGGCGTGGCAAGCTCAGCCGGCTGCAGCATCCAGTGAAATCGCCGCCAGCGTGACCTGATTGCCGCCCCGGCGTGAAGCCTCGCGCAGGGCTGCCGTGCAGGCCTGCAGCAATGCCTCCTGGCTTTGCGCCGTGTGCGGGAAGCTGGCGACGCCGATAGACACCGAGAAATCCACTTCCTGCCCTTCGTGGACAACGATCTGCGCTTCACACTTGCGGCGCAGACCCTCCATGCGGGTGTGCGCTGTGGCCAGCCCGACGCCTGACAACAAGACTGCAAAACGCCGATCGTCGTAACGACAAGAAGCATCCATCGCGCGTGTGCCACCGCGCAGCAAGCGGCCCATGGCCTGCAGCATCGTGTTCTCACCCGCCGCGCCAAGGGCCTGCACGCGCTGGCCCGCGGGGTCCATCTCGATGAATACGATGGCAAATTCTCGGTGCTCTCGCGTGGACAGATCGACCTCGCGGCGTAACTGGTCTTCGAAGTGGGCGCGCCTGTACAGGCCCGAGGCCGGGTCGCGCATCGCTTGATCGGCGATCTCGCGTCGCAGCATCTCGTTGGCACGCTGTTGCTGCTCGATCTGCTCCAGCGCAGCCCGCAACTGCCCTTCGCGCAGCCGTTCCGGCGCCACATCGTGCCAGACACTCAGTATCCAGCCTTCACCTGCTTGGCCGGGCGATGCCTGGGCCGATCCCACCGGCCCCTGAAGACCCACACACATGCGCAAAACCGTAAACTCGCGCCGCTCGCCGCCCCACTCGAAGCGGTGATCGCTGTGCAGCGGCTCGGGCTGCGCCATCGCAGTGTGTTCTGCCGCCCGCAGCACCGTGGAAACCGAAGCTTCAAAGATATCGGCATCTGTGTAGCCCAGGATCTGCGCCACAGGTCGCCGTAAAAATTCTGCCATCGCAGCGTTGACATGGGCGTAGCGGCCACTGCTGAGCTCTTTGATGGCGAGCAACTCGCCGCGGCGCTGCAACAGGGCTGGCACGGCGCCCCCCAGCACGGCGGGCAGGTCCAGATCGTTCAGTTTTTCTTCAAGATTGGAATCAAGGGTGGTCAACATCGGTGGGTTCACGCTTGGCTAAGGCTGTCAATCCGGGCGGCAGAGCCCGGCGGCTGGATCTCAAAAAGCTGAGTTGGGGCCCCTCTGGCCCCCAACTCGCTTCACTTGCACCACATTGCAACAGACCGCACCGTACGCTCAAACCTGGTGGGCGAAAAGGGGCTGCAACGCAAAATCGGCATTTTCACGCCTGAACTGAAGCTGCCGGACCAGGAAATCGGCAGTTTCTTGGGGTACGAAACATGCTACCTGGGTCTCGTTCGGGCGCAATGACGAATGAACCGGCTTTGCGCAACGAGGTTGTTGAAATGCTGGCCCGCCTTTGGCTGCCGGGCCAGACCGCACCGCCGTTCAGGACAGCGGCCCCGCCTGCGCCCTGCTGGGCGCAGCGGCTGCACTCAGGCTGCACTCCAAGCTGCACAGGGGCAAGCAGCCTGAAGTCGCCCCGAACATCAGTGAGCACACTTTCCCGTCTTGCGCTTGCCTTCCTTCGGGCTATAATCTTTGGCTTTGCTGCAGTTCGGCACTGCTTTATTCATGACCTTGTCAGCATTCGGCTGACGGCTGCAGATCAGCAAATCGCTGACGGGTTGCAGGGCTGCAGACAGCATCGGAACATTGATTACACATGACCACCATTCGAGTCAAAGAAAACGAACCTTTTGATGTGGCACTGCGCCGCTTCAAGCGCACCATCGAGAAGATCGGCCTGTTGACCGACTTGCGTGCCCGTGAGTTCTATGAAAAGCCCACCTCCGAGCGCAAACGCAAGAAGGCTGCTGCGGTCAAGCGCCACTTCAAGCGGGTTCGCAGCATGCAATTGCCCAAAAAGATGTACTGACCCGTATTTTTTTATGCTGTACAGCCTCTGCTGTCACAGCACAACCTCCAAGCCCGCACGGTGTACCGCAGCGGGCTTGTTGCATTGAGGAAATCCAGATGGCCAGCGCACTGAAAACCCGCATCACCGAAGACATGAAAGACGCCATGCGCGCCAAGGATGCGCTGCGTCTGTCCACCATCCGAATGCTGCTGGCGGCTTGCAAACAGCGCGAGGTGGACGAGCGCATCGAGCTCGACGATGCTGCCGTGGTCGGCTTGGTGGACAAGCTGATCAAGCAACGCAAAGACTCGATCCAGGCTTTTGAGCAAGCCCAACGCCAGGATCTGGTGGACAAGGAAACAGCCGAGTTGAAGGTGCTGCAAGCCTACCTGCCAGCTCGCCTGAGTGCCGACGAAGTCGCCGCAGCGGTGGCCGCCCTGGTGGGCGAATTGCGCAGCGGCCAGCCCGCGTTGGGGCCCGCAGACATGGGCAAGGTGATGGGTGCAGCCAAAGCAAGACTGGCTGACAGGGCCGAGATGGGAATGATCTCTGCGGCTGTCAAACAGGCTTTGTCACGCCCTGCAGCTTGATTCAACCGCCTGGCATAGTCTCTGCTTCCTTCAGCGACCCACCCTTCACAGGATATTTGCGCATGAACACATCACTGCCCTTGCGGGCCATGTCGCCCCAACTGTCCGTGGCACCTCAACTGGGCCCGGAACACATGGCAGCAGCGGCCAAAGCCGGCTTCAAGAGCGTGATCAACAACCGCCCGGACTTTGAACATGGCCCCGACCAGCCCAGCCACGCAGCCATCGAAGCGGCGGCGCACGCCGCCGGGCTGCAATACCGATTCTTGCCCGTGGATGGCGGCTACCAGTCGCCACGAGAGGTAGAGGCATTCGCAGGCCTGCTGCAAGAGTTGCCTGTCCCGGTACTGGCCTTTTGCCGCACCGGCAACCGCAGCAGCAGACTGTTCATGCTTGCGCAGCAAAGCTGAGCGGTGCCGCCGAGCGTTTGCCAGCGGCGTCGTCTGCTGACGCTGTCCGCAAGAACCCTTGGGGGGGGGGGTCAGTCCAAGCTTGACTGCCTGCTGTTTGCCGAGACTCGGAGCAACGGGTTTGTCAGGGACTGGGAACAGGCCTTTTGCCTGGAAAATCCATGGGCTTGAAGCGCCAGGAGGTACAACGTGGGTGTTCTGTTAGGACTCTCGAGACTGATCGATACAGTCAACGGCTGGATCGGCCGCTTGACGATGTGGCTGGTGTTGGCTGCGGTGTTGATCAGCGCCGGCAACGCCATCATGCGCAAGGCTTTCGACATCGGCTCCAACGCTTATCTCGAAGTGCAGTGGTATCTGTTTGCTGCCGTCTTCATGCTGGGCGCGGCGCATGTGTTCTTGCACAACGGACATGTGCGCATCGACTTCATCGCCTCCAAGCTGTCCAAGCGCACCAACGCGATCATCGACTCGCTGGGCATCCTGTTGTTCCTGATCCCGCTGTGCGTGATCATGATCAATCTGTCCTGGCCCTTTTTCATGCGCACCTACCTGTCTGGCGAGATGAGCGAAAACGCTGGCGGTCTGATCCGCTGGCCCGTGGTGATGCTGATTCCCCTGGGTTTTGCGCTGCTGTTGCTGCAAGGCGTTTCCGAGCTGATCAAACGAATCGCTTTCTTGCGAGGCTCGCTGGCCGAACCCTTCAGCTTTGGCAACGTAAAGTCAGCTGAAGAACTGCTGATCGAAGAGTTGGCCGCGGAAGAAGCGCAAGCGAAGGGGCGCGCATGATCGCCTTCATTGCAGAAAATTTTGTTCCCCTGATGTTCATGGGGCTGCTGTTTTTTCTGCTCACCGGCATTCCTGTCGCCTTTGGCCTGGCTGCCACCGGTTTGTTTTTCGGTTTCATCGGCATGGAGATCGGGCTCTTCCCCGAAAACCTGTTTGGTGCCCTGCCCTTGCGGGTGTTTGGCATCATGAAAAACGACACGCTGCTGGCGATACCGTTTTTCACTTTCATGGGGATCATCCTTGAACGATCCGGGATGGCCGAGGATCTATTGGAAACCGTAGGCCAGGTGTTCGGGCCCTTGCGCGGTGGTCTGGCCATTGCAGTGATCCTGGTCGGCGCGTTGCTGGCCGCAACCACCGGCGTGGTGGCGGCAGCCGTGATCTCGATGGGCTTGATTTCACTGCCGATCATGCTGCGCTACGGCTACAACCGCACCATCGCGACCGGCACCATCACCGCCTCAGGCACCTTGGCGCAAGCCATACCCCCGTCGTTGGTGCTGATCGTGCTGGCCGACCAGCTGGGCCGCTCGGTGGGCGACATGTACTCCGGCGCGCTGATCCCGGGTCTGATGCTGGTGGGCTGCTACATCGGCTTCGTGATCCTGGTGGCACTGGTCAAGCCCAAATGGGTACCCCCATTGCCGCCCGAGGCGCGCATCTATCGCGAGTCCAACGGCAACAGCGGCCACATTTCTCTGCTGCTGTTGCTGACGCTTTGCGCGCTGGCAGGCTGGAGCTGGGCGCAGGTGCACGAAAGCATCCTGAACCCGTGGCTGGAGCGCACCAACCCGGCGCCTGGCGATGAAATCTTCATCCTGTCGATGACCATCGCCTCGTTTCTGGCGCTCGGGCTCTCGGCGCTGAACAAAATACTGCGTCTGGGCCTGCTGTCCAAGCTGGCTGAGCGTGTGACCTTTGCACTGATCCCGCCGTTGGTGCTGATCTTCCTGGTGCTCGGCACGATCTTTCTGGGTGTGGCGACGCCGACCGAAGGTGGCGCAATGGGTGCCTTGGGCGCCTTGATCATGGCCATCGTCAAAGGCAAGCTGAGCTTGAAGCTCTTGCATCAGGCGCTGGACAGCACGGCCAAGCTGGCGACCTTCGTGCTGTTCATCCTGATCGGCTCCACCGTCTTCAGCTTCACCTTCAACGCCGCCGACGGTCACATCTGGGTCGAGCACCTGTTCGACAAGCTGCCGGGCGGCGAGATCGGCTTCCTGATCGTCGTCAACCTGCTGGTCTTCGTGCTGGGCATGTTCATCGACTTTTTCGAGATCGCCTTCATCGTGATCCCGATCCTGGCCCCCGTGGCCGCCAACATGGGCATCGACCTGATCTGGTTTGGTGTCATCCTGGCGATGAACCTGCAAACCTCGTTCCTGACCCCGCCCTTCGGCTTTGCATTGTTCTATCTGCGCAGCGTGGCGGCCAAAAGCGACTACAACGACCGCGTCACGGGCGAGCCGATCAAGGCCGTGACCACGGCCCAGATCTACAAAGGCTCGATTGCCTTCATCATCATCCAGGTCTTCATGGTGGGTGTGGTGATCACGAATCCGCAGCTTGTCATTGGCGATTTGAACAAGGCCGCCAAGTTCAATCCTGAAGAAGCCTTGCAGCAACTGCGTGACCAGGGCCGTGACGCGATGTCGGCGCGCGAGAGCGACAACAGCCCGGCCAGCGCTGCCGACGGTGCTGCCAACGACCCGATGCGCGGCATCCTGGAAGCACTGGAAGCCGACAAGAACAAGAAGTGAGCCTCACGCGCTGCTGCCGGCTGCAGAACTCGGACCGGCAGCACAGAGCAGTCCACGACAGATCGGTTTTGCGAGCAGACGCAAAAAAACCCGCCAAAGCGGGTTTTTTCTTGACTGACGGAGGGGCCTGATTACAGACGCTGCTGCTGCATGAAGTCGTCAAAGCCAGCCTCTGTGAAGCGGAACCACAGGTTGCTGTCGCGGCGGAAGTTGGACAGATCGCCGTAGATCTTCTTCCAGGCCGGGTTGGTGTTGCTGAGGTCGTTGTAGATGTCGTTGGAGGCCTTGAAGGCCCCGTCCATCATGTCCTTCGGGAAGCGGAACAGCTTGGCGCCGCCGCCCACCAGACGCTTCAAAGCCGCCGGGTTGCGGGCATCGTACTTGGCCATCATGTTGGTACCGGACTCGACGCAGGCCGATTCCAGGATGGCTTTGTATTCTGTCGTCAGCCTGCCGTAGGCGGCGGTGTTGACATAGAAGTCGAGCTGCGGGCCACCTTCCCACCAACCTGGGTAGGCGTAGAAAGGGGCCACCTTGAAGAATCCCAGCTTTTCATCGTCGTACGGGCCGACCCATTCGGCTGCATCGATCGTGCCCTTCTCCAGCGACTGGTAGATCTCGCCGCCAGGAATGTTCTGTGGCACACCACCGATCGCTGCAATGATCCGACCGCCGAAGCCACCAATACGAAACTTGGAACCCTTCAGATCAGCCAGGCTCTTGATCTCCTTGCGCCACCAGCCGCCCATCTGGGCGCCGGTGTTGCCGCCCAGGAAGGCCTTGATGTTGTAGTTGGCGTAGAACTCATCCATCAATTTATTGCCACCCGCTTGCAGGTACCAAGCGGTGAACTGACGGGCGTTCAAACCAAAGGGAATAGCGCAACCCAGCGCAAAAACTTCGCTTTTGCCAAAAAAGTAGTACGGCGCGGTGTGGGCCATTTCGACTGTCGCGGCCTGCACGCCGTCGACCACGCCAAAGGCGGGCATCAGTTCGCCGGCGGCAGCCACGCTGATCTGGAACTTGCCGCCAGTGGCTTCACCCACGCGCTTGGCCATGTCTTCGGCAGCGCCATAAATGGTGTCAAGCGCCTTGGGGAAACTGGATGCCAGACGCCAGCGGATATTGGCTTGGGCATGGACGATGGCGGGGGCTGCGCCTGCAGCCAGCACGCCGGCCAAACCGGCATTGCGTACGAAAGAACGACGTTCCATGATTACGGTCTCCTAATAGGTAGTGAAAAAGACTGGGCAAGTACCACACCCAAACACTTAATTTTAGTGGGTGCAAAAGCCTGAGGCGGCACGGGTTTCCCCGCCCCGCAATGGGCTGAAAAGTCAGTCTTGTGTCAGCCCCCTGTCAGGCACTCATCATCCAACCTTCATCCAACCCTTGGGGCACATCTCAAGCGCCTGCAAGCTTCATGCGCTCGATCAGCACCGAGCCCACCGTCTTGTTGCCTTGGGTGTAGCTGTCGGCACCCACCGCCACGATGTCCTTGAACATCTGGCCCAGGTGCCCGGCAATCGTGACCTCGTGCACCGGATGCACGATGCGACCGCCTTCGACCCAGAAACCCGAAGCACCTCGCGAATAGTCGCCAGTGACGTAGTTGACGCCCTGCCCCATCAGCTCGGTGACGAACAAGCCGCGACCCAGCTTGGCCAGCATCATGTCCAGCGTATCGGTGCTTTGGGTCAGGCGGCTGCTGAGCCGCAAGTTTTGCGAGCCGCCGGCGTGGCCGGTGGTTTTCATGCCCAGTTTGCGGGCCGAGTAGCTCGACAAGAAGTAGGTCTGCAGGACCCCGCCTTTGACGATGCTGCGCGCCTGTGTGCGCACGCCTTCATCGTCAAAAGGCGCGCTGCCCTTGCCACGCAGGATGTACGGATCTTCTTTCAGGTCCAGGTGTTTGGCCAACACCCGACGGCCCAGACTGTCGACCAGAAAGCTGGCTTTGCGGTAAAGCGCGCCTCCTGACGTGGCCTGGACCAGCGAGCCCACCAGGCCGGCAGCAATGGTGGACTCAAACAGGACCGGCACTTCTGCGGTAGCGACACGGCGCGAGTTCAATCGGGCCAGGGTACGTTGTGCTGCATATCGGCCCACTTCTTCAGGAGAGCTCAGATCAGCAGCGTTGCGCATCGAGGTGTACCAGCCATCACGCTGCATGCCTTTGCCTTTGCCGGCAATCGGAGACACCGACAAATAGTGTCTGGAGCTGGCATAACCGCCCCTGAAACCACGCGAATTGCCGGCCCAGAAATGCGCCTGCTGGGCGGAAACGCCGGCGCCTTCGGAGTTGGTGACGCGCTTGCTCAACCCCATGGCAGCAGCTTCGCAGCGCTGCGCCAGTTCGGCAGCGGCTGCTGCGTCGATGGTCCAGGGGTGAAACAGGTCCAGGTCACGCGCAGCTTCTTCGGCGCTGACCAGGTCTTCCGAGTCGGGCAGCCCTGCGGCCGGGTCTTCGGCCGTGAAACGCGCGATGTCGTAAGCCGCCTGCACCGTGCGCTTGAGCGCTGCAGCAGAAAAGTCTGAAGTGCTGGCGTTGCCACGGCGCTGCCCCAGATAGACGCTGACACCGAGCGATTTGTCGCGGTTGCGTTCGACGTTTTCAAGCTCAGAACGTCTGACTGAGACCGAAAGCCCGACGCCTTCAGAGACTTCGGCACCAGCATCACTGGCACCCATCTTCTTGGCCATCTGCAAAGTGTCTTCAACCATCTGTTGAAATTGCGCCTGACTGAATGCAAAGCCAGGATCGGCGGCGGAAGATTGAGTCATCGGCACAGGATCACAAGGGATCAAGAACTCGCAAGATTGCGCGCTGATCATAATCAATGCCTTTCCCGACATCAGGCGCCACCAGCGCCCTACACCATGGCCAGACGCGCTGCGCCTCACCGCGGCATCGATGTGCACTACGGCGACGCCGATCCTGCGGACGACTCTTCAGACGCATCCGACAGCGGGCCTGCGCGGCCGAGCAGAACGCAGCTCAAGCAACATGCACAGTCGCTGCAGGCTCTGGGCCTGCAGGTGACTGAGCTGCCGGCTGAGCGGCTGAAGAGCCTGGACCTGCCCGAAGCGCTGCGCGGCGCCATCGACGAATTGCGCCGCACCCGCAGCTTCGAGGGTCGCCGCCGTCAATTGCAGTACGTGGGCAAGCTGATGCGCCGGGCCGATGAAGCGATGCTGCGTGAGGCGGTTGCCGAAGCCAGCCTGGGCAGCGCGCGCGAGACGCTGCTGCTGCACGACACCGAGCGCTGGCGCGCCGAGCTGCTGGCCGGCGACGAGGCCTTGAATGAGTGGCTGCAACAGCACCCGGATACCGACCTCCAGCACCTGCGCAGTCTGGTGCGGGCAGCACGCCGCGACGCGCAAACCCAGGCCCTGGCCCAGTCGAAAGGCCCGGGCGGCGACACACGACAGCCCAAGAGCTTCAGGGAGCTTTTCCAGTTCATCAAGCCCGCGCTGGCGCAACAGCACAGCAGTTCAGCACAAGCAGTTCAGCACAGCAGCAGCGCTGACCCCAATTCAAGCCCAGAGCCATGAAAGAGACTAAAACTGTCAAGCCCCCATCCGACCCACACCCGGCCAGCCCGGCATGGAACACGGTGCGCATCGGCCTGGTGTCGGTCAGCGACCGCGCCTCCAGCGGTGTTTACGCCGACAAAGGCATTCCGGCACTCAAGGACTGGCTGGGCCAGGCGATCAAGAACCCCATCCTGTGGTGCGAAAGGCTGATTGCCGACGAGCGGGCGGTGATTGCCCAGACCTTGTGTGATCTGGTCGACCAGCAGGCCTGCGATCTGGTGCTGACCACTGGCGGCACGGGCCCGGCACCGCGCGATGTGACCCCTGAAGCCACGCTGGACGTGGCACACAAGCTGATGCCTGGCTTTGGTGAACAGATGCGGCAAATCAGCCTGGCCTTTGTGCCCACCGCGATCCTGTCGCGCCAGACTGCAGTGATCCGAAGCCAGGCGCTGATCATCAACCTGCCGGGGCAGCCCAAGTCGATTGCAGAAACTTTGCAAGGTTTGCCAAAAGCCTCACCGCCCATCCACGGCATATTTGCGGCAGTGCCCTACTGTGTGGACCTGATCGGCGGGCCCTACATCGAGACTGATCCTGCGCTGTGCCAGGCCTTCAGGCCCAAGGCAGCGACTCGCACACAGGGCCCTCAGCGTGGCGACCTCACTTCATCAGCCGGTTGAGCTTTTCTGCATCGAAGCTCTCAGTGGTCTGAGCGTCTTGCGGCACGCAGTCGTCCAGCGGCAACTCACGCGCCCGCGCAGACAATTTTTCGATCGCCTGCCACAGCATGGCGATCTGGTGACCCTGGCCCGAGGCGTTGTCGATCAGGCCCTTCATGGCCTGCGACACGGGGTCGTCGCCCTGCGTCACGCCGTAAGCCGAAAAACCCATCTTCGCGGCAGTGACCTCACGCTGGGCGTCGGTCTCTGCAGCGATCACACGTGCCGGGTTGCCGACTGCCGTGGCCCCCGCAGGCACCGGCTTGACGACCACGGCACCACTGCCTATGCGCGCGCCATCGCCCACCGTGAAACCACCCAGCACCTGCGAGTTGGCGCCCACGATGACGTTGCGCCCCAGTGTGGGATGGCGTTTCGTGCCTTTGCTCAGCGAGGTGCCGCCCAAGGTCACGCCCTGATAGATCGTGCAGCCATCACCGATCTCAGCGGTCTCGCCCACCACCACGCCCATGCCGTGGTCGATGAAGACACAGCGCCCGATGGTGGCGCCAGGGTGGATCTCGATGCCGGTCAGGAAGCGGCCGATGTGCGAGACAAAACGGCCAGCCCAGTTCAAGCCATGTTGCCACAGCCAATGCGCCATGCGGTGCAACAACAGTGCGTGCAGGCCAGGATAGCAAGTCAAGACCTCCAGGCGCGAGCGCGCTGCTGGATCGCGCTCCATGATGCACGCCATGTCTTCGCGGATGCGGGTGAACATATCTGAATTCGAGCCGGGGCAAAGCCAGCGCTGTCTGAGTCAGGAGCCAGTGTAGCGAGCGGCGCTCGATCCTGCCTTGTCTGTTCCTGCTTCGTGTGATCCTGCTTGGTTGGTGCCGTGCTCTGCCCTGTCCTGGTGCCGCTGCTCAGACGTGTCGGGGCTTTGCTGCACGGTGGCGGGTGTGCGCCGGGTCACGGCGCGCGCAATGCCACGCAGGATGTGCACCTCCTCCATCCTGAGTTGCGCTCGGTTGGCGAGCTGTTGCAGTCTGGGCATCAGCTTCTTGGGCGCAGCGGGGTCCAGGAAACCAATGTCCAGCAAGCTTTGCTCCCAGTGCGCCAGCAAGCCGGCGACGGCAGCGCCATCGGCCAGATCAGCGGGCACGGTACGCGCTTGCACTTCGAAGCTGCCCAGCGCCTGGCGCCATTCGTAGGCGATCAGTTGCACCGCCTGCGCCAGATTCAACGAGCCGTCAGCGCCGGGGGTGGGGATGCTCAGACAAGCGTGGCAGCGGTAGACGTCTTCGTTGGCCAAGCCAGTGCGCTCGGGGCCGAAAACGAAGGCCAGGATGTGCGGCGTGGCGGCCATGGCCGCCAGGTGCTCGCGGGGGGCAAAGGTGGGCGGGCCAAAGTCACGCGGCGTCATCGCGGTGGCGCAGGCCCAGCTGACGCCCGTCAACGCCTGCGCCAGGCTATCGACACAACGTGCAGCAGCCAGCACATCGGCCGCGCCGCTGGCCCGCGCGATGGTTTCTTCACGCTGCAAGACATCGTCAAAGCGTGGCTGCACCAGGACCAGATCGGCAAAGCCCATCGCCTTGATGGCGCGCGCGGCGGCGCCCACATTGCCGGGGTGGCTGGGTTGCACCAGCACAAAGCGGCATCGGTCTTGGGGTTCGTTGGGGACTGCGGCTTCTGACACTTGTTTGGGGGATGGCGCGATCACCATCAAATTCAGATTCGCGATCGATGGTAGGAGGCTGCCCAGACAAGCACAAGGAGCGGGATCCTCGGCGAGAGACCAGGACAGTGTGATCCGGTCCGTGGGGTGCCGCCCTAAAATGCGCACTTTGGCGCAATTCTCCTCAGGTTCAGCAGCAGCTCTGTCGCTGTCCAGGACCTGAGATGCCTTGCTGCTGCGCTCTTTTCACATCGTCGCCTTCCAATCCCGCACCCACCCACACCCAGGATCGCCATGTCGCAAGCCTTGCACCCCATGCTCAACATCGCCATCAAGGCGGCGCGTGCGGCAGGTTCGATCATCAACCGCGCTGCGCTGGATGTCGAGGTGCTGAAGGTCGGCAGCAAGGGGCCCAATGACTTCGTGTCCGAGGTCGACCGCGCTGCTGAAGAGATCATCATCCAGACTTTGCTGGAGGCTTACCCGGGCCACGCCATCCTGGCCGAGGAATCGGGCCGCGAGCACGGCGCCAAACACAGCGAATACCTGTGGATCATCGACCCGCTGGACGGTACCACCAACTTCTTGCACGGCCTGCCGATGTACGCGGTGTCGATCGCACTGGCACACCGCGGCCAGATCCAGCAGGCGGTGGTCTATGACCCCACCCGCAACGACCTGTTTTTTGCCAGCAAAGGGCGCGGCGCCTTCAGAAACGACCGGCGGCTGCGGGTGTCCAAGCGATTGCGTCTCAGCGACTCGCTGATCGGCACCGGCTTCCCGTTTCGCAAGGGCGACAACTTCAAGCGCTACATGAAGATGCTGGAGCTGGTGATGCAAAGCTGCGCAGGCGTGCGCCGCCCGGGTGCTGCTGCACTGGATTTGTGTTACGTCGCTGCAGGCTACTACGACGGCTTTTTCGAAACCGGCCTGTCGCCTTGGGACGTGGCCGCCGGTGCACTGATGGTCACCGAGGCTGGTGGGCTGGTTGGCAACTTCACCGGAGAAAGTGACTTTCTGTACCAGCGCGAAGTGGTGGCGGGCAATCTGAAGATTTATGGTCAGTTGGTGAAGATGCTGGCGCCTTTCACGCGGGTGCTCAAGGATGCAGATGAAACCAGATCGCAAGATCCCATGAATATCGGCGCTGCAACACCTGCCGCCACGGCTTCTGACGCTGGGTCCGGCAGTGAAAGAGACGCCACCGCCAGCTTTGTCGCCGCACAAGGGGGCGCGCCAGCATCTGCAAAGAGCCCCGTGTCAGAAAAATGAGTTCAGCGGCCCCGCGACCTCGATCGCGCAGCAGCCGTGGGCGGCGGCGCGGCACCTTCTCAGCGGCTGTGACGCAACGCCCGACGAACACGTCACCCCGCAAGTCGTAGGCGCCATTGCCGTTCAGGTAGACACGCAACTCGTTGTCGACCACTTTCAGGTACAGCGGCCAGCCGACGCCGCAGCAGCCGTTCTTCTCCCAGTGCGTCCGCCGTCACTGGTTGCCGAAGGCGGTGAGATTGCCGGCGCGCGGAAAGACGGCAGCAGGGTGTTCTTGCCGGCAAGTGCTTCCGGCGCCCGCGTCGACAGATTCCAGCCCGGTGTAACTGGCGATGAATGCACGCCCGGGAACAGTGGTCAAGCTGATCCAGTACAGCGATGTCGGCGTGGTCTCGTTGCGCGACTTCGCTCCGGCGACGTAAACACCGGTGGCCGGACAGCAGCGGTAGCGCCATGGATCGAAGCTCTGCGACGGCACCCTGGTGTCGAAGTGCTGCGGGGTGTCATGCTCAAGCTCTTGGCGGGCGAGGCAGGAGGCGAATCCGCTGGATTGATGTGTTCCGCCCACAGACGCTTGCGCAGCGCCGAGCGAAAAAGCATGGCGCTTGAAAACCTGTTCGCCACGGCCCGGAGGCCGAGATCGGGCCACTTGCCCGGAATACCTGGCCGGGCGTCGCGGCCACCCCACGCGTCAGCCTTTAGGATGACGGATACCCATGCCAAGTCGACCCGCCTCAGCCAGCACCGCCACGGACCACAGCGCCAGTGGTGCTGTCCTGTCCAACCCACAGGCCTCGTCCTCGCTGGTGAGACGGCGACTGGCCATCGCGCTGGCGTTGGCGCCTGCAGCGCTGCCGTGGGTGGCCCGCGCTGCGGCTGCCATGCCATCCGACACGCCCACCGTGGCCACGCCGCCGGGTCGGCCTGCATCACCCGTGCCGATCGACCCGGCCCGGCTGCGCCCCTGGGCGCACGAGATCGTCGCTCGTCTGGCGAGTGCGGCCGACGATGGGTTGGACCCCGCCGACTACGGTGCCGAACAGCTGCGCGCGGCGCTGCACACCGTCATGGCCGACCCGTTGACGTCCGATGCGGCGGCCAGGCTCGATGTGGCGCTGCTCGCCGCCTTGCTGCGCTACCTGTCCGACCTGCGCATCGGCCGGGTCAACCCGCAGCAACTCCGTCAGGCCTACCGCGTACCCGCCGGTGGCGCCTTCGACCCCGCCGCGGCGGTCGAGGCGGCGCTGGCCGCCGGGTCGCTGGGCCTGGCCCTGCGCACCGCCACGCCACCGCTTCCGATGTACGGCGAGTTGCGCAAAGCATTGGCCAGCTGCCGAGCGCTGGCAGCGCATCCGGCATGGCAGCAGCCGCTGCCGCCGCTGCCGCAGCTGCCGGGCCGCAGCGCCTCGGCCAAGCTGGAAGCGGGGCAGGAGTGGGCCGGCGCGGGCCAACTTGCCCAGCGCCTGGCAGCCTGGGGCGACCTGGCAGCGTTGCCCGTGCCCGAACCGACGCGGCTCGACGAATCGCTGGTCGAGGCGCTGCGCGCATTCCAGCGCCGCCATGGTCTGAAGGACGACGGCGTGTTGGGCCGGGCGACCTTGAGCGCACTGCAGATCACGCCTGCGCAGCGCGCGCAGCAGATCGTGCTGACGCTCGAACGCTTGCGCTGGACGCCGTTGCTGCAAGGGCCGCGCATGATCGTCGTCAACCTGCCGGAATTCGTGCTGCGCGCCTACGAGGTGCAGCCTGACGGCCGCGTCGTCGTGCGCGAGCGGATGAAGGTGATCGTCGGCCGCGCGCTCGACACACGCACGCCCCAGTTCGACGAGTTGATGCGTCACGTCGAGTTCAGCCCGTACTGGAACGTGCCGTCGTCGATTGCGCGCCGCGAACTGGTGCCGCGCCTGCGTCGCGACCCGGGTTATTTCGTACGCGAAGGCTTCGAGTTCGTCGACGGCAGCGGCCAGGTGACGAGCGGGCTGACCGCAGCGCGGCTCGACGCGGTGATGGCCGGCGCGTTGCGCATCCGCCAGCGCCCGGGTCAGCGCAATGCGCTGGGCGACGTCAAGTTCGTATTCCCGAACCGCGACAGCATCTACCTGCACCACACGCCTGCCACCGAGCTGTTCGCACGCGATCGCCGCGACTTCAGCCACGGCTGCATACGGGTCGAGCAGCCGGTGGCGCTGGCGCGCTTCGTTCTTCAGGACGAACCGGGCTGGACCGAGGCGCGCATCCGCGCGGCCATGGCCGCCGGCACCTCGACGACGCAGCGCTTGAGCCAGCCGCTGCCGGTGCTGATCAGCTACGGCACGGCACTGGTCCTGGGTGGGTGTCTCCATTTTTTCGACGACATCTACGGGCATGATCGTGTTCTGCAGGCAGCACTGCAGCAGCCCCGCCGCCTCGAGCTGCCCATGCCCTGAATTGGAGAACCGATGAACCACGCACCCTTCCACCCGCGGCGGCGTTGGCTGAAACACAGCTTGACGCTGGGCAGCGCGGCCTTTCTGCCGCTGGCCACGCCTTCGGCGCAGACCACGCTGGCAGGGTCCCGCGACATCGCGATGTCGCACCTGCACACCCGTGAACGCATCGCCACCGTGTACGCCGTCGGTGAGCACTTCGTGCCTGCGGCGCTGGGTTCGCTGGACCACTTCCTGCGCGACCACTACAACGGCGAGGTCGGCAGGATGGACCCGCAGTTGTACGAGTTGCTGCAGCGCGTGCGGCGCGAACTCGGCGGCGGCGGGCCGTTCGAGATCATCTCCGGCTACCGGTCGCCGCGCACGAACGAGCACCTGCGCGTCACGCGCGGCGGTGGCGTCGCCAGGCGCAGCCTGCACATGGACGGCCGTGCCATCGACATGCGGCTGCCTGGCGTGGCGCTGTCGGACCTGCGCGACGCGGCAGTTTCGCTGAAGGCCGGCGGCGTTGGCTACTACCCGCGCGAGAACTTCGTGCACGTCGACACCGGGCTGGTGCGCCGCTGGTGAGTCGGCCCGCCCCTAAGGGCCAGTAGCTCTCCCCGTCAAAAGGGTTACAAATGAAATCGATGCGTTCGTTCGTCAGGCTGGGCGCAAGCCACAGCCATAGACGCAGCCATGGCGAGGATTTGCAACGACGCATGGCGGACGAAGGCGCGAGTTCATGTCACGGGGTTGGCGGAACGGACTACTGGATGGTTGGGCTGCAGCCTGACTGAGGCTGCAGGATCGCGCCCGCAAGCGCACGGGCTGGCCTACCTGAATCGCGCCGCCATCGCCATGACTGCCACGGCCACGGCGATGGCGGCGATGGCGGCAATGCCGGAATGGCGAACGCCGCGACTCTTTTGCATCGCGACCAGGCTGATGGTGTGGTGTTGCTCCAGCGACAGCCAAAGGGAGAACCCGGCAAGTGCCGTCGCAGCCAACCACGTCTGTCGCCCAAGTCCACCCGTGGCACATGAGCCGGCAGCCCCGAACATTCCCGCTGTCGCGGCCGGCACCACGCCTGTCGTGGCATTGCGGCCAGACGCTTTGGCCACTTGAGAAGGGAGATCCGCATGAACATCGATCTCACCCTCAGCTGGGCCTTCATCACCGCGATGAACAGCATCGCACCGGCGCGGGACGGCAACGAGACCTGGCAGGTGATGGGCGGCGGCGGGCTGCTGGCGGCCTGTCCGGTGGCTGATGGTTAGATCCTTTGAGCGGCTGGTTCGGCGGCCCGCCACTGTACGTGCAAGAGCGAAGCCACCCGCGCCTGCGCATGCGGCATCACCCCTACCGCATCGGCATTGCAGAACACGATCAGTGGCTGATGTGCATGCGCACGGCGCTGGCTGAGCAGATGGATGACCTGGTGTTGCGCACAGCCGGCGAGCGCAAGTTCTTTGAAATGGCCGATCATCTGATCAATTGCGGCCGCTCCAGCGGTTGCCTGCGTTGAACACCCGCCACCTGGCCGATGCGCAAGATCACGCCCGCCATGGGTTGATGACGGTCACGCCTGCCGCCTCGAAGGGACTGGCGTCTCGGGTAGCAACAGAGAGCCCGTTGGCCGCCGCGATAGCCGCGACATAGCCAGCGGCCGTGGCGATGGACAAGCCAGCGCTGCGAGCCTTTGCCATCAGCGCGGCACAGGCCCGCGTGCAGGCCAAGTCAAAGGGCAACACGCGGCCGGCGAACAGCGGCAGCACGCGCTTTTCCAAATTGTCTTGCAGCCCTGAGCGCCGCTTGCCGGGCGGGAGTAGCGCGACACCGGCCCGCAACTCCGCCACCGTGATGGCGGAAAGGAACAACGTCTCCATCGCCTGGGCGTCGATCCACTCGATCACCCGCGGCTCGGGCGCACGGCGGAGCGGCTCCGACATCACATTGGTGTCGAGCAGGATCATTCGAAGCTCACTGGGCGCGAGGGTGTCTTGTCGCGCACCTGCTCGAACACAGCGAATTCCTCATCGCTCAATTTGGCCAGGCGGCCCATGTCAGCCAGAAGCGAGCCCAGCTTCATGCGTCCCTTGGGGTTGACCGCAGACTCCAGGATCTTGCGCACCTCGGCCTCCATGCTCTGGCCGTGCCGGGCAGCACGAACGCGCAGAGCACGATGAACCTCCTCAGAGAGGTTGCGAACTGTCAGCATGGCCACGGCGATCACCTCGAATGCATTCGATGCATGCATTCTATAATTTCGCATTCAAATGCCGCAGCGTCGAAGAAGACGAGACCCGGCACCCGCACGCTGGCGCTCCAGTCAACCTGGTTCACACAACACACCTCATGAAAACTGCCCACGATCTTGTTCTCGCCGCCAAAGGCCATTGCCGTGAGGTTTCCGTCGAGGAAGCCGAACCCTTCGTCCTTTCGGCCGACGCCATCATCGATGTCCGCGAGGCCGATGAATACGCCGCAGGCCATCTGGCAGGCGCCATCAACCTGCCCCGCGGCCTGCTCGAATTCAAGTTGTCGGCAACGCCCGCGCTCGAGCCGCGCGACCTGAACGTGGTGCTCTACTGCAAAACCAGTGGCCGAGCCGCTCTGGCGGCCAGCACCATGCAAAGCATGGGCTACCTCCATGTGGTCTCGATCGCCGGTGGCTACGACGCCTGGGTGGAGTCCGGCAAGCCTGTCGTGAAGCCGACACAACCCTCCTTCGAATGAGGTCTGGCCAGCGAGGCGACGGGTCAGTGCGTCCCGTGTCGCCTCAAGGCTTCAGGTGTCGGGCCAGGAAGGCTTCCATCGCGGCGTAGAACTCGAAGCGGTTTTCTTCATTGGCGAAGCCGTGCCCCTCGTTGTCCTTGACGATGTACTGCACCTCGACGCCTCGGTCGCGCAGGGCCTGCACGATCTGGTCACTCTCGGCCTTGTTGACACGCGGGTCGCGTGCGCCCTGGGCCACCAGCAGCGGAGTGCGGATCTTGTGCGCATTCAGCGCTGGCGAAGTGGCGGTCATGCGCGCCCTGTCGACCGGGTCCTGCGGGTTGCCGACCATCTCATACGTCTGCTGCCGAAACGGCTCCCAATAGGGCGGCATGGTGTTCAAGAAGGTGAACAAGTTGCTCACACCGACGTAGTTCACCGCCGCCGCGTACAAATCGGGGGTTTTGGTGACGCCGGACAGCGTCGCGTAACCGCCGTAGCTGGCGCCATAGATGGCGATACGCCGCGGGTCGGCAATACCTTGCTGCACCAGCCAATTCACGCCGTCGGTGACGTCGTCCTGCATCGCCAGCCCCCACTGCTTGAAGCTGGCCTCCCAGAACGCGCGGCCAAAGCCTGTTGAGCCGCGGAAGTTCATCTGCAGCACGCAGTAGCCGCGGTTGGCCAGGAACTGCACCTCGGGGTTGAAGCCCCAGCGGTCGCGCGCCCAGGGCCCACCGTGCGGGTTGATGACACAGGGCAGGTTCTTCGCCTCGCGGCCCACCGGCAGTGTCAGGTAGCCGGGGATCTGCAGGCCATCACGGGCGGTGTAACGCACCGGCTGCATCGGCGCCATCTGCGCGGGCTTCAACCAGGGCGAGATCTCACCCAGCAAGCTCAACGAGTCGGCCTTCACGTCGTACAGGTAGCGCGCGCCCTGCGTGCGGTCGCTGAAAGCAGCGACGACGTACTTGTCTTCGGCCAGCGTGCCACTTTGCAGCATCAGGTCGTAGCCCGGCAGCTTGGCCTCCAGGCGCTCGAACATCTGCCGTGTGGCCGGGTCGAAGTAGTGGCGGCCCGGCTTGTCGACGTCATAGGCGACCAGCGACAGGGTTTGGCGCACGCGCGACCAGGACGCGCCGTCCAGGTCGACCTGCGGGTGGGCATAGACCAGCACTTCGGCGTCCGGCGCTGCCGGGTCGATGCGCACCAGCGCAGCCTTGTCGCGTCCGCGGTTGCTGACCGCATAGAAGGTCTGGTTACGAGCGTCGAAGAACTGCGGGGTGACGGCGGTGCGGAAGTCGGTGCTGAACAGGGGTTTGAATGGATCGGCAACGCTGGCACGGTAGAGCACCGTGTTGTTGACGCCGTCGCTCGCCACGCCCAGGCGCACCCTCCCGGCGTGGTCGGTCTGCCAGCCCACGACGTTGCCCGGGTTCTGCGCTTCGAGCGTCTCGACGCCGGTCTTCACGTGCACACGGTAGACGTCGAAAATGCGCTTGTCGCGCCGGTTGTGCTGCACCAGGATGTGTTCTGCATCGTCGGGCAAGGGATCAACCACTGCTGCGCGCACGCCGGGGTAGGGGGTCAGGTCGCGGATCGCGCCGCTGGCGGCGTCCACGGCCACGACACGATCGTTCTCGTCGCCGCCGGTGTCCTGGGTGTACAGCAGCGTGTCCGCGCCTTTCCAGAAGTAGTTCGGGATGTCGCGTGCGCTCTCGCGTGTCAGCTGCCGCGGCGTGCCGAGCGGGCGGCTGCCAGCCAGTGGCTGCACAAAGATGTTCATGCGCCGGGTCTTGCCGTCGTCGCCGACCGCGGGCTCCATGAACGACAGCGTATTGCCGTCGCCAGACACGCGGAAATAGCCACGGTCGATGTTGCGGAAGAAATCCCGCATCGGAATCTGCGGCGGCAGCATGGCGGCGCGCGCAATCGCCGGCGGGCTGTCGCTGCTGTCCGGACGACCCGGAGTGCTGCAAGCAGCGAGCAGCGCCACAGTCGCGCCGAGGGCAAGTGCGTGGTTGAACTTCATGGGTCGGAAGATCCTTGCGGGTGAATCAAGGCCTTCATTCTCGCGCCGCGGCGCCTGAGACAGGGGGCACCAGGGCGCGGACACTTGCGGGGACTCGTTCAGCGTCGCCCCAGCGCAAGTACACCCGAGGCGGGTGTTATGGTCCGTAACTACCGGAGCCCATCATGACTTCCCCCGAAGTGCCAGAGTGCAGTCCACCTGCGGCCAGGACGCATGCGCTCCCCGCCTCGATCATTGGTCGAGAAGACCTGCGCAACAAGCTTTCAGACACAGTCGACGCGCTGCGTCGGCGTCGGGCCGATCTTGTTCCCGAAGACCTGATTGCCGCCTACGTGGCGATCGACTGGCTCGAGTGGCATGGCGGTGCGTTGCGCCTGACGCCGACCGGCACGAACATCTGTGATCAACTTCGCAGCGGCCGGGTTGATCTGGGCGTAGCGAAGGTAGCCGCAGCAGACAGCGCCCGAACTCCCCATGTCTCGGCACGCCCATCATGATCCGGCTCGACCTGACGCTCGACCTCAGCTACGACATCTCGGCTCCCGGCTGCGACTTCATCTTCAACGTCCACGCTGCGCACACGCCGCGGCAGCAGGTGCTGCGAGAGTCCCTGACGCTGAGCCAGAACCTGCAGCAGACCATCGAGACAGACCCTGCGACGCTGAACCGCTACCTTCGCGTCCAGGCTCACGCCGGGCCGCTGACGCTGTCGTACCGCGCCGGCGTTGAGTTGATGCATCACTTTGCTATGCCGGCCGACATCGCGGAAGTGCCTGTGGCGCGTTTGCCGGCGTCGGTGCTGAGCTACATCTACCCGAGCCGGTATTGCCAGTCGGATCGCCTGCATCGAATGGCGATGCTGGAGTTCGGTCAGCGCCCGCAAGGCTACAGCCGCGTGCAGGCCATCCGCGACTGGGTGCTGCAGCGAACGACCTTCGCGTCCAACACCTCCAACTCCACCACTTCGGCCATCGATACGCTCATCGAGCGCGTGGGGGTGTGCCGCGACTTCGCCCACCTGATGATCGCGCTGTGCCGCGCCATCAACATCCCGGCGCGCTTCACCACCGGCATCGACTACGGCGCCGATCCGGCGCTTGGCCCGACCGACTTCCACGCCTACGTCGAGGTTTACCTGGGTGACCGCTGGTACATGTTCGACCCTTCCGGTACCGCCATCCCGATGGGCTTTGTGCGCCTGGGCACCGGGCGAGACGCGGCGGATGTGGCTTTTGCGACGATCTTCGGCTCCGTCAACCCAGGCGCACCGGTCATCGGCATCCAGGCTGTACCGGGTGCAGACGGCAACCTGCAGATGCCCTATCACTGCGTCGAGGCAGTCTCGACCGACGGGTAGGCGCGGTCGCGCAGCAGTGCAAGCACCTGCGGCCCGCTCGCGCAAGATCTTCGGTTCCATGATCGAAGCTGAGGCAACGCTGAACAAGGCCCTCGCAGCGCCCGAATCCCTGATTTGGGCGCCCTGCGGCGTTGCAAATCCTCGCCATAGCCCGGTTTATTTCTGCGGCTTGCGCCTTGCATCCCATCCCAAACCAGGGCGCGGACACTCGCGGGGACTTGTTCAGCGTCGCCCTAAATCGCAAACAGCGCCGACAACGCCCCGAATGGACGACCTGTCTGCCCACACAGCGATGATGGCGCAGTACCTGCGGGTGACTTTCCAGCCGGTATTGCTCGCGGCTTTGAGAGCGCCCAGCGCTGCGCGAAGTGGCTCTTCAGGATGCGCACGACGAGCGGGATCCGAGGCCCACCAGCACGCCGATCAGGCCCATGCAGCTTGATGCGCAGGAACTGCGCCGCGCTGCGATCCTGGAACAGCCGGTGATCGGGAAGATCCTCACACACTCAGAAGCTGAGAGTTATTCGAGCGTGACCGAGCAGCGCGTCAAAAGGCGTCCGATCCAGGCGCAAAGCACAGCCCTAGCTCGGGCTATGGCGCGCATTTGCAACGACGAGCGGGCGTCTTTTGGCGTGATGAGTGGGCATGATCGAAAGACTCTCAGCCTCATGAGGAAACGCGGGGCCGCCCCAAGTTTCCTCATCCCCCTCGAGGGGCCCGACGCGAAGCGGCAGGTCTGGGGGTGCTCTCAGGGCTGCAGGCCAGGGCGCGGCCGCGGACCGGCCTTGCAGTACGAGTGATCAGCGCATCCGGCCCTGGAAGTCGACGGCATTGAGCTGGTGCGCATCGGGCGCCTCGTCGGGGCGCGGGATCCAGCGCGCCAGGCAGGCGCGGTCCTTCACGCAAGGGTCGGTCAGCGCGCGCATGAAGCTGACGACCTCGAAGGTGGCGCTCTGCGGCACGCGGCGCAGGTCGATCACCGGCATCGCGTTGGCGGGGTCGCTGCGGCGCAGCTGGCTCATGCGGTCCAGCGCCTGCAGCGACCACCGCGAGACGGTGGCGGCACCGGCGGCGCAGTCGGGCTGGTCAACGAACGGTGCGATGCGGCACCACTCGCGCAGCCGCAGGAAGGCCGACACCGTGTCGTCGGGCACGGCGTAGTGCGTGAACACCTGGTCCAGCGAGTCGTAGGTGCCGGCATGGCCCCAGGGGCCAGTGATCTCCACATTCAGCAGCGAAGGCGTGCGAAAGGCCAGCCGGTCGGCCGGGTTGCCGCTGACACGCTCGCGGCCGTTGTCGCTGCCGTCGGCAGTGAAGCCCGGGCCGGCCTGCGGAAAGCCGGTAGCGTGGAACTTCTCGTCGGTGAAGAAGTCGCCGCCGTGGCACTGAGCGCAGCCGGCGCCGCCGTCGCGCACGTCGCGGTAGAAAAGCAGCGCGCCGTTCTTGGCGAAGTCGTCGATGGCGGCGTTCTCGCCGAGCAGGTAGCGCTGCCAGGGCGACTTGGTGAACACCGCCGAGCGCTGGTAGGCCGACAGCGCGCGAGTGATGTTGTCGAAGGTGATGAGCTCGGCGGCGCTTGCGGCCGGGCGATCGAAGGCGCGGTGGAAGTGCGGCAGCCAGCCCGCACCGAGCGCACTGCCGGCCTCGCCGGCCAGGCGCGTAGCGATGTGCTGGCGCAGCTGCTCGTCGCTGAGGCCGAGCAGCGCGTCGCCGCGCATCTCACCGGCAACGGGGATCGGGAAGCGCGCCTGCGCCGCGGCCAGGTCGGGCCCGGCGGCGGGGTCGGCGCCGGCGCCGCTGTCGGGCGTGCGGATGGTGGTGCCGGCGCCCGACGGCGACGGCTGGGCGCCGGGGCCGAGCAGGCTCTCGACGCGTCCGTCCCAGAACAGCGCACGGTCGTACAGCGCGATGTTGAAGAAGGTGTTGGCGTTGCGCGCCACCAGCAGACGTCCGTCGGCACGGCGCCGGCCGGGGCCGACGAGATCGGGTTGCTGCGCGTTCGCGCCGATCGACACCGCCAGGCCGTCGCCGCCGCCGAGCGCCGGGTGGTGGCAACTCGCGCAGGCGGTGTCGCGCCCGGCCGACAGCGATTTGCTGAAGAACAGCAGCTTGCCCAGCAGCGGCAGCGGGTCGGCGACGTTCGGCAGCTGGCGGCCGACCGTCGGATCGCCGGTCAGGCGCTGCGCCGCGAGGATGCTGCGCAGCTGGTTGTCCAGGCCCGACGCTGGCGCGCAGTCGCGCGGGTAGACCTGGCAGCGTGCGTCGCGCACTTGCGGGGCCCACTCGGCGATGAAGCCGAAGCTCTGCAGCTGCAGCGCCGTGAATGGCCCGAGGCCGAAGATCTGGCCCTGGCCCGTGATGCCCAGGTGGTTGCCGCTGTCGTAGGCGCGCACGGCGTAGCGCACGCCCTGGAACTCGAGGTCGAAGGTCTGCGGCCCGGCCGCCGTGGCCGGGAACAGGCTCGGGAACTGCCATTGCGCCCAATCCATCAAGGCGTCGGCATCGACACCGGGTGCGGCGTTGGCCGACGGCTCGGTCGGCGTCGCCAGCGCGATCTTGCGCACCAAGGCCTGTGCCGGCTCGACACTCGGGCCGCTGGCGGCCCCGCCACCACCGCCACAGGCGGTGGCGGCGAGGACCGACATCAGGAGGCCGACCCGGGCAAGTGTCTGCAAGGGGCTTGGAGTCAGGAGCATGGGAATCTCTGAAACGCCGTGGACGGCAGTTCCGAAGCCTAACCGAACGCTCGCCGCACGTCCTTAAGAAACGCTGACCAAGCGCTGATCAAACGCTGATCAAACGCTGATCAGCGGGTGCAGCGCCCCGGACTCAGGGTTTGACCGGCGCCCCTGGCGCCGACGCCGCGTAGTCGCGGTCGCCGCTGGCGACACGGTGACGCACCTCGTCGCGCTGCATCGCCATGGACGCCTGGACGGCCGCCAGCACGGCCAGGGGGCGCGGGTGGGTGCGCAGCGCGGCCCAGCGCGGATCGTGCTGCAGCCAGCGGTGGTCGTTGAAACCGCCGGCCAGTGCCTGTTCCAGCCGCTGCAGCGCGCCTTCGCTGTCGCCTGCCAGCGCGTGCGCCAGAGCGTGCAGGGCCAAGGCGGCGGGGTTGCTTTCCAGCCGGCCGGCCTGGGCCAGGGCGACGACCTGGGCGATGTCCTGCTGCGCGACGCTGCGCTGAGCGACGTCGCCGGCCCGGGCCATGGCCCAGGCGACGGCCAGCCGGTAGTCGGCCTGCTGCACCGAGGCCCCCGAAGGAGTCCCCGCAGCAGTGGGCATATATAGGTAGGCGGCACACAAGGCGATTGAGGCGCAGCGCGCGGCTTGAGACCGTTCGAGGTCACCACCTCGGGAGCCTCGCGTGCAAGCCATTGACTGGCAGACCCAGCGCACGCCGGACGGCGCCCCGGTCCACCACGAGCGCACCGACCGGAGCAGGCCACGCTGTACCGCCTGGTGCAGCAGCACGCCGCCACCTTCTTCGAGCAGGCTTCAGGCCGCCGCTGGCGCCGACCTGCCGCAGTTCGTGAAGGACGAGTTCGACGCTGTTGCTGACCGCGCAACCCAAGCTGGTGACGCCGGTGCTGCAGGTGGTGCACCGAGTCATCACGCGCCAACTGCTCGGGCAGGCCGGTCTCAAGGCCGAGCAGGCCGGCAGCGGCGCGGTCACGCTGATCCAGCCGAGCTCGTGGATGGAGGGTTCAGCGGCCAATCTGAACATCCACCTCCACTGCCTGGTGCTGGACGGCGTGTACCGGTGCGACACCGAAGGCGAACCTGTCTTCGTCGAAGTGCCCGCGCCGACCGACGAGGCGCTGCAGGCGGTGTTGCACAAGATCATCACCCGATTGACGCAAGCTGCTCACCCGTCGGGGGGTGCTCGTCGAAGAGCAGAGCCAGACCACCATGGCCGACGACGACAGCGACTCGGACGAGGCCCGCGTACTCAGGCCATTGCAGGCCGCTGCGTGTACTTGCCGCATCGCCTCTGGCCCACGCGCCGGCCAGAGGGTGCTGACGGTGCAGGAGGCCATGCCCAGGGACGCGGACTTCAAGCAGACGCTGTGCGCCGACATCGACGGCAACAGAGCAGCACGCCGCCGTGCGGTGCGCCGCCGATGACCGCCAGGCGCTGGAGCAGCAGTGCCGCTGCATCACCCGTCCGGCGCTGGCGAACGAACGCGTGCAAACCAACGCCGGGGGTCAGGTGGTCCTCAAGCTCAAGACCCCCTGGCGCGACGGCACCACGCACCTGGTGATGTCGCCGCTGGAGTTCATGCAGCGGCTGGCTGCGTGGGCGACCGAAGGGGCGCCCGTTAGGCAATCCTCACGACGTTCTAAGCTCACCATGCCGGACGGTAGACTTCGGGGCCTTTCGCATCATGCGGGCGGCCCGTCACGCTGTCTTTCCCGGTCACCATGTCGATTCTGATTCACCCTGGGCAACCGCTCGTCATCGGGCACCGCGGCGCCGCCGCCGTCCGGCCAGAGAACACCCTGCCGTCGTTCGAACACGCCATCGACCTCGGCGTCGATGCGCTGGAATTCGACGTGCGGATCACCGCCGACGGCGTGGCAGTGGTCCACCACGATGCCAGCACCGCGCGCACTTGCGGCGACGATCTGCTGATTGAGCGCTCGACGATCGAACAATTGCGACGACTGGATGCGGCCACGACCTTCACCGGTGTGTATGCGCCGGTCACGCAGACGGTGATCCCGCTTCTCGACGAAGTGCTGGCACTCACGCGCGACATGCCCGTGATCATCGAGTGCAAGACGGTGGACGCAGCACCGGCGGTTCTCTGGGCGCTGAGGTTGCACGGCGCAACCAGGCGCGCAATCGTCGGCAGCTTTCTGCATGACGCGACCCGCCATGCGCGCCACGCCGGTGTGTCGAGCGGCGCGTCTCGGCGCGATGTGATCGCTCTCGTGTTGCGGGGATTGCTGCGGTGGGCTCCGCGACAGTTGCCCTATGCCGCCATGTGCATCCCGGAAGCGTCGTCAGGTGTGCGGTTGCCCATCGGTCGGTTTGTGCGCTGGGGACATGCGCTTGGGATACCCGTGCACATCTGGACCGTTAACACCGCCGCTGACGCCAACCGGCTCTGGGACCTGGGCGTCACGGGCATCATCAGCGACGATCCCGGCACGGTCCTCGCTGCGCGCGCAGGACGCTGCGGCGGCTGACGAGCGCGGCCCATCGGCCGCGCTCTGCACCCGCACCTGGGCGTGATCGCTCGCACAGCCAAAATTGCCGGGCTCGACAAGGTGAGCCTTGCCGGCAGGCTGAACGTGAACACCAGTCGCATCGGCAAGCTGGACGGGCTCACACTGGTGGACGCGCTGCGCGCCCTGCACGAAGCAGCAGGCAAGCCGGTGGCGCTGGTGATTGACGAAGCCCAGCGCGCATTGACAAGCGAAGCGGGCGAGGCCGCCATGACGGCGCTGAAGTCCGCCCGAGACGAGCTGAACCGACCGGGCTTGGTGAACCTGATGCCGGTGATGTCGGGTTCGGACCGCGACAAGCTGCTGCGTTTGTTGAACACCAATGGGTCGCCATTTTTCGGGTCGCAGATCAAAGCCATGCCTGCTCTGGGCGCTGACTTCATGGCTCACATCCAGTTGATTGAAGCACAGCGGCCAGACTTGGCGCCGGTGGACCAGCTCACGCGGCAAGCCGCGTTTGCGGGTTTTGGCAGCCGACCGCAGTTTTTCATGGAGCTCTGGGCCAGGTGCTCAGCCCGCTGGAGGCGCTCTCAGTTCGATTCGAGTCGGCCATGCCGGCCGCGGCAGAGCGGCGCCAACGGGACGATGAGGCGCAGATGGCGTCTTACTTTTTGGGGCTCAATCCACTGGAGCAGGCGGCGCTGTGGCGCATGTTGGCGCAGGGCGTGCGCTTTCGCCCGTACGACGCCGAAGCACTGCGCTTCTACCGCGAAAAGACCGGGCTCGACACAGCGCTGAGCCCGCAGCAGGCCCAGAATACGCTGGAGTCGCTGCGCCAGCGCACACCCGCGCTGGTGTGGAAATCGGCCCCGCGGGGAATACGCTGTGGAAGATGCAGCCATGCACCGCTGGTTCGAGGGGCGCGCTGCGGCTGGCACTTGGCCACCGCCAAGCCCATAAGGCGATCTCGCATGACCGTGTGTAGCTTGCAGCCAAGGCGGTTTACGCCAACACGGCATTCTCAGGGCACATTTTTCACCTGCTGCGGCCCCTCCGCCTGCTGCAACAGCGGCGAGCGGGGCAGCCAGCGAAATGCTGATGAGCACAGCGCCAGTAACACGGCAATGGTGATCATCACCGCGCGGTACGGCTCGATTCCCTGAGCTTGCGCCCAGTTGGCGACCCAGCCGCTGAGCCACTGCACGACGCCAACGCCCAGAAACATGGCCATGGTGAACACGGAGAGCGCGCGCCCGGTCAGGTCGGGCGGGTAAGAAGACAGCACATCCGAGTACTGCAGCACCATGTAGCCCGAGAGCATCGAGATGCACAGCACCAGCGCGATGTTGAGCGCAGCGTGGTGCACCAAGCCCACGCCCAGGTACAGGGCCGCGATCAGCAGGGAGAAGTTCACAATCCAGGCGCGCCGACGGGTGGGGCCGGGATCGAAGCGGCCAAACAGGGCTGGGGTGAACAGCGAAATCAGCGACATCACCAGCGCCATGTTGCCGCTCTCGATCAGCGTGAAGCCGTAGCGGTCGATCATCATCGGCGCGATCCACAGGCCGCGCAGGGCAAGGAACGAGGCATAGCCGACCATGCCCAGCAACAAAATGCCCAGTGTGTGCGGCAGCAAAAACAGCGCCCCAAAGCGGCGCACCGCCACGCCCCAGCGCTCACGTTCGGGCGTCGCACCTGCCTCGGCAGGTTCGTGCACGCTGCGCCAGATCAACAGCCACGCCAGCACCGACAACACCGCCAGCAGCGCAAAGCCACTGCGCCAGCCCCCGAGCTCGACCAGCCAGGCCAGTGGCGTGCCGGTGAACAACAGGCCAATGCCACCGATACCCAAGGCCACGCCCGAGACAAACGCAAAGCGCGCGCTCGGAAAGTGCCGCGCAATGAACACGGTGCAGGCCAGAAACGCCGGCGCGCAACCCACCCCAATCAGCACCTGGCCCAGCATCAGCCAGCCATAACTGGGTGCTGCTGCCGACAGGGCCGCGCCGGCAATGACCAACGGGAAGGCGCTGAGCACCGTGCGGCGCAGCCCATACAGATCCATGCCAATGCCCATGAAGAACTGCATGACGCCAAATGACAAGCCAAACAGCCCGGCAAACGCCCCCAGCGAGGCGGGCGTGAGGCCAAAGTCGCCCTGCAAGCTGGGCGCCATGATGGCGGTGACAGTGCGGTAGGCCTGGCTGAGTGCAAAGGCCGACAGCAGTGCCAGCAGCATGGCCCACAAGGTGGCTTGCGACGGCGGCGGGGCGGGCTTGGCGGCGACCGGGTGGGTGGTCGTCGGGTCGAACTCGGTGTTGGGCGGTGGCACGGGTGTTGAGGCGATCGGGTGGGTAGGTGTCACGGCAAGCGCCGAGCGAACCGCACAGCCTACCCGCTGCGGTGGGTAGGGGCTGTCACGGCGGAAGCATGGGGGCAGGGCGACTACGTGCTGGGAAGTATTGTGGGAACGGCACTGCCGCGATGGCGTTGGCTTGCGTTGTCGCTGGCGGGTCGCTGGTGTGACACCGACGGCGAACCTGTCGCCGTGGAAGTGCCCGCGCCAACCGACGAGGCGCCGCAGACGGTGTTGCACAAGATCATCACCCACATGACGCAAGCTGCTCACACGCAAGGGGGTGCGCGTCGAAGAGCCGGGCCAGACCTGCATGACCGACGACGACAGTGATTCAGACGAAGCCCGGGCGCTCAGGCCGCTGCAGGCCGCTGCAGGCCGCCGCGTGGCCTTGCAGGCCGCGCCGGGCCAGTGGCCCGGCCCCTCGCCAGGCACAAACAGTCCACTGGACTGTTTGAGTCCGGGCTCGGCTGACCGCATCGCCTTTGGCCCACGCGCCGTCCAGCAGGCCGGGCTAAGCTTGCCCGCCGCGAGTCGCGCGATTGGCGCATCTGGTCGGACCTCGCTGCCGTGTTGATCCGCCGTGCCCGCAAGCTGTACGCCAGCGACTCGCTGGGCGTCGAGTTGGACAACACGGTCTACGCCCTGGACTCCAGCACCGTCGACCTTTGCCTGAGCCTGTTCGACTGGGCGCCGTTCCGCTCCACCAAGGCCGCCATCAAGCTGCACACGCTGCTGGACCTGCGCGGCGCCATCCCTGACTTCATCCACATCAGCGACGGCAAGATGGGGACGTGAACGTGCTGAACATGCTGAGCTTCGAGGCCGGTGCGTTCTACGTCATGGACCGCGGGTACCTGGACGTCACCAGGCTGCATCGGCTGCATCAGGCCGGCGCCTTC
>JBBQIB010000017.1:0-31341 GCA_038324515.1 Burkholderiales bacterium
AAAGCCTGCGCCAGGCCGACCAACTCTTCCGCGCTGGCCTCTGAGGCCGGTGTCTCCAGCCCATGTGCGTTGCGGTGGTTGTCGGTGCGCCCGGTTGAAAAACCCACGGCGCCGGCCAGCAAAGCTTCGCGCAGCAATTGCCGCATGTGGTGGAGGTCTTCAGGCGTCGCAGCCTGCTGCGCCACGGCCCGGTCGCCCATCACCGCCATACGCAAAGGGTCGTGTGGCACCTGCACCAAAAAGTCCAGGCTGTGTGGCGTCGCGTCCAGCACATCCATGTACTGGCCAAAGCTGCGCCAGTTGAACTTGACACCTTCAGCCAGCGCGGCGCCTGGGATGTCTTCGACACCTTCCATCAAGGCGATCAGATCGGCCTGCCGCCCGGGCTCGCAAGGCGCAAAACCCACCCCGCAGTTGCCCATCACGACCGTCGTCACGCCGTGGTGGATGCTGGGGCTGAAGGTGGCGTCCCAGGTGGCCTGGCCGTCGTAGTGGGTGTGGATGTCCACAAAGCCGGGGGTCAGCCAGGCGCCATGGCCGTCGAGGCGCTGCGCTGCGGCGCTGCTGATGCGGCCGATCTCTTGAATGCGGCCCTGGCGGATGCCCACATCGGCGGTGAAGGGCTCGCCGCCCTGCCCGTCGACCACGGTCGCACCTTCAATGACTGTGTCGAGCATCCTGGCTCCTCCACCAAACAACCAAAGACATGCCGCTGATGATGTGCCAGATGCCCCACAGGCTGGCGATGATGACCATGCCCAGATCGGCGTTGAACTGCACTGCGATGATGCCCAGCGCCAAGCCCGCGTTCTGCATGCCACCTTCGATCATGATGGCGCGGCGGTCGGCTTCCACCACTTTGAAAGACGTTGCGGCCAGCCAACCCAAGGCCAGACCGCCGGCGTTGTGCAGCACCACGATCAGCAGCTGCGGCAGGATCTCCGCGTTGAGCAAGTGGCGCTCTTTGACCAGACCCAGCACGATGAAGGCCAGCAACGCCAACAGGCTGAAATTGCCCAGCGGCTTGCGGATCTTCTTGGTCAGCTCGGGGGAATTGCGGCTGACCAGCAAACCCAAGGCCATCGGCAGCGCCAGCAAAGCCAGCAAGCTCCACCAGATCGCAGAAGCATCGATGTCCAACTGGCGCAGCCAGGCTGCGGTGGCGGGGTTGCTGGCCACCATCCAGGTGAAGTTGAAAGGGGTCAAAAAGAGCGCC
Organism: Burkholderiales bacterium; assembly: GCA_038324515.1. GTDB lineage: Bacteria > Pseudomonadota > Gammaproteobacteria > Burkholderiales > Burkholderiaceae_C > Rubrivivax. Next base: position 1,217 of record JBBQIB010000017.1, read on the forward strand.
ATCACCGCTGCCACGGCGGAGATGCTGACGCTCAACGCGGTGTTGCCACGGCCCAGGTGGGTGATGACGTTGGACAGGCTGCCGCCCGGGCAGCAAGCCACCAGAATCATTGCCGCTTCGATGTTGGGCGGCAGATCCAGCACCAGCGTGGCCAGCCAGGTGGCGCCGGGCAACAAGATGAACTGCGGCACCAACCCGGCCACCACTGCCCGCGGTGCTTGCGCCACGCGCCTGAAGTCGGCCACGCGCAGCTCCAGCGCCACCGAAAACACCATCGTCGCCAAAACCAGGCTGAGCACCAGTTGCTGCGTTGTCATGGGGCGGCACCATAGCGCCAGCAGCGGCCCGTAAACTCAAGGGTTTACGCCATTACACGGCGCCTTGCCCGCGCCGGGTGTCCCTCTCATGCTGACCTTCCAGCAAATCATTCTGAAACTGCAAGCCTATTGGGACGCCCAAGGCTGTGCGCTGCTGCAACCCTACGACATGGAAGTGGGTGCAGGCACCAGCCACACCGCCACTTTTCTGCGCGCCCTGGGCCCTGAGCCCTGGAAGGCCGCCTATGTGCAGCCCAGCCGCCGCCCCAAAGACGGCCGCTACGGCAACAACCCCAACCGGCTGCAGCATTACTACCAGTACCAGGTGGTGCTCAAGCCAGCCCCCCAAGACATCCTGGAGTTGTATCTGGGCAGCCTGGAAGCCTTGGGCTTCGATCTGAAGCTGAATGACGTGCGTTTTGTCGAAGACGATTGGGAGAACCCTACGCTGGGTGCCTGGGATCTGGGCTGGGAGGTCTGGCTCAACGGCATGGAAGTGACGCAGTTCACCTACTTCCAGCAGGTCGGCGGCATCGATTGCCGGCCCATCACGGGCGAGATCACCTACGGCCTGGAGCGGCTGGCGATGTACCTGCAAGGGGTGGACAACGTCTACGACCTGGTGTGGACCGAGAGCCCGGCAGGCGCCGATGGCGCCCCGGGTGGCAGGCCCGGCAGCAAGCCCGGCACCAAGCTCTATTACCGCGATGTCTTCCACCAGAACGAAGTCGAACAGAGCACCTACAACTTCGAGCACAGCGACGTGGCGATGCTGCTGCAGGCCTTCGCCGGCCACGAAAAACAGGCGCAGTATCTGATGACGCAACAACTGGCGCTGCCGGCCTACGAGCAGGTGCTGAAAGCGGCGCACACCTTCAACCTGCTGGACGCCAGAGGCGCCATCAGCGTGACCGAAAGAGCCGCCTACATCGGCCGCATCCGCAACCTGGCGCGCAGCGTGGCCGCCAGCTACCTCGACAGCCGCGCCCGTCTGGGGTTCCCGATGGCGCCCCGCGCCTGGGCCGAAGAAGTGCTGGCAGCGCTGGACAAGAAAGCGGCATGACCATGACAACGGCCATGCTGCAACCCTTGCTGGTGGAACTCTTTGTCGAAGAACTGCCCCCCAAAGCGCTGAAAAAACTCGGCCAGGACTTTGCCCGTCTGTTGACCGATGGCCTGAAGGCCCAGGGCCTGGTGGATGCACAAGCGCAGCCAGAGTCATTTGCCTCACCCAGGCGCCTGGGCCTGCTGCTGCCAGCGGTACGCGGGCAGGCACCAGAGCAAACCCAAAGGCTCAAGCTGATGCCGGTCTCGGTGGGCCTGGACGCCAACGGTCAGGCCACGCCTGCGCTGGTCAAGAAGCTGGCCAGCCTGGGGGCTGAAGACACGCCGGTGCGGCAATTGCAGCGCGCTGCCGATGGCAAGAATGAAGCGCTGTTTCTGGACCGTGTGTTGCCTGGCGCGACGCTGGCCTCAGGCTTGCAGCAAGCGCTCAGCGATGCCATCAGTCAACTGCCCATCCCTAAAGTGATGCAGTACCCGCAGCCCGCGCCAGCGGGGTCTGCGGCCTCATCGGTGCCGGGTGGCGAGGGTGGCGAGGAAGGTGATCGTGGCGCTGCTGGCGACACCGCCTTCCAGCCCGGCTGGACCCGCGTGCAGTTCGTGCGTCCGGCGCACGGCCTGGTGGCCCTGCACGGCGCCGTGGTGGTGCCGGTCAGCGCTTTGGGGCTGCAAGCCGGCCGCACCACGCGCGGCCACCGCTTTGAAGCCCGCCAACCACAGATCACCCTGCGCGACGCCAACAGCTACGCCGGGCAGTTGCGCGACGAGGGCGCGGTGATCGCCAGCTTCGAAGAGCGGCGTGCAGAAATGCTGCGCCAGTTGAACCTCGCGGCACAGGCCGAGGGCCTGCAAGTCACCGAAGACGAGGCCTTGGTCGACGAAGTGACAGCGCTGGTCGAGCGCCCGCAGGTGATGTTGTGCCGTTTCGAGCCCGAGTACCTGACGGTGCCGCAAGAGTGCCTGATCCTGACGATGAAGGCCAACCAGAAGTACTTTCCGCTGCTGGATGCGCAAGGCAAGCTGAGCGAGCGCTTCTTGATCGTCAGCAACATCCACCCGGCCGACCCCAGCCGCGTGATCCAGGGCAACGAGCGCGTCATCCGCCCGCGCCTGGCCGACGCCAAGTTCTTCTTCGACCAAGACCGCAAGCAGACGCTGGTGTCACGGCTGCCGCAGTTGGACAAGGTGGTCTACCACGGCAAGTTGGGCAGCCAGGGCGAGCGGGTGGCCAGGGTGCGGGCGATCGCCGCAAGCATTGCCCACAGCCTGGCAGCAGCCCAGCCACAGCTCTCGCTGTCGGGTGCCGCGCCAGGTTCTGCGGCGGGCCCCTCGTCCACTGCGCAGCCCCCCGCCGCCGAAATGATCGAGCACGCCGACCGCGCAGCGATGCTGGCCAAGGCCGACTTGCTGAGCTTGATGGTCGGCGAATTCCCTGAGCTGCAAGGCGTGATGGGCGCCTACTACGCCCGCCACGACGGTGAGCCCGAAACCGTGGCGCAAGCCATCGAAGACCACTACAAGCCACGCTTTGCGGGCGACGAATTGCCGCGCGGCACGGCCGGCCTGGTGGTGGCGCTGGCCGACAAGCTCGAAACGCTGGCCGGCCTGTTCAGCATCGGCCAGTTGCCCACGGGCGACAAAGACCCTTTTGCACTGCGCCGTCACGCGCTGGGCGTGATCCGCATCCTGGTCGAGCGCCAGTTGCCGCTGGCGGTGCCCGATTTGGTGCAGGCGGCCTTTTCGGCTTTTTCGGCTTCTGCAGCTTCTTCGGGATCCGCGGCTTCTGCTGCCAACTCACCAGAGGCGGCAGAAGCGCTGATCAGCTTCTTCTACGACCGCCTGGTGGGCTACCTGCGCGAGCTGGGTTACAGCGCGCACGAAGTCGACGCCGTGGTCGCTTTGCGCCCTTCAAGCTGGGCCGAGCTGCCGCAACGCCTGGCCGCCGTACGCGAGTTTGCGCTGATGCAGCAAGCCCCGGCGCTGGCCTCGGCCAACAAGCGGGTCGGCAATATCCTGAAGAAGGCAGAAGGCCCGGTGGCCACCGAAGTGCAGGCGCAACTGTTGCAGGAGCCTGCAGAGAAAGCCCTGGCCCGCGCCTTGGCCCACACCACCCCGCTGGCCAACGCAGCCTTTGACCGCGGCGACTACAGCGCGCACCTGAAGGCGCTGGCAGATCTGAAGGGCCCGGTGGACGAGTTTTTCGAGGTTGTGATGGTCAACGCCGATGACCCGGCATTGCGCAACAACCGCCTGGCGCTGCTGCGTTCTCTGCAGCAGGCAATGAATCGGGTGGCCGACCTGTCCAGACTGGCACACTGAGCGCCGCGAGGAACGAGCACCCACATGTATTCCACCAAGCTGGTGATCCTGGGCCGAGACGGCATCCTCAACGTCTACCGCGACAGCCACGTCACGGCGCCCGAAGAGTGGCATCCCATCCCGGGCGCCCTCGAAGCCGTGGCGCGGCTCAACCATGCCGGCTGGCACACGGTAGTGGCCACCAACCAGGCCGGCATCGGGCGCGGTGTCGTCGACATGGCTTCGGTCAACGCGGTGCACGCGCACATGAACCAGAAGCTGATGGTGCAGGGCGGGCGCATCGACGCCGTCTTCTTCTGCCCACACGCTCCCAATGACGACTGCGATTGCCGCAAACCCAAGCCCGGCATGATGAAAGAGATCGGCCGCAGGTATGGCGTGGACCTGGTCAATGTGGCGATGGTCGGCGACACCTTGCGCGACCTGCAAGCTGCTGCGGCCGCCGGCTGCGAGCCGCATCTGGTGCGCACCGGCCGCGCAGAAAAGCTCGACGATGCCGCTGTACAGGTCATGCTGACGCAGGTGCCCGCAGCCAATGCCCACGCCAGCCTGGCCGCTTTTGTCGAGTTCATGCTGGCCCGTCACCGCTACGTCGATTCGGCAGCGGGTAGTTTGCGAACATGAAAGCGCTGCAACAGGCCACTTGGGCCTTGCGATCGCTGGTGTTCATTCTTTGGCTGGCCGTGACGGTGGTGCCTTGGGCGCTGCTGATGCTGTTGTTGTCGATGTTCGTGCGTGGCCAGCGCCTTTATTGGCCCACGATGCGCTGGCTGAAAGCGGCCGTGTGGGGCGCCAAGGTGATCTGCGGCGTGCGCTACCAGGTCACGGGCATGCACCACCTGCCCACTGCTGCGCAAGAGACTGCTGCCGTGGTACTGGCCGCCAAGCACCAAAGTACCTGGGAGACATTCGCCTTCCCAGCCTTGATGTCGCACCCTCTGGCCTATGTGTTCAAGCGCGAGTTGCTGTATGTGCCGTTTTTTGGCTGGGCGATGGGCCGCCTGGACATGATCCATATCGACCGCAGCAAACGCGCCGAAGCCTGGATCAAGGTGGCAGAACAGGGCAGACGGCTGGCCGCCGAGGGTATTTGGGTGATCATGTTTCCGGAAGGCACGCGCACACCGCGCGGCAGCCAGGGCGTGTACAAAAGCGGCGCTGCCAGGCTGGCGATCACCACCGGGGTGCCCATCGTGCCGATCGCTGCCAGCTCGGCCAAATGCTGGCCGCGCAAGTCCTTCCTGCTGCGTCCGGGCTTGATCGATGTCTCGATCGGGCCGCCGATCTCCAGTCAAGGCCGCCAGCCAGAGGATCTGATGATGCAGGTCGAAACCTGGATCGAAGCAGAAATGCGCAAGCTCGACCCAGAAGCCTATGGCGCCGGGCCCGCTGCGGCGGCGGCGACCCGGGGCGCCGACTAGAATTCCTTGTCATGCCACGCCAGCCCGGCCATGTCTCTCCCAACCAGCTGTCGCTGTTTGACGAGCCGATGCCGCCACTGATTTCTGCTCCGGTATCGACTGGCCCGCAGCTTCCGGTTGCAGCCGGTGATCGGACTGCCGGCCCCACAGCCTCGGTGAGCTCGACCCCGACAGCGACTGATGACGCAGCGCCCTGGCGCCTGGCTGCCGGAGAAGGTGCAGAAGGCGCCTGGCGGCCGGCCTTGCCCCGCAGCGATTTCCAGCCTGCGCGCCAGGGCCGAGGCACCGAGGCGCCGGGAGCATTGGGCATATTCGGCACCTGGGGCACAGCCGCTGAGACCACAGCCCAGGCGCAGCATGCCGGCAAACCGGCCCACGGCACCGCTGCCGGCGGCTACCGCCACCCCCGCTCGCAACACGAGATGCTGCTCGCCAGCCACAAAGTGGGTTACGAATTGCGCCGCTCTCGCCGCCGCAGCATTGGCTTCGTGGTCGGCGCAGAAGGTTTGAGTGTCAGCGCACCGCGTTGGGTGGGGCAACAAGAGATCGAAGCCGCATTGCGCGAGAAATCGACCTGGATCCTGCGCAAGCTGCAAGAGCAGCGCGAACGCAGCGCCCGGCTGGACGCAGCGCGGGTCGAGTGGCGCGAAGGCGGCTGCCTGCCCTTCCTGGGCGAAACAGTGATCCTGGTGCTCGACTCCCGCACCACTGGTGCCGTGCTGCACACCGAGGCGCAGGCACTGCCTGGCGTGCCGCGGCTGACGCTGCACCTGGGCCTGCCGCACCACGCGTCGGCAGAGCAATTGCGCGATCTGGTGCAAAGCTGGTTGCAGCGCCAGGCCCGCCGCGTGTTCGAAGAGCGTTGCCGCATCTTTGCCGATCGGCTGGGCGTGCGCATGAAGCGGCTCAGCCTGAGCTCGGCCTCGACCCGTTGGGGCAGCGCAAGCGTTGACGGCTCGATCCGGCTCAACTGGCGTCTGGTGCACTTCGGCCTGCCGGTGATCGACTATGTGGTCACGCACGAGCTGGCGCACCTGCGCGAGATGAACCACAGCCCGGCCTTCTGGGATGTGGTCAAGTCTGCCCTGCCCGACTACGCGCGGGCCAAAGGCGTGCTCAAGCATGAAGTTGTGCCGCTGCTGGACTGACAGCCGCAGCCATATCCCCCTTTGGGAGGATGCCATTCGATGCTCGCATAGCCATACTCAGCGGTTGTGCTGTCATCCGCGTAGGCGTGCTACCCCGGTGCAATTCGAGGAGCAAATGGTCTGCCGGCGGCAGGTGAAACTTCACCTGCCGCTTTTTTTCGCCTGCAGGCGCTCGACCTGCGGTCGTCCAGCTGTGGGTTTCGCTGGGCCTGGTGGCGCTGCAAGGCGGTGCGCCAACGCAACACGCCATCGGCACCAGGCTGCGCCAGCAACTGGCCTCGCTCGGCCAAAGCGTGCATGTGGGCAATCGCCTCACCCAGCGCAAAGGTGGTCTGATGCAGATCCAGTTCGCGCTTGAACAACACCGGCAGCATCTCGGCCGCACTTCCGGGCTGCTGCGCACAAGCTTGCAAAACATCGTCGAAACGAGCTTCGTGGTGCTCGCTCAATTGCTGGATACGCGTGTGCAGGCCCACAAAGGGCTTGCCATGTGAGGGCAGCACGAGCGTTTCGGCGGGCAAGGCGCGCAGGGCCTCCAAAGAGTCCAAGAACAGGCGCAGCGGGTTGCCTTCGGGCTCGGCCTCGATCACGCTGACGTTGGTGGAAATGCGCGGCAACACCATGTCGCCCGAGATCAGCAGGCCCAAAGCTTCGCAGTGCAGCGACATGTGCTCGGGCGCGTGCCCGTAGCCCACGACGCAGCGCCAGGCCAGGCCGTTGACGTGCAGACTGTGGCCGTGCAGCAATCGCCTGTAGCTGTCGGGCACTTGCGGCACCATGCTGGAGTAGTAACTGGTGCGCTTTCTGACCTGATCCAGCATCTCTGGATCGGTCAGCCCGTGCAAGGCAAAGAACCTGGCCGTGGCTTCGCCGCCAAAGCCGGTGGTCGAGCGCACCGCGAACCGCGCCACGCTCCAATCGGTATGGCTGATCCACAAGCGGCAGTCGCGCTGCGCGGTCGACCAGCGTTGGCACAGCCAATCGGCCAGGCCGATGTGGTCCGGGTGCATGTGCGTCACCACCACGCGCAGCACCGGCAGGCCCTGCAGGTGGTGGGCGAAGATCTGCTCCCAGTGCGAGCGCGTGGCGTCGTCGCTGATGCCGCAGTCCACCAGCGTCCAGCCGTCCAGCCCATCCATCTGGTCACGCAGCAGCCACAGGTTGATGTGGTTCAGCGCGAATGGCAGACTCATGCGCACCCACAGCACGCCGGGTGCAAGCTCGATCACGCCGCCGGGCGCAGGCAACTGCTCGTCCAGCGGATAGTGCAAAGCGGCTTCGTGGGGCAACGCGGCCTTGTGCTGGCCATCCGTGGGCTTGGCTGATGCCGCAAGCTGGGACGCAGCTTGCATCGAGGGCTGGGGATTTCGGGGCTTCAGCGTGGCAGTTCTTTCAGCAGCATTCATGCACTTGAGGTTGGCGCGGCTGGTTGCCGCTGTTGTGCAGTCTATATTGCCCCTTCCGCTACCATGAGGTCTGTGTTTGGCCCACCCTTCTGGGCCCCAAGGAGACAGCTTGTGAACCTGCCCGGCCTGGACTTTGAACTCGGCGAAGACATCGACGCGCTGCGCGACGCGGTGCAGCACTTTGCGCAGGCAGAAATCGCCCCGCGCGCCAACGAGATCGACCACAGCGACCAGTTCCCGATGGATCTGTGGCGCAAGATGGGCGAGCTGGGTCTCTTGGGCATCACCGTGCCCGAGGCCGATGGAGGCGCTGGCATGGGTTACCTGGCGCACATGATCGCGATGGAAGAGATCAGCCGCGCCAGCGCCAGCGTGGGCCTGAGCTATGGCGCGCACAGCAACCTGTGCGTCAACCAACTGAAGCGCAACGGCTCGGCCGAGCAAAAAAAGAAGTACCTGCCCAAGCTGATCAGCGGCGACCATGTGGGGGCCTTGGCGATGAGCGAGCCCGGCGCCGGCAGCGACGTCATCAGCATGAAGCTCAAGGCTGAAGACAAGGGCGGCTTGTACCTGCTCAACGGCACCAAGATGTGGATCACCAACGGCCCGGATGCCGACACGATGGTGGTCTACGCCAAAACTGAGCCCGAGCTTGGGGCCAGGGGCGTGACGGCTTTCATCGTCGAGAAAGGCATGAAGGGTTTCTCGACCGCACAAAAGCTCGACAAGTTGGGCATGCGCGGCAGCCACACGGGCGAGATGGTGTTCAACAACGTCGAGGTGCCTGCCAACCACAGCCTGGGCCAGCTCAACGGCGGCGCCAAGGTGCTGATGAGCGGGCTGGACTACGAGCGTGCCGTGCTGGCGGCCGGCCCCATCGGCATCATGCAGTCGGTGATGGACAACGTGGTGCCCTACGTGCACGACCGCAAGCAGTTTGGCCAGAGCATCGGCGAGTTTCAGCTGATCCAGGGCAAGCTGGCCGACATGTACACCGTGTTGCAAGCCGGCCGCGCTTTTTGCTACACCGTCGGCAAGAACCTGGACAAGTTGGGCGTCGAGCATGTGCGTCAAGTGCGCAAGGACTGCGCCAGCGTGATTCTCTGGTGTGCCGAAAAAGCCACCTGGATGGCCGGCGAGGGCATCCAGATCTTCGGCGGCAACGGCTACATCAACGAGTACCCGCTGGGCCGCCTGTGGCGCGACGCCAAGCTGTACGAGATCGGCGCGGGCACCAGCGAGATCCGCCGCATGCTGATCGGCCGCGAGTTGTTTGCCGAGACGATGTGAGAGCCCAGCCCCATCACCCCGTGATGCGCTGCCACCCAGACATCTGAACCATGCCGTACCGCCTGCCCGAGCTGCTGCAGAAGAACCGCGACTGGGCGCGCCGCGTCGAAGAGCGCACGCCCGGCTTCTTCTCGCGCTTGCTGCAGCAGCAGACACCGCAGTACCTTTGGATTGGTTGCGCCGACAGCCGCGTGCCTGCCAACGAGATCCTGGACTTGCTGCCAGGAGATGTGTTCGTGCACCGCAACGTCGCCAACGTGGTGGTACACAGCGACCTCAACGCCTTGAGCGTGATGCAGTTCGCCATCGACCAGTTGCAGGTGCGGCATGTGATGGTGGTGGGCCATTACGGCTGCGGCGGCGTGGCAGCAGCGCTGCACAACCGGCGCATCGGCATTGCCGACAACTGGCTGCGCCATGTGCAGGATGTGCGCAACAAGCACCGCGCGCTGATCGAAGCCCAGCCCGACGACGAAGCGCGGCTGCAATTGCTGTGCGAGCTCAACGTGCTGGAGCAAAGCCTCAACGTCTGCGAAACCACGGTCGTGCAAGACGCCTGGGCGCGCGGCCAGTCGGTGGTGGTGCATGGCTGGGTCTACGGTTTGCACAATGGCCTGCTGCAGGATTTGCAGATGACGGTGCGCGACGCCAGCGAGGTGCAGCCCGCCTACGTCACCGCACTGGCGGCGATGCGCAGTCGCTACCCAGGCGCAGCGCAAAGCCAGGCGCATGACCCGACGCACGATCAAGCCGAAAACGCGCTGCCCTCCAGCCATGCCGCATAGAGCCCGGACGATGTTTCCCAGCGACCTTTCAGACCAGCGTGGCTTTGCCATCGCCCGGGTGCTGATTGAAGGCTTCGATCGCCACTACCGGCTGTTTCGCGAAACCACTGCACAGGCCAAGCGACGCTTCGAGCAGTCCGACTGGCATGGCCAGCAGCGCGCCCAGCGCGACCGCATCGAGTTCTACGACATGCGCGTCAATGAAGCGGTGCAGCGGCTCAACGACGAGCTGGATGCCTCCAAACTGCCCCAAGATGTGTGGCAGCAGGCCAAGCTGCACTACATCGGCCTGCTGACCAACCACCGCCAGCCCGAGCTGGCAGAAACCTTCTTCAACTCCGTCACCGTCAAGCTGCTGACGCGCAGCTATTACCGCAATGACTTCATCTTCGTGCGGCCCGCGGTCAGCACCGAGTACATCGAAAACGACGAGCCTGCTTCCCACCCCACCTACCGCGCCTACTATCCAGACAAAGACAACCTGCAACAGACCTGGGCACGCATCATTCACAACTTCCAGCTGCAAGTGGCGTTCGAAGACCTGCCGCGCGACGTCAACCATGTGGTGCAAGCGATGTTGTCCGAGATGGGCGGCTTCAGACCGCGCCCCAACTTCCAGATTCAGGTACTCAGCACCCTGTTCTATCGCAACAAGGGCGCCTACCTGGTGGGCAAGATCATCAACGGTTTCAGCGAAACGCCGCTTGCGCTGCCGATCATCCATGCGCCCAGCGGCAAGCTGGTCATCGATGCCGCGCTGTTTGGCGAGGACGAGTTGCTGCTGATCTTCAGTTACGCACGCGCCTACTTCATGGCCGACATCGAGATTCCCAGCGCCTACGTGAAGTTCTTGCGCGGCATGATGCCGCGCAAACCGCGTGCTGAGCTGTACAACAGCCTGGGTTTGCAAAAGCACGGCAAGAACATCTTCTACCGCGACCTGCTGGCGCATCAGCGCCACTCCAGCGACAAGTTCCGCATCGCGCCGGGCATCAAAGGCATGGTGATGCTGGTTTTTGACCTGCCTTCTTTCCCGTACGTTTTCAAGGTCATCAAAGATTTCTACCCGCCGCAAAAGGACACCACGCGCGAACAGATCAAGGCCAAGTACCTGCTGGTCAAGCAACACGACCGCGGCGGGCGCATGGCCGACACGCTGGAGTACAGCAACGTGGCATTCCCGATCCACCGCTTCGAGCCTTCGCTGATCGATGAACTGCGCCACTTCTGCCCCAGCCTGCTGGAAGAAGAGGCCGAGGGCGGACAGGATGGCGAGCCGGTGCTGGTGATCAAACACCTGTACATCGAGCGCCGCATGGTGCCGCTGAACATCCACCTGCAAGAGGCCTCGGCCGAGCAGGTGGCGCACGCAGTGGTGGAGTACGGCAACGCGATCAAGGATCTGGTGTCGGCCAACATCTTCCCGGGCGACATGCTGTGGAAGAACTTTGGCGTCACGCGCCACGGCAAGGTGGTGTTCTACGACTACGACGAGATCGAATACCTGACGGATTGCAACTTCCGCCGCGTGCCCGAGCCGCGCAACGAAGAAGAAGAGATGAGCGGCGAGATCTGGTACACGGTGGGCCCCAGGGACGTTTTCCCTGAAACCTTCGCGCCCTTCCTGCTGGGCAATGACGCCGTGCGCGAAGTGTTCATGGCGCACCATGCCGATCTTCTGGGCGCGGAGTTCTGGCAATCGCACAAAGACCGCATCCTGGCCGGCCATGTGCACGATGTCTTTCCGTATGAGCCCACCAAACGTTTCAGCGCCGGCCAGCGGCCTGTGTCATCGATCACCACTGCAGCAGCGGCAGCACCCCGCAGTACCCAGTCTGTGGCGGCCACGATGGCCGAGGATTGAGCTGCCGGCGCTGCGCCTTGAGCTGTCACCGGCCCACCCGCCGGGGCTGAGGTTTTTCCAATCACCTGGAACTGGAGCACCCCATGAACGACCCCAAGAACGACCCCATCGTCATCACATCCGCCGCCCGCACGCCCATCGGCGGCTTGCTGGGTGAGTTGTCGACCCTCGCCGCCTGGGAGCTGGGCGCTGTCGCCATCGAAGCCGCCGTGGCGCGCGCCGGCGTGCCCGGCGACAGCATCGACGAAGTGCTGATGGGCAACTGCCTGATGGCGGGCCAGGGTCAGGCCCCTGCCCGCCAGGCGATGCGCAAGGCCGGTTTGCCCGACAGTGCAGGCGCAGTGACCCTGAGCAAGATGTGCGGCAGCGGCATGCGCGCGCTGATGTTCGCCCACGACATGCTGGCCGCCGGCAGCGCCCAGGTGATGGTGGCAGGCGGCATGGAGAGCATGAGCAACGCGCCGCACCTGAGCATGCTGCGCCGAGGGGTGAAGTACGGCGCCACCACGCTGTTTGACCACATGGCAATGGACGGCCTGGAAGACGCCTATGAGCGCGGCAAGGCGATGGGTGTCTTTGCCGAACAGTGCGTCGACAAGTACGGCTTCAGCCGCCAGGCGCAAGACGAATTTGCCATTGCCTCCACCACACGCGCCAGACAAGCCAACGAAGACGGCAGTTTTGACTGGGAAATCGCGCCTGTGGCGGTGGCCGGCAAAGGCGCCACGCTGAGCATCAAGGCCGACGAGCAGCCGCTCAAAGCCAAGTTGGACAAGGTGCCCGGCCTCAAACCCGCATTCAAGAAGGACGGCACGATCACGGCGGCCAACGCTTCCAGCATCAGCGACGGTGCGGCGGCCTTGGTCCTGATGCGCGCCAGCACAGCCAAGCAGATGGGCTGCCAGCCGCTGGCCCGCATCGTCAGCCACGCCGTGCACGCGCAAGAGCCGCAGTGGTTTGCCACCGCACCTGCAGGCGCCATCACCAAGGCCTTGCAGCGAGCCGGCTGGACAGCGCAGCAAGTGCAGTTGTGGGAGGTCAACGAAGCCTTTGCCGCCGTGACCATGGCTGCGATGCACGATTTCAAACTCTCGCACGAGATCGTCAACGTGCACGGTGGGGCCTGCGCCCTGGGCCACCCCATCGGCGCCAGCGGCGCCCGCATCGTGGTCACACTGCTGGGCGCCATGCGCAAACGCGGCTTGAAGCGCGGCATGGCGGCTTTGTGCATCGGCGGCGGCGAGGCCACCGCGATGGCACTGGAGATGCTGTGATCGACCTGGCCGCCTGAACCTGTCTGTCTGCATGAGGACACCCATGAGCTCTGTCTTGATCATCGGCGCATCGCGCGGCATCGGCCTTGAATTTGTGCGTCAGTACCGCGCCGACGACGCCACCGTGACGGGCACAGCGCGCAACGAAGAAGGTCTGGGCCGCATTCGCGCTTTGGGTGCGCGCGCACTGCCGCTGGATGTGGCCACTGCGGTGGGCAGCTCTGGCCCGGCCTGGCCGATCGATGGCGAGCGCTTTGACACCGTGGTGCTCAACGCCGGTGTCTTCGGGTCTCGCTCACAAGGTCTGCAAACCCCTTCACAAGCAGAGTTCGACCTGGTGATGCACACCAACGTGCTGGCCGCCATGCGCTTGCTGCCGCAGCTTGAATCGGCACTGGCCCCTGCCGCGCGCGTGGCCGTGCTGTCGTCGAAGATGGGATCGATTGCATTGCGCGCTGCCAACTCCGGCTGGTTGTACAGAGCCAGCAAGGCAGCGCTGAACTCTGTGCTCAAGGATGCCTCACTGGCCTGGGCCGGCAAAGCCATCTGCGTCGCTTTCCACCCCGGCTGGGTGCGCACCGACATGGGCGGCAGCAGCGCCGATCTGGATGTGCAGACCAGCGTGGGCGACATGCGGCGCACGTTGGCAGGCTTGCAGGCCAAGGACAACGGCAGTTTCTTCAACCACGACGGCACACTGTTGGCCTGGTAGAGCCGCTGCGCAAAAAGCCAAAAGCCGGCCGACACCAAAAATTGCCCGGCAGCCCTGGCCCAGGCATCCGATCCGCCCACCTGGACACCCCGATCATGCAACTCAACGAAGACCACCAGGCCGTGCAAGATGCGGTGCGCCACTACGTGCAGGCCGAGATCGCGCCGCACGCTGCAACCTGGGACAAGCTCAAGCAATTCCCCGTCGCCCAGCTCAAAGGTCTGGCGGCATTGGGCTGTTACGGCGTCGCGGTACCCACCGAGTGGGATGGCGCCGGCCTGGACTATCTGGCGCTGGCGTTGATCCTGGAAGAAATCGCGGCTGGCTGTGGCGCCACCAGCACGGTGGTCAGCGTCAACAACTGCCCCGTGTGCAGCATCCTGATGGCTTATGGCGATGCGGCGCAGAAAGAGAAGTTTCTGAAGCCGCTGGCGCGTGGCGACATGCTGGGCGCCTTCTGCCTGACCGAGCCGCACGTGGGCAGCGAAGCCGGCGGCTTGAAGACCACCGCCAACCGCGTGGGCGATCACTATGTGATCAACGGCGTCAAGCAGTTCATCACCAGCGGCAAGAACGGCGACCTGGCAATCGTGATGGCCGTCACCGACAAGGCTGCGGGCAAACGGGGCATCAGTGCATTTCTCGTGCCCACCACAACGCCCGGTTATGTGGTCGCCAGGGTCGAAGACAAACTGGGCCAGCATGCCAGCGATACGGCGCAGATCGTGTTCGAGGATTGCCGCGTGCCGGCCGAGTATCTGATCGGCGAAGAAGGCATGGGGCTGAAGATCGCGCTGTCAGGCCTTGAGGGCGGGCGCATCGGCATCGCCAGCCAGGCGGTCGGCATGGCGCGTGCAGCGTTTGACGCTGCCCTGGCCTACAGCAAGGACCGCAGCAGCTTCGGCCAGCCGATCTTTCAGCATCAGGCGGTACAGTTCAAGCTGGCCGACATGGCCACTCAGATCGAGGCAGCTCGGCAGTTGATCCACCACGCCGCCAGTCTGAAGGACGCCGGTCTGCCCTGCCTGAAAGAAGCCGCGATGGCCAAGCTCTTCGCCAGCGAGATGGCCGAGAAGGTGTGCTCAGACGCGATACAGGTGCACGGGGGCTATGGTTACCTCAGCGACTTCCCGGTTGAACGCATCTATCGCGACGTGCGGGTGTGCCAGATCTACGAAGGCACTTCAGAAGTACAGAAAATTCTGATCGGCCGCGCGCTGGCTTGAGGGTTCTTCAACTCGCGTTGAGGCGCTGACCCGCTGCCGCGCCAAGCCCAGGTGGTCGATCCAGATGTCGATCAGACATCGATCGGACGTCGATCGGACGTCGATCAGATGCCAGGCGCGCGCCAGGCCAGCCCTTCGTCCGTCAGCACCACATCCAGCGGCACATCGTGCGGCTCCGCCTGCAACCAAGGCACATGGCCGTTGGCGTAGGCCAGGCCGACTGTCGTTGGCCGGGGTTGCAACAGCGCCAGCGTGCGGTCATAGAAGCCGCCCCCGTAGCCCAGTCGCACGCCCTGCGATCCGTAACCCACGCAGGGCACCAACAGCAGCGTCGGTTGCAATTCCGGCGTGCTTTTGGGCTTGGGAATGCCGTAGCCGTCTTCTTCCATCTCGCACCCCGGGTACCAGGTGCGAAAACTCAATTGTTTGCTCTGCTTGTCCATGACTGGCAGCCCGATGCGGCGTTTGTCATCGGCTTCAGTCCACTTGAACAAGGCCGGCAAGGTGTCGAACTCACCTTTGATCGGCCAGTAGGCACCCACCACTCGGTCACCACGTTCCATCAGCCAGACACGCAACACCTCTTGCAGATGCATGGCGCGCTGATGGCGGTCGACCAGCATCTGGCGTTCGACCTGCAATTGCCTGCGCAACATTTTTTTGTCCTGCGAGGTCTCGAAGGCGGGCGATTCCGGGATCGTTGACGACATGGCTGGCTGTCCCTGCGATACAAACGAATGGGCAAGGCCGAGTTGCATGGCATGGGCAGCACACGATGCAGCGCCAGACCCGCGTCCGTGCGCGCAGTACCGCGCAGACCCCTGTTGAAACTCCGGCTGAAAGCAGGCTATTGTCAGGCCATGGGTCAAGCCAACCAAACTTCAGCAAAAGCGCCCGCAAGAGCCTCAAAAGGAGCGCCCGCAAAAATGCCGGCCGCAACCCCGCCCTTCGTCGTGCATTGCCAGGAGTTGATGGCTGGCGCTTCCACAAGCGGCAGCCCGCCCACTGCCCGGCGCATGTTTGGCGGCTGGGGTTTGAGGCTGGACGGTTTGTTCGTGGCCTTGATCGCCTTCGAGCGTCTGTACCTGAAAGTGGATGACGACACCCGGCCGGCTTTTGCACAGGCAGGGTGTGAACCTTTTGTCTACGGAGGCAAAAGCAAGACCATCACGATGCGCTACTGGACCGTGCCTGAGCAGGCACTGGAGTCGGCCAATTTCATGCGCCCATGGGCCCGCCTGGCCTTGCAGGCCGCACTGACCGCACAGGCCGCACAGGCGCAAAAACCTGAAGAATCAGGCAAGAAGACCCCAGTCGGCGCCAAACCATCCAAAGCCAGGCGCTTGCGTTAAATTCGGAGTCATGGTTTCTGCTGATTCTGGAATTTCAAGCCACCGCACTGCACCGCACAGGTCTGCAGCCAGTGCCCTGCTGGCAACGCTGTTGGTGATCTGCGCAGTCTGGCACCCGACAGCGCGGGCCCAATCAACAGGCGATGAGTGGGTGGTGCAGGCCCGTGAAGCGCTGCGCAAGAACGACCGCGCGGCTTTGTCGGCAGCAGCACAGCAACTCTCTGCGGCCCAGCACCCGCTGACCCAATGGGCCGAGTACTGGGATCTGAGCAGCCGTCTGGACCGTGCACAGCAGCCCGAGTTGACGGCCTTCTTCCAGCGCTGGCCCGACACCTATGTCGAAGACCGGCTGCGCAACGACTGGCTGCTCGAGTTGGGCAAACGCCGCGACTGGGCCAACTTTCGCATCGAGCAGCCGCGCTTTCGCATGGATGACGACCGGCAAGTGACCTGCTACACCCTGCTGATGCAACACCAGGACGGCAAGAACGTGCGAGAGCAGGCACTGGCCGCCTGGCATGCCCAGCGCGACCTCGACGACGCCTGCATGCTGCTGGCACGCACGCTGGCCGAAGCGCGCGTGATCAGCGCACAGGACGTCTGGCAGGACGTCAGGCTGGCCACCGAGGCCAACCGCCAAAGCGCTGCGCGTGCCGCCGCTGCACTGATCAGCCCGGCGGCCGAGCGCGCTGTCGATGCGCTGTGGGATCAGCCCGCACGCCATCTGACGCAGCGTCAGCATCTTGATTCGGCCTACCACCACGAGCTCGATCTGCTGGCCTTGATGCGGACGGCCGCCTCCGACCCGGCTGTTGCAGCCGATCAATTGCTCAGTCGCTGGCAAGCCCGCTTACCGGCTCCGATCGCAGCCACTGCATGGGCCCACGTGGCGCGTCAGGCGGCGTTGAAGCGACAACCCGAGGCTGCAGACTACGCCCGCAACGCCTGGGCCCTGTGGGACAGCATGCGCAGCGGCAGCGCAGGCAGGCTTGCGCCGCCCTGGAGCGAAGACGTGCTGGCCTGGCATGTGCGCGCCGCCTTGCTCGAAGGCGGCGACAGGCCAGCCCGCTGGCAGCTCGTGCTGCGCGCCACAGACGCAATGGATGAAGCCGCACGTCGCGACGGCCGCGAAAACACCTGGTTGTACTGGCAAGCGCGGGCCCAACTGGCGCTGGCCAGGCCCGGGGCTGCAGGCGACGCAGCGCGCGCCGCAGCGCAGCAAAGCTTGCGCGACCTGGCCTCGCCGCTGGGCTTCTATGGGCAGTTGGCCGCCTCCGATCTGGGCCTGAGCCTGTCGCTGCCCCCCGCCCCTCCCGCGCTGAGCGCCGAAGACTTGGCCGCGCCACGCCAGCACCCGGGCAAGACCCGTGCGCTGCGCAGTCTGGCGCTGGGTTTGCGCAGCGAAGGCGTGCGCGAGTGGAACTACAGCCTGCGTGGCTTGAACGACCGTCAGTTGCGGGCCGCATCCCACCTGGCTTGCCAGCGCGAAGTCTGGGACCGTTGCATCAACACCAGCGAACGAGCGCGCGAAGAGATCGACATCCAGCAGCGCTTTCCGACCCCCTTCAGAGCCGCCATCGAAAGCCGCGCCCGCGCTGAAGGGCTGGACCCGGCACTGGTGATCGGCCTGATCCGCCAGGAGTCTCGCTTCATGTCCGAGATCCGTTCGCACGTGGGTGCCTCGGGGCTGATGCAACTGATGCCGGCCACCGCGCGCTGGACCGCCAAACGCGCGGGTGTGGACTACACCAACAGCATGATCGCCGACCCCGAGATCAACCTGCAACTGGGCGCGGTCTACCTCAAGCATGTACTGGACGAGTTCCAGGGCTCGATGGCGATGGCCACCGCAGCCTACAACGCCGGCCCCAACCGGCCGCGCCGCTGGCGTGAAGGCACGCCCATCGAAGCGGCGGCTTGGGCAGAAACGATCCCGTTCAACGAAACCCGTGACTACGTCAAGAAGGTGCTCTCCAACGCGGTGGTCTACAGCGCCTTGCTTAAGCAGCGTTTGCCGCCCGACCTGAAGGGCAAGCTCGGCGGGCCGATTGGCCCGCGTGAGGCCAACGCGCCGGCCTCCAACCGCGAAATTCCCTGATGTCTGGCTGTGTTGGCCACCCCTGAGAATCCACTTTGAAAATCAAGAACATCCTGATCCTGGGCGGCACCGGTTTTGCCGGTCGCTCGGTGTGCGAGCGGCTGGTGCGCCGCAGTGGTGGCAGCGGCGGCAGGTTGATCGTGCCCACCCGACGGCGCCTGAGCGGGCAAGATGTGCAGAGCCTGCCCACGCTGGAACTGGTGCAGGCCAATGTGCATGACGAGCGCGAGTTGAGCGGCTGGGTGGCGCAGGCCGACGCGGTCGTCAACCTGGTGGCCATCCTGCACGGCACGCCGGCCGAGTTCGAGCATGTGCATGTGCGGCTGCCGCAAAAGCTGGTGCAGGCCTGCACGGCTGCGGGCGGCAAGCGCCTGGTGCATGTCAGCGCGCTGGGCGTGGGGGCCCATGCACCGTCCAACTACTTGCGCAGCAAGACTGCCGGGGAAGCCGTGCTGCGGGCTGCGACGGACCTGCCCTGCACAGTCCTGCGGCCTTCGGTGATTTTTGGCGCTGAAGACCGCTTCCTGAATCTCTTTGCCAGCCTGCAGGCGGTGGCCCCGGTGCTGCCGCTGGCCGGCAGCGACGCGCGCTTTCAGCCAGTGTGGGTCGAGGACGTGGCGCAGGCGGTGGTGGTTGCGCTGGACAGCCCGCAAAGCATCGGCCAGACCATCGAGTGCGCGGGCCCCAAGGTCTACACCTTGAGTGAGCTGGTGCGCCTGGCCGGCCGCTGGTCGGGCAACGAGCGGCCGCAGATCGCCTTGCCCCGGGCGCTGGGCCGCTTGCAGGCGCTGGCGATGGAGTTGCTGCCGGGTGAGCCTTTGATGTCCCGCGACAACCTCGATTCGATGGCCCAGCCCAACGTCGCCAGCGGCCAGTTCCCGGGCCTGACCACACTGGGAATCACGCCCACAGCGCTGGAAGCGATCGCCTCGGTTTACCTGGGCGACAACCAGGCACGCGCCAGATTCGACCGCTGGCGCCGATTTCGGCGCGGCTGAACCCGCCTGCTGCACCGATGTGGCTTGAGCCCAAGCCAGCCGACGCTGCATTCTTTGTCGTTGGCGGTGCCGTGCGTGACCACCTGCTGGGCCTGCCGGCGAGCGACCGCGACTGGGTGGCTGTAGGCACCACCCCCGAGGCCATGCAGGCCCTGGGCTACAAGGCCGTGGGCAAGGATTTCCCGGTGTTTCTGCACCCCGGCAGCGGCCAAGAGGTGGCGTTGGCGCGCACCGAGCGCAAGCAGGGGCGCGGCTACCGCGGCTTCACGGTGCACGCTGCGCCGCAGGTCACGCTCGAAGAAGACCTGATGCGGCGCGACCTGACGATCAACGCCATCGCCCAGGCCGAAGACGGCCGCCTGATCGACCCGTATGGTGGCGGGCGCGACATCGCTGCGCGCGTGCTGCGCCATGTCTCGCCGGCATTCGGCGAAGACCCGGTAAGGCTGCTGCGTGTAGCGCGTCTGGCGGCGCGCCTGGCGGATTTCAGCGTCGCCCCCGACACGCTGGCGCTGATGCGTCAGATGGTCGAGGAAGGCGAAGTCGACGCACTGGTGCCTGAGCGGGTCTGGCAAGAACTGGCGCGTGGGTTGATGACGCAAAAGCCCAGCCGCATGTTGGAAGTGCTGCGGGAATGCGGCGCTTTGCAGCGGTTGCTGCCTGAAGTAGAGCGCCTGTGGGGCGTGCCGCAACCGCCCGAGCACCACCCGGAAGTCGATACCGGCGTGCACCTGATGCTGGTGCTGGACCGCGCCGCAGCACTCGACGCACCCTTGCCGGTGCGCTGGGCCTGCCTGATGCATGACCTGGGAAAAGCCACGACGCCGGCCCATCTGCTGCCCAGGCACCATGGCCACGAAGCGCGCAGCGCCAGACTGGCCGCTGCAGTGGCAGAGCGCCTGCGGGTGCCCAACGACTGCCAGGCCGTGGCCGACGTGGTGGCGCGTGAACACGGCAACCTGCACGCCAGCCAGGCTCTGGGCGCTGCGGCCGTGATGCGGCTGCTGGAGCGTTGCGACGCCTTGCGCAGGCCGCAGCGTTTTGCCCAGGCCCTGCTGGCCTGCCAGTGCGACGCCCAAGGCAGAACCGGGCGCGAGCAGCGACCTTACGGCCCGGCCCTGCGCCTGCCGGGCCTGCTGCAAGCTGCGCTGGCCTTGTCCACGGCTGACATCGCAGCAACAGCCGCAGCGCGTGGCGCCCAGGGGCCTGCGGTGGGCGACGCGATCAGGCAGGCGCGGGTCGAGGCCATCGCAGCCGCGATCGCTTCAGGGCCCAGCCGGGATTAAGCAGCGGAGGCCTGGGAGGCTGAGACGAAGCGGCAGATTTGAGCGGCTTTCAAGGTTTGACCTGGTCCCACTCCGGCAAGCCTCCCCTGAACCAGTAAACCTGCTTGAAGCCGGCGCCGATCGCCTCACGGCTGGCCTTGTAGCTCTTCCAGCATTCGGCGCCGTTGCACTGCATGATCACCGGCACGTTGCGGTCGAGCTTTTGCAAGCCCGAGAAATCATCCAGCTTGGCGTCGTAGACGACATCCTTCAGGCTCTTTTCGATGTACGGAACCCAGCGCGCGCCGGGAATGTGGCGCTGCTTGAATTCCTGCTCGTTGCGCGTGTCGACCAGCACCGCGCCTTGGGCGATCAGCTTCTTGACCGTGGCCGCGTCCACCACCGTGGCGCCTTTCAGGCTGGTGGGCGTGAAAGTGCCGAGCTCTGCCACCCGCTGGTAGCCCGGCAGGCCGCTGCGCGCAGCCACGGGCTTCAGGCCCACGCTGGTGGCCGAACTGCCAAACCAGGCCGCCATCTTGTTGCGAACATCCTGCGGCAATTCTTTCTTGACCGCTACCGACAGACCCCCCGGCACCGGCCCTGAGGTGCCCAGCAGCCGCGCCACGCCGGGGTTGGCCCTGGACCATTCTTCCCAATCCTGGCGCCGGATCACCGTGGCTTCGGCCTGGTTCATCATGATGGCCACCAGGCCCGCCTGCGGGAATCGCGCGTATTGCACCTGGCGCAGATCGCGGAACGACAGGCCTTCAGCCGTCAGCAAACCCCGCGCCAGGTAGGTGTAGATCGAGTCCTGCTGCGGCAGGTAGATGCGGCCGCCACGCAACGCGGCGGCATTGGCCAGCTCGGCCTTGCCCACCAGCACATATTGGTCGTCGGGCTCGGTGTTGCCCAACAACTCGTAACCGTGCGACAACGCAGAAGCCACCACCTGCGCAGGTGCAATGAAGATGTCAAAACCGCCGCTGCGGGTGGCGCGCATCGCATCGGTCAAATCTTCGGACTGCGTGGCCTTGACGTCCAGCCCCACGGCGCGGCCGAGGTTGGTTTCGAGCCCGGTACGCGACACCATCAGGCCGTCGCGGCGGTCGGTGGGCTCCAGCACCAGCAGCGCGGTCACGCTGGCCTGCGCGGCTGAGGCGGCCAGCAACAGACCCAGGACAAGACCCGGGACCAGACCCGGGGCCAGAGCCAGGGCTTTGGCCATCAGAGCAGGTCCTTCTGGTGCTGGATGATGCGCGAACAGATGCCGTACTTGACGGCTTCTTCGGCGCTCATCCAGTAGTCGCGGTCCATGTCGGCCAGCACAGCTTCAAAGGTCCTGCCAGTCTGTCTGGCGGTCAAGCGTGCAATGCGTTCACGGGTCTTGATGATTTCCTTGGCCTGGATCGCGATGTCGGTGGCCTGTCCGCCGGCGCCGCCAGCCGGTTGGTGGATCATGAAACGTGTATTGGGCAAGCAGACGCGGCGATCCTTGGGCGGGGCCAAAAAGACATGGGCGCCGGCGCTGGCCACCCAACCCGTGCCCACCGTGGTCACCGGGGCGCGCACAAAACTGATCATGTCGTGGATCGCATCACTCGATTCCACATGGCCCCCGGGCGAAGAAATCAGCATCGTGATCGGCTCGTCAGATTCTTCCGCCAAGGCCAGCAGGCGCCTGCTGGTGGCCAGCGCCATCTTGTCGTCGATCTCGCCAAACACCAGCACAAAGCGGGACTTGAAAGACAGTTGGTCTTCCAGGCGGTCGCTGCTTTCTGCTTTGGCCGGCTTGTCGGCGGCGGCCTGCGTTGCCGATGGCGTGGGGTTCAGGGCAGCAATTGCGATGGCAGTGACAGTAGAACGAGACATGAATGATCCTGAAGGTGGCTCAGACGCTGCCGGACAAAGAGCGCCCGAATGAAATTGAGAGCTGCCATTCTTGCATCTGCGCAGCCACTGTGCTTACATGGCAGGGCTTTGGGCCAGTGTGATCTCAACGCCCGGAGAAAGGATACGCCGGATCGTTGTACCCAGGCGTCGAAGGGTGACCCGGTGTGACGAGGCTGTCGACGAAGGTTTCGTCGTCGGCGGTGAGCGCGAGCTCGAGTGCGCCAAAGTAGTCCTGCCATTGCGCCAGCGTGCGCGGACCGGCAATCACGGCGCTGACCTTGGCGTTGGCCAACACCCAGGCCGTCGCAAAATTTGCCAGGCTGACACCCTTGGCGGCACAGTGCTCAGCCAGCGTCTGCGCGATGCGCAGCGATGCTTCGCGGAATTCGGTTTCCATGATGCGTTTGTCGTTGCGCGCTGCCCGTGTGCCTGCGGCCGGTGATTGCCCTGGCGTGTACTTGCCTGTCAGCACACCACGTGCAATCGGGCTGTAGGGCACCACGCCCAAGCCGTGGTACGCGCAGGCCGGCAACAACTCGACCTCGGGCTGGCGATTCAGCAGGTTGTAATACGGCTGGCAAACCACCGGGCCTGGCATGTTCAGCGCACGTGCCATGTGGACCATTTCACTGATGCGCCAGCCACGAAAGTTGGACACGCCCCAGTAGCGGATCTTGCCGGCCCGCAGCAGCACATCCAGCGCACGCAGCGGCTCTTCCAGGTCCATGCCGTTGAAATCGCGGTGCATGTAATAGATGTCGATGTAGGTCGTGCCCAGCCGGTCCAGACTCGCGTCGCACTCGCGCAGCACCCACTGACGCGAATAGCCGCGCGCATTGGGCTGATCGGACATCGCGTTGCCCAGCTTGGTGGCGAGCACCCAGTCATGGCGCTGGCTGCGCAGCAACTCCCCCACCATCAACTCGGATTTGCCTTGGGCATAGACATCGGCGGTATCGATGAAATTCACGCCGTTGGCGTGTGCGTGCGCCACGATGTCTCTCGCTGCGGCCAACTCTGTCTGGTCGGCAAACATCATGCTGCCCAGACACAGGGCAGAGACTTGCAGCGGGCTCTTGCCCAGATTGCGGTACTTCATCGGGGGCTCTTTCGCTTCATGGCAACGTTGGCACCCATGCTACCTCTGAGGTGCAGGTTGCCATCTGCGCTCAACATACGATCAGATCAGGCGCCGGCCCTCGGCATGCACCTGCTGCACTTGCAGCGCAGTGTCGAGCGTCACCACATCGGCCCAGGCGCCTGGCACCAGGACGCCCCGGTCGCTCAGACCCAGATGCTGAGCAGCCAGAGTGGCAGTGCGGCTTGAAGCTTCGATCAACCCCAGCCCCAGGCCGACCAGGTTGCGCAGCGCCTGGTCCATCGTCAAGGTGCTGCCGGCCAGCGTGCCATCGGCCAGCCGCACCCCGCCCAGGCACTTGCTGACAGGCTGGCGGCCCAGCATGTAATCCCCATCGGGCATGCCAGCGGCCGCGGTGCTGTCGGTGACGCAATAGAGACCCGGAATGCAGCGCAAGGCGGCGCGGATCGCGCCAGCGTGCACGTGCAACAGATCGGGGATGATTTCTGCGCTTTGCGCGTGCGCCAGCGCAGCCCCTGCCATGCCGGGGGCGCGGTGGTGAAAAGCGCTCATCGCGTTGAACAGGTGCGTGAAGCCGCTGGCACCGGAGCGCAAAGCGGCCACGCCGTCTTCGTAGCTGCCGTTGCTGTGCCCGATCTGCACCACAAAGCCTGCGGCGCGCAATTGCACGATCAAGGCCAGGTGCCCCGGCAGCTCGGGTGCCATGGTGATCAACCTGATCGGCGCCAACTGGTGCAGCGATTGCACGTCTTGCAGCGTGGCGGTGCTGGCGAAGTCGGGTTGGGCGCCCAGCTTTTGCGGGTTGATGAAGGGGCCTTCCAGGTGCACGCCCAGGACCCTGGCGCCGTCCGGCTGCGGCTGCGCCAGCCAGGGCTTCAGATCGCGCAATGCGGTTTCGATCTCCTGCCGCGGCGCGGTCATCGTGGTGGCCAGCATCGAGGTGGTGCCATGCCGGGCATGCAGGCGGGCGATGTGCTGGACCGCCGCACCGCCAGCCATCACATCGTGGCCACCGCCGCCATGCACGTGCAGATCGACAAACCCAGGCAAATGCAGCGGCAAACCAGACTGCAGCACGCTGTCTTGCGTCGCTGGCTCGCCCTCGATGCTGTGCACCCGGCCGTCGGTGTGCCGCAGTTTGCCGCGCACAAAACCTGCAGGGGTCAGGATTTGGCCGCTGAGCGTGTTCAATTCCGGCCCCGAGGCGGGGGCGGTGGCGCTGGCGGGGCAGACAAGGATGCTTCGTCCTCAGGTGACTCGGCCGAAGTGGGCGCCACCACACGAAACTGCTCGCTGGCCCAGGCGCCCAGGTCAGCGCGCCGGCAGCGTTCGCTGCAAAACGGCCGCCACACGTTGGCAGCGCTGTAGAGGCTGGGCCGCTTGCAGGTCGGGCAAGGCACCTGCAGCGGCGCCCTGGGTTGGGTGTCGGTCATCTGGGGGCCAGCAGCAAGTGGCCTGTCGGCACATCAAAAAGCAAGCTCAACACCATTCCTGGCCCGCCTTCATGTGCACAGTGCAAGCTCGAACGTGGTGTCGCTGCCGGCCGGCCGCAGTTTGCCATCGGCGTCAGGTCGCATGAAGCGCACGCCGACCATCAAGCGGTGCCCTGTGATCTCGGGCACCAGGCCGGTGTCGTCATCAAGGCGCACGCGCGCCAGCTGGTAGGTCTTGCCTGCCGGCAGGCTTTGCTGATAGCTGCCCACGGGCGCCATCATGCGCTGCAGGTTGCCGCTGGTGCGCAGCAGGCCGAGCAAAACAGTCAGTGCGTCTTCCAGCGGCCTGAGGGTGGCGATCCACTGCGACAAGTCGCTGCGCCTGCGATCAGCAGCCAACTGCTGCCAGCCAAAGTAGCCAGGCAAGTCAAAGGCGCAGGTGCCGCCAGGAATGCTGATGCGGCTGCGGATGCCCATCAGCCAATCGTTGGCGGTCAGCGAGTGGCCGGCTTTGCCTTGCAGTTGATTGAGGCCGTTGAAGGCCTGATCGATGCGCTCGGTCACCTCGGCCAGCGCCGGCTCCGAGATGCCGGGATGGCCCCTGAAAGAGTCCATTTGCTGGCGATGCTTCTCCAGCTCCTTGAGCACGTCGCTCTTCAGGTCAGCCCTGGCCGCCACATCGATGATCTCGAACAGGGTGACGAGCGCAAAGTGGTGGTCCACCGGTTCTTCTCGCGCCAGCAATTGCTGCAAGCGCCCGAACAGATGCTCCAGGCGCAGCATCGTGCGAACGCTTTCATTGAAGGGATACTCGTAAAGGACCAAGGCGGCCTCGTGTGTCGCCACAGCGGACTGGGGTCTGGGGTCTGGGGTCTGGGAGCGTGACAGCCCTCGAAACGAGAACTCTGAACAGCCACGTCGACTGCGGATTGTTCCACAGCAGACTCGCTGCAAACCGCTACAGCAGCCTCGCTGGAAAGCGCCACAGCAGCTTCGCTGCAGAGCGCCACAGCAGCTTCGCTGCAATGCGCTTCTGTTCTGGCGCTCAGCCTGTGGTCTGCGCGCTGCTGCCAAGCGGCGAACCGCACCACAGTCGGTGCAAATCCAGCACCTGTTGACGCAAGGCTTCCAGGCTCAGGCCATCGTTGTGGATCACGGCATCGGCCAGCGCCCTGCGCTCGGGGCGGCTGAGCTGTTGCGCCACCACACGCTGCGCCAGTTCTGTGGTCCAGCCAGGACGGCGGGCCACCCGTTCGACTTGTGTGCCGGTCTCGCAATCAACCACCAAGACGCGGTGCACCCAATGGCGCCAGTGGCTGGTGGCGCTGAGCAGCGGCACATCGATGACCACCGGCCGGCTGCCTGCAGCCTGGGCTTGCTGGCGTGCCAGTTGCCCGATCAGAGGGTGCAACACCGATTCGAGCTGTGCCTTGGCCGCAGGATCGCTGAACACGCGTTGCCGCATGTGGTCGCGGTCCAGCGCCCCTGCGGCGTCCAACACCTCGGCTCCGAAGACCTCCACCAAGGCAGGCATCGCTGCGCCGCCCGGGGCCGTGATCTGACGCGAGATGGCATCGGTATCGACCAACACTGCGCCAGCCTCGACCCAGAAGCGCGCGACCGTGCTTTTGCCACTGCCGATGCCGCCCGTCAGGCCCAGGCGCCAACCCGCGGCGGCTGGCGTTGCCCGGGCTTCAGGGGCTGCCGGGACGGTGGGGGCCAGGCTCACCAGCCGATCCAGCCCAGCACCGTGGGCACACCGGCCAGGATGACGACCAGGCCGCCCCCGGCCAAAAACGGGCCAAAAGGCACGAAGCGGCCTTCGCGCAAGGTGCCCATGGCCTTCATGCCGAGGCCCACCAACGCGCCGATCACCGAGGCCATCAGCACGATCGGCAGGATGGCCTGCCAGCCCAGCCAGGCTCCCAATGCAGCCAGCAGCTTGAAGTCACCAAAGCCCATGCCCTCTTTGCCGGTGGCGAGCTTGAAGAACCAATACACCGTCCACAAGGACAGGTAGCCCAACACCGCGCCCCACACCGACTGGCTCAGGCTCAAGCCAGGCAGCCAACCGAGCGCAGCGCACAGCAGGCCGGCCCACAACAGAGGCAAGGTCAGCGCATCGGGCAGCAAGGTGGTGTCCCAGTCGATCAGCGCCAGCGCCAGCAGCACGGCCGTGGCAGAGCACCACAACAGCACCACGGGCTGTGCGCCCATGCGCCAGGACAGTGTGGCAAACAGCGCCCCGGTGGCGAGCTCAACCAACGGGTAGCGTGCGCTGATGCGGGTGCTGCACGATGAGCAACGGCCCCTCAACCACAGCCAGCTGAGCACCGGCAGATTCTCGAACCAGCGGATCTGATGGCCACACTTGGGGCAGCGCGAACGCGGCAGCGCCAGGCCCAGCTTGGGCAGCGCCTGCAGTCCCTTGTCGAGCTGCTCGGACAAACCCGCCGCAGCCTGCGCCTGCAGCTTGGGAAACAAGCGCGCAAAGGATTCGTTGTCAGCCAACTGCCCCGCCACATCGGCCCACCACTGGCGCTCGAGCATGAGCGGGAATCGGTGCACCACGACGTTCAGAAAACTGCCCAGCGCCAACCCCAGCAGGCCCAGCACCCAGGGCGACAGCAACCACTGCAGCGGCAGACCACCCAGCATGGTGGCCTCGGTCAAGCTGTTCACCTCAGACGACCGCGCCGAGCTTGAAGATCGGCAGGTACATCGAGACCACGATGCCACCAATCAAGGTGCCCAGGATGACGATGATGAAAGGCTCCATCAGGCTGGACAGGCCCTTGACCATCTCGTCGACTTCGTCTTCATAAAACTCCGCAGCCTTGCCCAGCATGTGGTCCAGCGAACCCGACTCTTCGCCGATCGAGGCCATCTGCAGCACCATCGTCGGAAACACGCCGGTGGTGGTCATCGCCGTGGTCAGCGCAGAGCCGGTCGAAACATCCTTCTGAATTTGCTCGGTGGCTTTTTGGTAAACCGCATTGCCCGAAGCACCGCCCACCGAGTCGAGCGCCTCGACCAGCGGCACACCGGCAGCAAACATCGTGGCCAGCGTGCGCGTCCAGCGCGCGATCGTGGATTTGAGGACCAAGTCGCCAAACACCGGTGCCCGCAGCAGCAGCCGGTCCATCGTCATCTGCATCTTCTCAGAGCGCTTCCAGCTCTCCAGAAAGAAGTACAAACCACCGCCGACGATGCCAAAGATCGCCCACCACCACGTCACGAAGAACTTGGACAACCAGATCACCGCCAGCGTAGGCGCCGGCAGTTCGCCGCCAAAAGACTTGAAGACCTCCTCGAAAGACGGGATCACGAAGATCATGATTACCGTCAGCACCACAAAAGCGACCACGATCACCGCAATCGGGTACATCAGGGCTGACTTGATCTTGCTCTTGATGGCCATCGTCTTTTCTTGGTAGATGGCCAGACGGTCGAGCAGTGCTTCCAGAATACCGCCGGCTTCACCAGCTTCCACCAGGTTGCAATACAGCGGATCGAAGTGCATCGGGTGCCTGCGGAACGCTGCCGACAAGCTGGTGCCGGTCTCCACATCCGAGCGGATGTCGGTCAAAAGTTTGGTCATGCGCGGGTTGGTGCTGCCGCGCGCGACGATGTCAAAAGCCTGCAGCAACGGCACCCCGGCCTTCATCATCGTGGCCAACTGCCGCGTGAAGATCGCAATGTCCTTTTGTTTGATGGCCCTGCCGCCGGAGGTGCGGCGTTTGCGCACTTTGGTGACGAGCACACCCTGGCGGCGCAGGCTGGCGTTGACCATGGCTTCGCCCCCGGCGCGCATCTCGCCACGCACCAGTTTGCCGTTCTTGTCCTTGCCTTCCCACTCGAAGACGATTTCTTTGGGGGACTTGCCAAGTGTTGCGGTGGCCATAAGCAGCAGCAATCCAGTCAGGGTTGGGGGTCAGGTCGGCAATGAGCCTGCGACACGATAACAAGGTCCTTCAGGCCGGCAGCTTGAAGCGCCGTGCGCTGATGGTTGAGCCCGACGCCAAAAACGGCAACAGCGGCAAAGCTTCACTCGTTCGTGACGAGAATCACTTCTTCCAATGTCGTCACTCCAGAGCGAACCTTGATCAGTCCGGACTGACGCAAATCACGCACACCCTCTTCTTGCGCCTGTTTGGCGATGTCCAGCGCACTGCCTTCGCTCAGGATGATGCGCTGAATGGCCTCGGTGATCGGCATCACCTGGTACAAACCGACTCGCCCTTTGTAACCGTTGTTGCAGGCCGAGCAGCCTACCGCGCGGTAGGGCTTCCAGTTGCCGTCCAGCTCTTCGGGTTTGAAGCCGGCCTTGAGCATCGACTCACGGGGATAGTCGGCCGGCTTCTTGCAGTTTTCGCACAGCTTGCGCGCCAGGCGCTGCGCCGTGATCAACAGCACGCTGGAGGCGATGTTGAAAGGCGCCACGCCCATGTTCAAGAGACGGGTCAGCGTGGAAGGCGCGTCGTTGGTGTGCAGCGTACTCATCACCAAGTGGCCAGTCTGCGCAGCCTTGATGGCGATATCGGCGGTATCCAGATCGCGGATCTCGCCCACCATGATGACGTCCGGGTCCTGGCGCAAGAACGATCTGAGCGCAACGGCGAAAGTCAGCCCAGCCCGATCATTGACGTTGACCTGGTTGATGCCGGGCAAGTTGATCTCGGCCGGGTCTTCGACGGTCGCGATATTGACGCCTGGCTGATTGAGGATGTTCAGGCAGGTGTACAGCGACACCGTCTTGCCGCTGCCGGTGGGCCCGGTCACCAGGATCATCCCGTAAGGGCGGCCGATGCACTGCAGCAACCGGTCTTTTTCGATCTTTTCGTAGCCCAAAGCCTCGATGCCCAGCTTGGCGCTGGACGGATCCAGAATCCGGATCACGATCTTCTCGCCAAACAGCGTGGGCAGCGTGCTGACTCGAAAGTCGATCGCTTTGGTGCCGAACTTCAACTTCATGCGGCCGTCCTGGGGCACCCGCTTCTCAGCAATGTCCATGCGGCTGATGACCTTGATGCGCGAAGCCAGTTTGTCCTTGATCGCAATCGGCGGCTGCGTGATCTCGCGCAACTCGCCGTCGATGCGAAAGCGCACCCGGTAGTGGTACTCGTAAGGCTCGAAGTGCAGGTCTGAGGCGCGCAGGTTGATCGC
>JBBQIB010000018.1:0-30624 GCA_038324515.1 Burkholderiales bacterium
GGTGGCCTTCAGGCCGATGCATTCGAAGGCGTAGTGCACGCCGCCGTTGGTCAGGTCGCGGATGCGTTTGACGGTGTCGCCCAGGTTGGCGTCGACGATGTCGGTGGCACCGAAGCTGCGGGCCAGGTCGAACTTGAACGGGTCCTTGTCGACCACGATGATGCGGCCGGCGCCGGCGATGGCGGCGGCATTGATGGTGGCCAGACCGATGCCGCCGGCACCGAACACCGCCACCGTGCTGCCCGGCGCCACCTTGGCGGTGCGCGCCACCGCGCCATAGCCGGTGATCACGGCGCAACCGATCAGGCAGGCCAGGTCCAGCGGCATGTCTTCTCGCACCTTCACCAACGCGTTCTCGTGCACCACCATCTGCTCGGCAAAGGCACTCAAGTTGAGGAACTGGTTCATGTGCGCGCCTTTCCAGTCGAGGCGTTTGGCCTTGCCCGGGCCGGGCTTGACCTCGGGGTCACCGCACAGCGACAAATGGCCCGACAGGCAGAAGCTGCAGTGGCCGCAGAACATCGACAGGCAGCTGATGACATGGTCACCGGGCTTGAGGTAAGTCACGTCTTCGCCGACGGCTTCGACCACACCGGCTGCCTCATGGCCCAGCACCGCCGGCAGCGGCGTGGGGTAGAGGCCGTCGATGAAGTGCAGATCACTGTGGCACAGGCCGACGGCCGTGGTGCGGATCAGCACCTCACGGCGCTTGGGCTTGTGGATGGTAACGTCTTCGATCGTCATCGGTTGCTGGGGGGCGTGCAGGACGGCGGCTTTCATGGGGTGGGCTCCAGGGCTGGGCCACCGCGCGGGCGCATGGTGGCAATCGCCCCATTCTGCGCTGTGGCGGCCTGGCGCCCCGCCGGTGTTTGCCCCGTGTGCCGGCGGTGACAGGCTGTCGCCTGCACGACTGCGGCGGGCCGAATCCGACAGAATTCAGACCGTCCAGTGCATCCAGCCCCGCAACAAGGCCAGCTGCGCCAGGGCCAGGAAGCCGTCGATCTCGGCTTGCAGTTGCGGCACGTGCGCTTGCTGTTGCCGCTGCCGCAGCCAGCGTGCCAGCGGGTTAAACGCCGGGTCGGCCAGCAGGTCGTCCAGCCGTGGAATGGCGGCTGGCACGCCGGTGGCGCGGGCGCGACTGAAGGCGCGCGCGTAGTTGCGCAGCGAGCTTTGCTGATGTTGGCCCAGCCCAGCGACCAAGCGGTAAACCAGCGCGGCCGTCTGGTGGCGCTGCCTCGGCCAGTGACCCGGAAGTGGCCAGACCTTCGAAGCAGATGCTCACGACAGCGCCAGGCAAGTCTCCAGCTTAGCCTTTGCTTCGGCGAAGCGGCCAGGCAATTTGGCCAGCACGGTGGCGCGGTTCATGCGGCTGGCAGCCAAATCCTCTGCAGAACGGTTCAGCGCGCGTCGGGCGTCGAGAATGGCGTCAAACCGGCAGCGCCGATGGCCAGTCCTTGCGGGTGAAGTCAGTGTCCTTGGCGACATCGAGCGCGCTGACGTCACAGCGGGCGAGGATTTCGGCATCCGGCGCGTCGGCCACCGGCTGGCCGGCGCGCTGCGACAGCCGCCAGTGCGATACCTGCGCCAGCCGGGATTCGATCTGTGGCAAGGCTTCGGTCGCCCGGCCTTGCATCACGTCGATGCGCAAAGCTTCAAGTTCACTACCGATCACGTTGATTGCCGGCTCGCCGGCTTGTCGCGCAGCATCGGCGGCTTCGAATTGGAGACGACGCGACCCGCCGAGGTCTCCGGTCTGGCGCACCGCGATGGCTGCGTTCCCGCTGATCCAAGCCAGGCCAGACCACGCCTGCGTTGCGCCGTCACCGCCGCCTTCGGTGCCATTCCGCGCTAATTTTGCCGCACGGTCGTAGAACGGAAGGCTGGCATCAGGGCGTCCTGCTTTTGACAATCCGTCGGCAAGATAGCCAAGACATTGCCATCTCGCTGCCCCTGCTGGCGCCGCGTCAGCGGCTGCCTGCAGGTATTGCAAAAGCCTCTGCAGCAGCAGCGGGTCGCATGTGCTGGTGATCATGCGGCTGGCAAACCCATCCAGCCGGTCAAAGTCGCCGGCAGCTTGTCGAGCAGGCGCTGCATCTGCCTCAGCTTCTGCGTCTGTTCATCCTCTTCACCCGCCCACACCGCCTGCAGCACCGCACCCCGCGCGGGCTGGTCGGTCAACGCCACCAGCCACAGCGAGCGCCGGGCTTCAACGTCCAGTTCGGCGCAGCGCCTCGCCCAGGGAGGCCAGCTCGGCGGCAGCTCCGGGCCGGGCGGCAAACAGCGCCGGCAGCGCACCATGGCCGGCTGTGCCGTCCAGCGCGGCCAACGCGTTGTCGAGCAGCCCGCCTGCACCCGGCACAGAGGCCAGCCGCTCAGCCGGTCCATCAGCAGCGGGTGAAAGCGGCTGGTGGCCTGCACCCGCCTGGCCCTGGCCTGGTCTGCCGGCTGCGGGCTGAACAACCAGCCCGACAGCACGGGGTGCTGGCGCAGAAAGAGCGCCGCCTCGGCCGCCGGCAGCGGGCCCAGCGGCAGGCGGCAGGCCAACGCTGTCGGCAGCACCGCCAGCGGGCGCCAGCTGGTGAGCAGCAGGCGCGACGGCCAGCCGGCCCGGCCGGCGGCCAGGCTGGCCAGCAGCTGGTCCCAGGCCGGGTCGGCACAGTGCGCGTCGGCGCTGGCCGGCTCGGCACCGGTAAGGCCCACAGCATGACCAGGCTCGGCGCCCGTGGTGCCCTGGCCGCCGGGCGCCGCCAGCTGGGTTTCGACGTTGTCCAGCACCAGCAAGATGGGCTCACTGCGCAGCGCCCGCAGCAGGTTGCGGGTGAGCCGCTGCAGCCAGTCCGGCCCATCGAAGTCTGGCGTGGCGTCGCGGTACACCGCATCGGCAGGGTGCGCCCGCACATGCTGGTGGTACAGCCCCAGTTCAGCGTTCCGCTTGCGTGGATGTCACGCAGCACCGTCTCCAGCGCCAGCGGGTTGGGCTTGGCCTGGTGCAGCAGCACCCGTTGAAAGCACTGCCGCCACAGCGCCAGCACCTCGGCCACCAGCGCGGTCTTGCCCATGCCGCCCAGGCCGGTGACCAGCGCCACGGGGCGTGTCTGCGCGCCATGTTCCACACCGATGAAGTCTGCGCCGAGGGCAGCCA
Source organism: Burkholderiales bacterium (assembly GCA_038324515.1). GTDB lineage: Bacteria > Pseudomonadota > Gammaproteobacteria > Burkholderiales > Burkholderiaceae_C > Rubrivivax. The sequence goes on from JBBQIB010000018.1 coordinate 3,143, forward strand.
GCTCCCAGCTGCGGTCGACAAAGTGCGGGTGGGCGTTGGCCAGCAACTCGGCGATGTCGTGCAGGCAGGGGTTGCGTGGGTGCAGCAGCGGGCTGGGGCCGGCAGGCAGCGCCAGGCTGGGCTGCTCGGCGCCATACAGCAGCGGCGTGGCCGGGTCGCAGGCGGCGTCGCGGTGTGCGTTGCGGCGTGCGTTGAGGCGGCGCGGGTCAAGCAGGGCGCGGCGCGCCTGCGTCAACCCCTGGCGGCGTTCTTGGGCCGGGCATCGGCCAGCAGCGCGCGGTAAAACTCCACCGCCAGGTCACGTGCGGAGTCGTCGCCCACGGCAAAGCGCATCGCCACCACCGACGGCACGCCGCCCTGCAGCAGCGCATGCGCCGTGCCGGTCAAGCACAGGCCGTCGCGCAGGCCGGCACGGTTGGACATGGGCGCTGCCCTCCCTGGGCGTGGCTGCCGCACGCAGGGACAGGTGCGGCGCTTTTGCTGAAGCGTGCCAGGCAGCCTGTGCGGCCTCCAGCGGGCGTTGTGGTGAGCGCGCGCTGCGGTCTGCCGCAGCAGCAATCACCAGCCCTTGTCAGCCTCGCGGTGCCGTGCCAGGTCCATCGCATCGTGCAGCCGCTGCCGCACCACCAGCAGATCAGGCTCGATCTTGTCGATTAGCACATGGCGCGGCCGTGCCGCCCTTTGTGCGCCAGCGTGCGCACGACTGAGCCGCAGGGGCCAGGAGCGCACGCCGGGGCCGAGTTCTTGCCGGACGCTGCTGCCGTGGCGATCAGGTTGCGCCGGCACATCGCGCAACGCGGAGACGATCAGCCTCTCGTAGCGCACCCGTGCCGCCTCGCTAAAACGCGCTTGCGTTCAGCTCAGCACGTCCACCACATCGGCCTGCGCGGCGGCCGACAGGCGGTAGCGCATGCTCAGCCCTGGGGCTGCGAGCCGGGCTGCGGCCTGTTGGCCGAGCTGGCCGATCAGGTCTTCCAGTTGCGCCTCGGCGACGTCGATGCAGCGCCCTGCGGCCACATCGTTCCAGCCTTGTGCAGCGGCCTGCTGCAGCGCGCCGAGATTGGCCTGCTCGATGCGCTCACGGGCTTCGACCAGGCGAAGACCGTCTCGCAGTACTTCGCTGGCGTTCTGGTCGCGGCCCGTCTGCACGAGCGAATCAACCAGCGCGTGTTGTTGATCGGTGAGAGTGATGTTGCGGGTGGGCATGGTGCGGTCTGCGGTGATGCCGGTGTGGGTTGCAAGCATATGGAAATTGATGCCATTGCAGAGTGCCGAGCGCGGCCTGCGCCGGCTTTGACGGGCAGGACCCGCTGCCCTCCACGCCACTGCAAACGCAGCGACTCGCACGCTCGGCAGCCCCAGGGCAGGGCCCGCTCGGGCCAGCGTGCCGTGATGCCCGTCGAGGCATCGGCAGCGTGCAGGTCGCCGAGCGACGGGCGAAGCGGCCGTCAGGCCAGCTTGCTGGTCTTGTTGATGAATGCGGCGATGCGGGCGTCCATGTCGGGGCCGCGGCCTTCGCTGCGGTGGATCTCGTGCGACAGGCCGGCGTGCAGCGGCAGGCCCTCGGTTTCGCGGTACAGCCGCTTGTTGGCCCGCAGGCTGAACCAGGAATTGGCCAGGATGCCGCGCGCCATGGTCGCCAGCGCGGTGTCGAAGTCGGCATCGGGCACGCACCAGTTCACCAGGCCCATGGTCTCGGCCTCGCGGCCGCTGAAGGTGCGGGCGGTGCAGGTCATTTCCTGCGCCTTGGCCATGCCCACCCGGCGCGGCAGGCGCTGGCTCATGCCCCACACCGGGGTGAGCGCCCAGCGCGCATGGGTGTCGGCGAACTTGGCCGATTCAGCGGCCACGATCATGTCGCCGGCCAGGGCCAGCTCCAGCGCGCCGGTGTAGCAGTGGCCGTGCACGGCGGTGACCACCGGCTGCGGCAGCATCGCCAGCAGCTCGATGGTGTCGGCCTGGAAATGCGGCTGCGGCGGTTTTTCGCCATGGGCGATGTCGGCCAGGTCATGTCCTGCCGAAAAGCACTTGCCGGCACCGCGCAGCAGCACCAGGCCGATGTGCTCGGTGTCCTGCGCCAGCTGCAGCACATGGGCGCGCAGTTCGGCAAACAGGGCCACCGTCAGCGCGTTCAGCTTTTCGGGGCGGTGCAGGGTGAGGGTGGCGAGGCCGTCGGTGTCCTCGCGCAAGACCAGTGTTGACATGCGGGCTCCAGGTTGAGCGGCCCAGCATAGCGCGGGCCCGCCGCAGGGGCGGTGGTGCGCGCCTGCGTCAGGACCAGGCGCCCAGTCGGCCAGCCCCCCAGCCGCCCAGCAACGCTCTGCCAGGCCGCGCTGCCAGACTATTCGCCCAGTCCCGCGTTCCGTCCGCCGTTCCGGACATGCCGCGTAGACTTCACGGCAGACAGTGGCCAGCAGTCGCGCCCGACAGGGCGCGCACCGCGCGCCCCAAAACCTTGAACCGGAGTCACCATGGCACAGCAAGCGCTGATCATTGGCAAGGTTGCGTACCGCGAAGGCGATGGCGCCAACATCACCATTCGGCCCGGCCCCTGCGAGGTGGACGAAACAGCGATGGACGCCACCATCAGCTGGACCGACGGTGACACCCACGGCGTTGCTGCCATGCCACTGGCTGACTTTCGGCGCCTCGTGGCGTGCAAGGCGATCCAGATCATCGATCCCGGCGCCTGCTGAGACCGGGCCTGGCGCCACCTGCACCATGTCGCCCCCCGCGCGTCCGCTGGCCAGAAAGGCCTTGCTGTTCGGTGTCGCTGCCATGGTGCTGTGGGCAGGCGCCCGCACGGCCTGGCGCCTGCAGGAGGCGGCCGACCTGACGCGGCGCAGCGAGCCGCTGCAGCAAGCGCCCGCGCGGCCTGCATTGCGGCTGCTGGTGGTGGGCGACAGCACCGCCGTGGGCACCGGTGCCAGCGGGCCGGCGACTGGAGTGGTGGGTTTGCTGGCGCAAGCGTTCCCGCAGTTGCTGATCGAAAACCGCGCGCGCGACGGTGCCATGTTCGCCGCAGTGGTGGCGCAGCTGGACGGCGACACGCCGTTCGACATGGTGCTGGTGATGGCCGGCGGCAACGATGTGGTGCGCCTGCGCGGGCTGGAGGCCCTGCGCCACGACATCGACCGCACGCTGGCGCGGGCGCGCGAACGCGGTGCGCAAGTCGTGGTGGTGCCGCCAGGCAATGTAGGCAATGCGCCGTTCTTCTACGCGCCTGCGTCGTGGCTGATGACCTGGCGTGCACGCCGCCTGCATGACTTCGTCCGTGAAGCCGCATCGCGCCACGGTGCCGTGGTCGTGAACCTGTTTCGCGAGCGCGCGGAAGACCCGTTTGTGCTGCAACCGTCGCTGAATGCGGCCGACGGCCTGCACCCGGCCGACGCCGGATATCGGGTTTGGTTCGGCGAGCTGATGACCCAGGCGGCCCTGCCGCAGCGTCTGGCTGCGGCTGCGGCGGCGGCTGCCACGGACTGAGGCGCCACGCGCCCGGCGCCCCTGTCGGCATGCTTGTTGCGGTCGACCCGACCTGACACCTCGAAGAAGCAACCGCCTGCGAGCGGCAGGCTGGCCCGTGGCCGGGAACCGGGCCTGGTACAGCAGCCGGGTGCTGTGGCTGGGTGTTCTGGCCGGGTTTTGTGGATGGGTGTGGTGGCCGGGTGTCCTGGCCGGGTGTCCTGGCCGGGTGTGGTGGCCGGGTGTGGTGGCTGGGGACAGCGGCCGACAGACTGCGATTCATGCTCTAATTGGATTCCAATTGGAATCCAGGTGGATGGCATGAAGACAGGCAATCTGGCGATCGACACCAGGCAACGGGCTGGCGAAACCGAAAAGATGACGGTCAATGTCGGTGTCGTCGACCTGGGGCAGGTGGACATGCTGGTGCAGGAAGGCTTTTATTCCAACCGCTCCGATCTGATCCGGACGGCGCTGCGCAACCAGCTTGCACTGCATGCCGATGCGGTCAGGCAGACGGTGGCGCGCCGCACGCTCACCGTCGGCCTGCAGCATTACAGCCGCGCCGACCTGGAGGCCGTGGTGGCTGCGGGCCAGCGGCTGCAGGTGCAGGTGCTGGGGCTCGCCCGCATTGCGGACGATGTCACTCCCAGCCTGGCGCTGGCCGCCATTGAATCCGTGACTGTCCTGGGTGCGTTCCAGGCCAGCGCTGGTGTGCGGCAGGCCTTGGCCGGCCGCATCCATTGACCCGACCGACCCCGACCTGACCCGACCCGAGAGCAACCATGCAGAACCCTTTCAACGCCCGCGCCCCCCACTTCGACGCCGCCGCGATCAACGCCACCATCCAGCGCGCGTTTGCATCGGCCGGGCTCGACACCCGCGCCGGCCCGATGCATGGCGTGGCCGACACCATCCAGCGCGCCTTGGCAACTGCCGGCCGGGCCGGCATGGCCGGTGCGGTGCAGCGCGGCCCTGGCGGTGACACCGTGGATGTCGTGGCGCGTGTCGTCAGCATCGACGACGGTCACGCCCACGGCGACGGCGCCGGCAACGGCGGCGCCGCTGCCGCACCCGGCGGCGCCGCCTCGGCCGGCCCCGCGCAGCGGCCGGGCAGTTTCGAGACCCACATGTTCACCAACCACGCTGGCAGCCTGGCCTACAAGGTTTATCTGCCGGCGGAGCCCGCAGCGCAGCCAGCGGCGCCGCGTGCCATGGTGGTGATGCTGCATGGCTGCACCCAATGCGCTGACGATTTTGCGGCCGGTACGCAGATGAACCGCCTGGCCGACGCCCACGGGCTGCTGGTGGTGTACCCCGAGCAAGCCGCCCAGTCGAACCCATCGAAGTGCTGGAACTGGTTCCAGCCGCAGGACCAGCTGCGCGGCGCCGGCGAGCCGTCGCTGATTGCCGGCATCGTGGGTGCGGTGGCGCAGCAGCATGGCGCCGACCCGCGCCGCATCTTCGTGGCCGGGCTGTCGGCTGGCGCTGCGATGGCGCTGACCCTGGGCGAGACCTACCCGGATGTGTTTGCTGGAGTCGGCGCACATTCGGGCCTGCCGTATGGCAGCGCGCAAGACATGCCGTCAGCGCTGGCGGCCATGAAGGGCGGGCGCAGCAGGATGGCGGGGCTGCAGCGCATGCCCGGCGCCAGCGGCGCGCCGCGCAAGAAGACGATGCAAGCGGTGCCGGTCATCGTGTTCCACGGCGACCGGGACCACACCGTGCAACAGACCAACGCTGCGCTGATTGTGCAATGCGCGGTGGAGGCCCATGCGGCGCAGGCGGCCCACGCCGCCGAAGCGGCGCAGACAGCACAGGCAGCGCAGACACCACAGACAGCGCAGACAGCGCAGACGGCACATCGAGGCGGCGCCGCGCTGCACATCACGACCCACACCGGCGTGGCGCCAGGCGGCCGCCGCTTCAGTCGGGCGGTGCATGCCGATGCTGCGGGCCACGCCCGCATCGAGCAATGGACGCTGCAGGGCGCCGGCCATGCCTGGTCGGGCGGCCATGCGAGCGGCTCGTTCACCGACGCCACCGGCCCCGATGCATCGGCAGAAATGCTGCGCTTCTTCCTGGCGCTGCCGCGCGCAGGCGCCGCCTGAGTGCGGTTGCTGGTGACGGCCTGCGGGTTGCTGCGCCAGCCGGTTGCTGCGCCAGCAGCTTGGTACGCCAGCGGACAGACCCCGGCGGCAACAGTGGCCACCATGCGCCAGTGCACAAGCCGCTGTCCGCACTGTCCCCCTGCTGCAGAGACTGCCGCAGAACCTGCCGCACCCGGCACGCCGCTGAACGCGCTGTTGCCCCGTGACGTTCGCGCTGTGGCTCACGCTGGGTGGCGCACTGCTGGTGCTGATGGCGCTGGGCGGCTCGATGCTGCCACGCTTGCCGGTCAGCACGTCGATGCTGTACCTGCTGGCTGGCCTGGGGGTCGGCCCGCTGGGTCTGGCACTGGCAGCGCCCGAACTGGACCAGCATGCGGTGCTGCTGGAGCATGTGACCGAAGTCATCGTGCTGCTGTCCCTGTTCACCGCGGGCCTGAAGATGAGCGTCGGCCTGCACGACAAGCGCTGGTTTGCGCCGCTGCGCCTGGCCGTGCTGTCGATGCTGGCCACGGTGGCGCTGGTCACTGCAGCCGGCGTGTGGCTGCTCGGGCTGCCGCTGGGTGCCGCCGTGCTGTTGGGTGGCATCCTCGCCCCGACCGACCCGGTGCTGGCCACTGCGGTGCAGGTCAACAACCCGGCCGACCGTGACCAGCTGCGCTTTGCGCTGACCGGCGAAGGCGGGCTCAACGACGGCACGGCGTTTCCGGTGGTGATGCTCGGGCTGGGCCTGCTCGGTGTGCATGAGATCGGTGTGCTGGGCTGGCGCTGGTGGGCGGTGGACGTGCTGTGGGCCTGCGGCGCCGGCCTGGCCGTCGGCGCTGCACTGGGCACCGGCCTGGGCCGCTTGGTGCTGCACCTGCGCCGCCACCACCGCGAAGCGCTGGGCTACGAGAATTTTCTGGCCTTGGGCCTCATCGGCCTGGCGTATGGCTGCGCGGTGCTGCTGCAGGCATATGGCTTCCTGGCGGTGTTTGCCGCCGGGCTGGCGCTGCGCCACACGGCGCAGGCTGTCACCGATGCTGTGGCGGCACCACCAGCGCCACCAGTGCCATCAGCGCCGGCGGCCACACCCCGCGCCGGTGCGGCCGCTGCAGACGCTGCCCTGGTGGAACAGGCACATCACAGCCCCGGCATCGATGCGTCCGAAGCGATCGCTTCTGACCCGCAGCACGCACCGGCGTATCTGGCCTATGCGGTCATGAGCTTCAATGAGCAGCTCGACCGCATCGGCGAGATGGTGGGCGTGGTGTTCCTGGGCCTGCTGCTGTGGTCGGTGCCCTGGGTGCCGCAGGCGTGGTGGTTCGTGCCGCTGATGCTGTTGCTGGTGCGCCCGCTGTCGGTGGCGTTGGGGCTGGCCGGCACACGCCGCACGTCGGCGGTGCAGCGCCGGCTCATCGGCTGGTTCGGCATCCGAGGCATCGGCTCGCTGTACTACCTGAGCCATGCGCTGAACAACGGCCTGCCACCCGCCCACGCGCCCACCCTGGTGGCGCTGACGGTGGCCGTGGTGGTCAGCTCGATCGTTGCGCACGGCATCTCGGTGACGCCGCTGATGGCGCGCTACAGGCGACGGCCCCTGCCTGGAACAGGTCGATAGGGTCTGGCACAGCCGGGCACACACCGCGCTCATCGGCAGGCATCGGCGGCGCGGTGCCGGTGCCCAGGCCCACCCCGCCAGGCGGGAATGAGCGCTTTGCGCTGCAGGCCTAAACGACGGTCACGACCACCAGCCAGATCAGCGCCAGGGTGAGCGTGAAGCTGGAGCGGGACGCCGCGCGGTGGACTGCCGCGACCAGGAAGACGTTGTAGGGCAGCGGTGCGAAGTGGATGGCCACCGCCACCCACGCCGAAGCGCCCTGGCTTGCCACCATCAGCGCGACAAACGTGGCCAGGATGTTGACTGCCGTGCCAATGCCGAGCATGTCGCGCCACAGCAGCCTGCGCAACGGCACTTCGCCGCGCCATCGGCGGGCGAAAAAGTTCCCGGCGCGGCGTGTGTTCAAGTCTGCAATGCCCGGGCGGTTGCCACGCCGGGGCAGGGTGGCCATGCAATGGTCACCGCCAATGCAGGATCCGCTTGTCCAGTGTGAAGACCGACAAGACGCCGATGTGCGGATGGGCCAGCGCCAGGGTTTGCGCCATGGGCTTCAGCGCGGCCCTCAGCAAGCCTGGAGTTTCGGGGGTTCAGAGACCGGGCCGGAGAAGAACGACGGTGTGGAAGCAGGTGACCACCCAGCTGGGCATGGGGACCAGTGTAGCGAGGAGGGAAAGCGCCCGCGCGGCCTGGGAACCTGTGGCCGCCCGTGCGGCTCACATGGACGATGACGACCGCCATGACGCCCACACCGCAGGTTCCCTCGCTGCCGCACACCGCGCCCGCAGCCCCGGACATACCGCTGATCTTGGTCCGGCAACTCACCATGGCTTACACGCTCGGCGCGCGCCGTGTCGAAGTGTTGCGCGGGGTCGTCCTGCAGATTGCGGCCGGCACGCGGGTGGCCATTGCCGGGCCGTCCGGTTCCGGCAAGACCTCGCTGCTGCTGCTGCTCGCCGGTCTGGAGCGGCCCGCCTCCGGCCGCGTGGCAGTCGACGGTGTGGACCTGGGGTCGCTGGGCGCGGATGCGCTGGCCGATCTGCGGCGCGACCGTGTCGGCATCGTATTCCAGAGCTTTCACCTGCTGCCCAGCCTGAGCGCACTCGACAACGCGGCGCTGCCGCTGCAGATGGCCGGCCGGCGCGATGCGCGCGAGGCGGCCCATGCGATGCTGACCCGCGTCGGCCTGGGCGATCGGCTGCAGCACCGGCCGTCCGAACTGTCGGCGGCGAGCAACAGCGGGTGGCGATTGCGCGCGCCCTGGTGCACCGCCCGCGCCTGTTGCTGGCCGACGAGCCCGCCGGTAACCTCGACGACCAGACCGCCGAATCGGTGCGCGACCTGCTGTTCGGGCTGAACCGCGACCTCGGCACCGCCCTGGTGCTGGTCACCCACGACCTGTCGTTTGTCGCGCGCTGCGACCGCGTGCTGCGCCTGCATGACGGGCAGCTGCAAGAAACCGACCCTGCCAGCCTCCGGATGCCCGCCGATGCCGTTCCTGCTTGATCTGGCCTGGCGCGACCTGCGCGCCAGCGGCCGCCGTCTGTGGATCTTTGTCGCCTGCCTGGTGCTGGGCGTGTCGCTGGTGGCGGCCAGCGGTGGGCTGTACCGGCAGGTGGCCGATGCACTGCGCAGCGACGCACGCCTGATGTTCGGTGGTGATGTCGAGATCAAGACCGCGCAGCCGCTTCCCGCCGATGCGCTGGCCTGGGCCACGGCGCGTGGCAGCGTCTCGCTGCTGACTGAGCTGCGCACCATGCTGCGCACCGCCGACGGCCGCGCGCAGCTGATCGCGCTGCAAAGCGCCGACAGCGCCTACCCGCTGGTGGGCACGGTCGACCTGGTGCCCGCCGGTACGCTGGCCGCCACGCTGGCGCAGCAGCCGGCCGTGGCTGGTGCTGGTGCTGGTGCTGGTGCGGCGGGTGGCGGCGCCCAGGGCCTACTGCCCTGGGGCGTGGCGGTGGACGGCGCGCTGGCACAGCGGCTAAGCCTGCAGGTGGGTGACCGGGTGGACATCGGTGACCTGTCGCTGACCGTGCGCGCGCTGATCCTGCGGCAGCCCGACCGCAGCCTGCGCGCCGACTGGGGTGGCGCGCCAGTGCTGGTAGCCGACGGCGCACTGATGGCGACCGGCCTGGTGCAGCCGCTCAGCCGCGTGCAGTACCACTACCGCGTGCGCACCAACATGCCTGCGGCGGCCTGGCGCGATGCCTTCCTGGTCGCCTTCCCGGCGCTCGATGCCGAGGCGCAGAGCTATGACGAGCGTGGTGACCGCCTGGCCGAGGTGTTGGGGCAGATCGGCTCGGGCCTGCTGCTGATCGGTTTCTCGGCGCTCTTCATCGGCGGCCTCGGCGTGTTCAACAGCATGCAGGCCTACCTGCAGGGCAAGCTCGCCACGCTCGCCACGCTGCGCGCCATCGGCCTGCGCGACGGCCGGCTGGCGGCCATGGTGCTGCTGCAGATCGTGCTGCTGGCGCTGCTGGCAAGTGCAGCCGGCGTGCTGCTGGGCAGCCTGCTGGCGGTGGCCGGCGCGCAGCTGGTGGCCGAGCGCCTGCCGGTGGTGGTGCTGCTGCAAGGCCTGTGGCAGCCGGCGCTGGTGGCGCTGCTGTTCGGTGTGTTGACGGCGGTGGCGTTTTCACTGCCGGCGCTCGGACGCGCACTGTCGGTCACGCCGGCCGCGCTGTTTCGCGGCACCGACGGCAAGGCGCTGCAGACGCCGCGCACTGCCTGGTGGCTGACTGCGCTGGCCGGCGCCGCGCTGCTGGTGCTGCTGGTGGTGAGCCTGCCCGACCCGCGGCCTTCATCGGCGCCACGGCGGCGCTGCTGGCACTGCTGGACGCCCTGACGCGCGGCCTGAAGCGCCTGGCCGTGCGCCTGCAGCACCAGCCAGGTCTGCCGCTGGCGCTGCAACTGGCACCGGCTGGCCTGCAGCAGCCGGCTTCGCCATTGCGCGCAGCGCTGTTGTCACTCGGCTCGGCGCTCACGCTGCTGGTGGCCTGCACGCTGGTGGTGATGACACTGCTACGCACCGTGAACGACACCGTGCCCGCAAACGCGCCAGCGCTGGTGTTCTACGACGTGCAGACCGAGCAGATTGCGGTGCTGCGCGACGCACTGCAAGCCTCGCCCGGGCTGGCCCGCGTGCAGACTGCGCCGCTGGTGCTGGGCCGGTTGGCGGCGGTGAACGGCGTGGCACTGCGGGGCAGCGGCGACGCCCAGCGCGCCCGCGAAGCGCGCGACGAACACAGGCTCAGCGACCGCAGCGGCAATGTCGACGACGTGATGATCGACCGGGGTGCCTGGTGGCCGGCCGACCACACAGGCGCGCCTTTTGTGGCGATGGAAGACCGCGAGGCCGACCAGCTCGGCCTGCAGATCGGCGACCGGCTGCGCTTCGACATCATGGGCACGCTGGTGGATGCCGAGCTGGCGGCCATCTACAGCCAGCGGCGCATGCAGTCGCGCCTGTGGCTGGAAGCGATCTTCAGTGACGCTGTGCTCGACCCGTTCGTCACGCGCCATGTCGGCGCGGCCTGGATGCCGGCCGGCGACACGCTGGCTGCACAAGACCGCCTGGCCGCCGTGGCGCCCAATATCGCCACCGTGCGCACCGAGTCGGTGTTGCGCGAGACGCGTGCGCTGATGGGCCGCGCCAGCAGCGGGCTGGCGGTGGCGGCGGGGGTGTGCCTGGCGGCCAGCCTGCTGGTGCTGGCCAGCGTGGTGGCGGCCAGCCGCAGCCGGCAGGTGTACGACGCCACCGTGATGCATGTGCTCGGCGCGCGCCATTCGCTGCTGCGCCGCGTGCTGCTGTGGGAATACGCGTTGCTCGCCAGCGTCACCGCCGGTTTTGCCCTGCTGGCCGGCAGCGCGCTGGCCGCTGGGCTGCTGCAGTGGCGGCTGGGCATGAGCCCGGCAGGCCTGTAGTGGACCGGCGCGCTCACCGCAGCCGGCGTGAGCAGCCTCGGCCTCGGCCTCGGCGCGCACTACCTGCTCGCCCAGATGCGGCCCAACCCGGCACTGCTGCTGCGCAGCGGCGGCTGAACCGCCTTTGGCGGGCACATCGGCATGGACCAGTTCGACCAGGCTGGGCGGCACACCGTGGCTTGGCTGCCGGCTGGCATGGCCCCACCGGCCGACGCCACTGCGGCAGCAGCGCGATCAGGAACGCGAAGGCGGCGTCAGCACGCGATCGAGCTTGTCCTCAATTTCACCGAGATAGGCCGCTACCGTTCGCGCTGATTCATCCAGTTTGTCCTGCAGCCCCTGCTCCAGCGTGTCGATGCGGGCGCCGAACGCGCGGTGGGCGGTGGCACGCTGCGCCTCCAACCTGCGCAACTCCGCCTCCAGGTAGGTTTGCATCCCGGTGAAGCGCGAGGCCTCGGCCTGGTCCGCCAATTCCCGTTGGTCTTTCAACTCCTTCGCCGTGCGGCGGGCGTCCAGCAGCACGGCCCCCTGCTGCAGGAGGATGTAGAAGAGGAAGACACCACTGACGACACCGGTGGCGACCAGCATCACCAGCCCCAGCGGCGCGCTGACCTCGGTGAAGCCCAATGTCAAGCTCGTCGGCGTCGTGAACGCCACCCAGTTCAGCATGGCAAACAGTGCCAGCACGGCCAGCACGATCACAACAGCCAGGGCGCGCAGATTCATGGTGATTTCTCGGGTTCAAGGTTTCGGGGTGGATCCCAGCGCCGTCCGGGCGTGTCGTCTGGCACGTGCTGGTGCCCGAACCGGCCCAGCCCCAACTCCACCAAGCCGTCAGAGCCGCGCAGCAGGAACAGTGCGTCCAGCCCCATGCGCTGCGCCAGGGCCAGGCCTTCGCCGGGGCCGGCCACCAGCAGGGCAGTGGCCCAGGCGTCGGCGTGCATGCAGCTGCTTGCCAGCACGGTGACCGATGCCACGGTGTTGTGGACCGGCGCGGCGCGGCGTGCGTCCATGGTGTGCGCCAGGCGCGCATCGCCCACCTGCAGATAGCGCCGGTAGTCGCCCGATGTGGCCACGGCCAGGTCCTGCAGTTCGATGACGCCATGCACGGCGCGGCGCCCGGTCTCGGGGCGCTCCAGCGCCACCGCCCAGGGCGCGCCGCTGGCCTGGCTGCCCACGGCGCGCAACTCGCCATCCAGCGCCGCCAGCGCGTGCGGCACGCGGTGCTGCTGCAGCACGGCAGCCATGCGATCGACCGCGTAGCCCTTGGCAATGCCGCACAGGTCGAGTTGCAGGTCCGCAGATTTGCGGGCGCGGCGGGCGGCTGGGTCCAGGGTCAGGGCCGCATGGGTTGGGCACGCTGCGGCCTGGCGCGCGCGGTGGATCGCCGCAGCGTCCGGCGCATCGCGCACCGCGCCAAAGCCCCAGGCATCGACCAGCGCCCCCACGCCCGGATCGAACGCGCCCGCGCTCAGGCGGTGGACGTCCAGCGCGCAGGCCAGCACCTCCAGCAGATCGGCAGGCAGGTCCACCCAGGTGTCCAACGGCGCACGGTTCAGGCGCATCAGGTCGCTGTCGGGCTTCCAGGGCGACATCTGCTGATCTACCCGCTGCACCGCAGCGGCCAGGTCGCGTCGCAGGGCCGCCAGGTCAAGGTTGGGGCCGAGGTCGAGGCCGGTGATTACATCCACGCTGGCCGACCAGCGCGTGCCCATGGCCGTGCCATGCAGGGTGCTGCGCTGGCCACGCGCAGCAGGCTCAGAAGATGTCTTCGGCATAGCGTTCCTGCGCTTTGAGCTGCAGCACGCTCAAGCGCAGAGGCGCGAGCACGGCGTCCAGGGCCTCGGCCACGCCCTGCGCCATGGCGCGGCCGCCGCACACCCGCAGGATCGCGCCCTGGGCCACCAGGCCGCGCAGGCGCTCGGCGTCGCGGCGCAGCGCATCCTGCACGTAGCCGCCGCCGCTGGGCACGCGGGAGAACGCCGTCTGCACATGGGCCAGGCGCCCGTCACCGAGCCAGCGCTGGATCTCGGGGCCGAAGTAGAAATCGCGGGCAGGGTCGCGGCCACCGAAGTACAGGTGCATGGGAATGTGCCTGTCGTTGCAGCGGATGAAGCCGGCCAGCGGTGCCACGCCCGTGCCCGCCCCGATCAACACCACCGGGCGCCGTGTGCGTGGCAGCACGAAGCCGGGGTTGGTGCGGATGAATGCCGCGACGTGGTCCCCCGGTTGCATGCCCAGCAAGTGCGTAGAGCACAGGCCGCCGGGCGTCTGGCCGACGCAGATTTCGACAAAGCCGTCTTCCTGGCCCGACGCCAGCGAGTAGTAGCGCGGCACTGCCGAGCCCGGTGACACGATGCCCACCAGATCGCCCGCCGCAAACTGCGCCAGGCCGAGCCCGCGCAGGCGCTGCCCCAGGCTCTGCACGGGCCAGGAAAAGCGCAGGATCGCTGCGGCCTGGAAGGCCGACCCCGGGGGGGGCGCAAAGCCCTGGCGCGACACGAGGGTGAGCGCGGTGGTGGGCGGAAGACGCGGCACATGGGTCAGCACCAGGGGCTCGCCCAGCGCCTGGGCCAGGGCTTCACCCCAGCGCGCGAACTGCTGGCTCGATTGCTGGTGGATGCGTTCCAGCGGCAACAGCGTGGGCCAGCCCTGGGCACGCAGGGTCTGCTCCAGCGCCTCGCCAAAGGCGCAGAAGGTTCCGAACTGACGGTCGCCGAAGCCCAGCACCGTCACGGGCACGGGCACAGCGCCGGGCTTGAGCCTGGTGATGCGCGCCAGGGCGTGGCTGGCGTGCGCCGGGGCCTGGCCATCACCATAGGTTGCGGCCAGCACGAACACCTGCCGCGTGGCGGCTGTCGTTTGAAACAGCTCCAGCGCCCGGGTGTGCACGCGGTGGCCGTTCTGCACCAGCGCGTCATGCAGTGTCTGGGCGAAGCCCCATGTGGTGCCGCCCTCGCTGGCGACGAAGATCAGCACGTCGGCCTGCGCCAATGGGCTGTTGCCCGTGACCTGCGGCGCCTGACCGCGTGCCTGCCACCAAATGGTGACACCCGACAGCCAGAACAACAGCACGCAGGCGCCCACCAGCCCGAGCACCACCGCCCAGAGCCAGGCGCCTTCACCCGTGTGCAGCACCACAGCCCAGTCGTTGATGGTCTGGGCCAGGGTGCGGGCCTGCCAGGCCAGCGTTTGCCCCGAGTAGCGGTCGATCCAGGCTTCGCCCAGGCCGGTGCTCACCTTCCAGGTGTCCTCGGGGTCAGCCGCAGCCGGAACGTTCAGCCTGCGCAAGCCCTGCACCGACAGGCTTTGCAGCATGGCTAGCTGCGCAGTGGGCAAGGCGATGTTGGCAGTGGCCACCGAGTCCACAGGGATTGCAGAGACGACGTCTGGTTCGATCCCGGCGTCCAGTGCCACCAGCCCGAGGGTCGACGCGCTCATGGTCAGCGCCGTGAGCGCGGTCAGGCACAGCACCGCGAGCACCAGCCGCCCGGCGACCACGTGGATGCGCTGCGCCAGCGATCCATGCACCCGCGCCGCCAGGCGCTGCCAGCCGCCCATTCGGCGCAGCAGCAGCACGAGGGCCGAGACGCACAGCCCACCCATGGCCATTGCAATGCCCGCCGCACCCCAGCGGCCGGCGTCACCCAACAGCAGTGTGCGGTGCAGGTTTTTCACCCAGCGCGGCAGTACCGACGCCTGCCAGGGGCCTAGCACCCGGCCATCGGCCGGGTCCACGTAGGACGCCTGCGGCTGGTCGCCGTCAAAGCTGAACACCACGATGGCGCCCGATGGCAGGCGGCGGATTTCCTCCGCGCCCGGCACGGTGCGCATGACGCGCGCCACCAGCGTGGCCACCGACAGATCGCCGGGCACGGCCGGAGCCTGCCAGGCCTGTTGCACCGGATCGACCGCCAGCAAGGCGCCGCTGAGGCCGAGCACCAGCGCCAGGGTGCCCGCCGTCAGGCCCAGCCAGCGGTGGATGGATTTCCAGCCCATGCGCGCGGCCGTCAGGGCAGTTGGAAAGTCAGCGACTGGATGTACTGTTTGCCGGCTTGCGGCTTGCCGGCGTTGGCGGCGGACAGCGGCACGCGGATCTCCGAAGGGCTGTCGCGCATGTCCTCCGCAGCAGCGTCGATGCGGATCTCGTAGCCCGCATCGATCAGTGCGTCGGCCAGGTCGGCCGTGATCTTGAGCGTGCGCCCCGCGCCCACGCTGGCGCCCGTCACGCCCGCGAGGCGCTTGTTGTCGCCGGCCGACAGGCGGTTCCAGTCGGACAGATGCTTGTAGTACTTGGCCTTGCCGCCGGCCACCCACAGTGTGCGCACATAGGCGCCTTTGGCATCGGCCAGGTAGGCGGCCAGGTAGGCACCGTCACCGCCGTAGCTCTTGAGCTGTGCGGTCAGCGTCACCTGGCGGCCGTGGGCCAGGGTGGGCAGAATGGACATGGCCAGTGCGCTGGCGGTGGCCAGGGTGGTCAACAAGGGTTTGGACATGGGCATGCTCCGGTGTGGGGTGATTCGATTGGGCTGACCGCCTGGGTAGCGGCCATCAGGTCTGACGCGCGGCCAGCGCAGGGTCACCGCCCGTGTTCTCGCTTGCCGTTGTGGTCTTTCTGTTTGATCTTCAGCACCTGCAGGGTCTCCGGATCGATCTTGGCCTTGAAGCTGCGGCCCTGTGCGTCGGTGCCACGCAGCTCGTAACAGCCGTCGTCGATCTTCAGACGCTGGATCTGCCAGCCCTGACGCGCCGCCATGTCCCGCACGGCCTCACGCGATTGCCAGCGTTCCACCGGCGCATCGCAGTCGTCACTGGCGTTTGCCGGCAAGGCGGCCAGGCCCGTCAACAGGCCCGTCAACATGCCCATCAACAGGCCCATCGACGGCGCCAGCACGACGCTGCGCAGCGAGCGCTGGTACGACATGGTCTGTTTCCTTTGCAGCAGGTTGGGGCATGGCCAGCGGTGCACGGTGCAGCCTTGGGCCAGCTGCAACCGCAGCTGCGTGCAACCCCGGTTTGTTGCACGCGACCGTGCAACATGCACGAGGTATACGCCGAACACCGCGATTGTGTCAGTGCGCCACAGCACATGACTTGACGCACATCAGCTTGCAGCGGCTGGCTATCGCATGGCAGGGTGAGGGCAGCCCAACCGGGTGCGCTGCTGGGTCACGACCAGCAGTGGCATCAGTCCGACTGCAGCGCGGCAGCGTGCCGGTCGCCGCCACTGTTTCGGCCATGCGCTGCATCGGTGCGCTTGAGCGCTGTGCCTGCGCCACCATCTGGACGATCTGCGGCAGCACCGTGGCCAACCCTACGTGCGCTGAGCGCATCAGCAAGGCACCGCCGTTGTTGAGCGTGGCGCCGATGCGCTGGTCGTCGACCCGCTTGGTGACCGGCAACGGTTCGCCCGTCAGCATCGGCGCATCGATGGCGCTGCTGCCTTCGACCACCCCGCCAACGACGGGCACCTTCTCGCCGGGACGCACGCGCAGGCTGTCGCCTTCGTGCACGTCGGTGAGCGCGAAGTCCTGCTCGCTGCCGTCCGGCTTCACACGGCGGGCCGTCTTCGGTGCCAGGCCGAGCAGCGACTTGATCGCAGCTGAGGTCTTCGAGCAGGCCTTCAGTTCCAGCAGCTGACCGAACAGCGTCAGCGAGATGATGACCACGGCCGCCTCGAAGTAGACCGCGACACGGCCCATCGAGATGAACGAAGCCGGGAACACGCCGGGTGCGATCGGGTCGCTGGTGCGGTCGTCCTTGCGGTGCAAGCCGGCGGATCGGCCGCGAACTTCGATTGCCAGCGGGCACTGCAGAAGCGGTACGGCTTGCCGTCGTGCTCCAGGTGGTGCGGCGACTGCGCCGTGACAGCCATGCCGCAAACCGGATCCTGGAGCTTGCCGAGCGCTTCGGGGCCGTTTTGGTGGTCACCCGCCTTGGCGGGAGTCAACGCGGGCCGGTGTTCCCAAGGCATATCCATGGATTCTTTCTTTCGATGCTTCTGAGCGCAGCCGCCTTCCCGGATGGCGAGCAAGCAACGGCCTCGGGCGCATGGCCGAGTCGGGCAGATCCGCGCGCCGCTCAGGGCGTGGCGGCAGCCGTCAGCGCTGAACGAACGCGCTCCAGGCGCACCCGCACTTCTGCAGCCACCACCGCGACCGCAGGGTCATCGGTCATCTGCATCACGGCCACAGGGTCCATGAACCCCACCACCTGGCCGCCGTCGGCCTCTTCGCGCACGACAACGTTGCACGGCAACAGCAGCCCGATATCAGGCTGGGCGGTCAGGGCACGGTGGGCCAGCGCTGGGTTGCAGGCACCGAGAATGCGATAGGCCGGCACGTCGGCATCCAGCTTGGCTTTCATCGTCGCTTGAATATCGATGTCCGTCAGCACGCCGAATCCTTCGGCCTTCAGCGCGTCGGTGACCCTTGCCACTGCATCGCCAAAAGGCAGGCCCGTGAGCCTGCAATAGAAGCCGTAGGCAGCGCCGGGGTGCGCAAGTGTCCGTGTGGGGGCGTTCATCGCATCCCCGCTCGATGCTTGGCCCGATCAACCGGTGCCTGGGCACATGCGACAAGGCCGGAAGTAGCCGCCGCCGCGCGTGACAGCGTGTGAAATGACAGCATGAGAAGCTCCTGATGTCGGTTTGAAAACTGAAGTGGTCGCGATGCATGCGCAGCCTGTGAGACCGCGCCAACGCCAGCGCACCGTTCCAAGCCAGGTTTCCTTCTAAACGCAAAGGCACGAACCGTCTGTGCGGCAGCGAACCTCAAGTGGTGCCCGAGCGGGCACAGCGGCAGCAGTCAGGCGCGCGCGTCTGCCAAGCAGTGTTGCCGGCGAAGGCATTCGCAGGCGCCACCACTACAGCTTGCCCCTGCAGTCCACGCTCACCAGCGGTTTCGCAACTCCCGCAGCTTGATGAAGACGGTCTTCGGGTCGGGCCGCTCTGGCAGGTCGGGGAAGGCCAGGCGCAGCGCCGCGATGACGCTGGCACTGGTCAGGCGCAGGAAGGTGTTGATCTGCTTTTCCTCGCCCAGCGTGGTGACGTGCATGGCCGCCGGATCCTGCCCGGTCACGCTGGTCAACAGGGTTTGTGCAGCGGCGTTGTCCGGCTCGCGCGCCAGCGTGAAACGCAGGTTGTTCTCGATGTAGTCGTGGCCCGGGTAGACCTGGGTGTCGTCGGGCAGGCGGGCCAGCTGGTCGGCGAAGGTTGCGTACATGTCCTCGGCGTTGCCGCCATTGTGGCAGTTGCCTGCCCCGGCGTTGAACAGCGTGTCGCCCGAAAACAGCGCCGGCCGGGCGGTGTGTGAACGCAGGCAGATATGGCACATCGTGTGGCCCGGCGTGTCCATGCATTCGAGCTCGACAGTCCTGCCGACCTTGACCACGTCACCGGCCTTGACGCCACGGTCGACGCCGGTGATGCGTGAACCGGCCTGGTGGTGCGCGATCACCTTCGCGCCCGTTGCGGCCACCACGGCGGCATTGCCACCGATGTGGTCATGGTGCTCGTGGGTGTTGAGGATCTGCGTGATCTGCCAGCCCTTGTCCCCGGCGACGGCCAGGCATTTCTGGCTGTCCAGCGGGTCGATCGCCAGTGCCTCGCCGGTTTCGGCACACGCGATCAGGTAGTTGTAGTTGCGGTAGGCATTTCCGGTCCAGATGCGCTCGACGATCATGATGGGCTTTCGGTCAGGGCTCGAAAGCCGCATTCTAGAAATGCGGACGACTGGCCAGGAGCTGGCCTGCAGATTTTCCAAAGACCCAGGCCCTGACCCTGACCCTGACCCTGACCCTGACCCTGACCCGTGGTTTGAGCCTGCGCGCCTAGCGGCGTCGCAACCACTTTCGCGCTTCACTGAACCAGAGCACGCCGCTGGCCATCGCCACACACACGCCCCATTGGCCCGCCGAAAGCGGCACGGTGCCGAACGCGAGGTTGAGGAACGGCAGGTGCACGACAGCGACTTGCAGCGCGGTGGACACCGCCACTGCGGCCCACAGCCAGCGGTTCGAGAACGCTGCCCGGAATGCAGAGGCCGATGCCGAGCGCGCGTTGAAGCAGTTGAAGAGCTGCGTCAGCACCAGCACCGTGAAGGCGGCGGTGCGTGCCAGTTCCACGCTGTGCGGGCCGGTGCCCAGCCAGCTGTGCACGGGCTCGATCAGCCCGCCGGGCAGGAACAGGTCCAGCGTCAGCAGGGTGAAGACCGCCATCACGACGCCGCTTTCGGCCACGCTCAGCGCCATGCGGGCGTCGATGATGCGCCGGTTGCGCAGGCGGGGCTTGCGCGCCATGACGTCGTCGGCGATCGGGTCGACGCCCATGGCCAGCGCCGGGCCGGTGTCGGTGATCAGGTTGATCCACAAGATCTGGGTGGCCAGCAGCGGCAGCACCACCGCACCGCCCGAGCCGGTGGCCGTGGCCTGCAGGCCCAGGATGCCCGCGCCCACCACACCGGCAAACACCGTCAGCACCTCGGCCAGGTTCGACGACAACAGATAGCGCAGAAACTTGCGGATGTTGTCGAGCACGCCACGCCCTTCGCGCACCGCCAGCACGATGGTGGCGAAGTGATCGTCGGCCAGGATCATGCGGGCTGCCTCCTTGGCCACCTCGGTGCCTGCCACGCCCATCGCCACACCGATGTCGGCAGCCTTCAGCGCCGGGGCATCATTGACGCCGTCGCCCGTCATCGCCACCACGTTGCCGCTGTCCTGCAGCGCACGCACGATGCGCAACTTGTGCTTGGGCGCCACGCGGGCAAACACCGAGGTCTGCAGCACGGCTGCCGCGAAGTGCTTGTCGTCCACCTGGTCGAGGTCGATCCCCGTGAGCACCGGTGCACCGGCGTCGACGATGCCGAGGTCGGCTGCGATGCGCACCGCCGTGCGCGGGTGGTCGCCGGTGATCATGATCACGCGGATGCCGGCCTGGCGCGCCTGGGCAATGGCGGCGGCCGCCTCTTCGCGCGGCGGGTCGATGATGCCGACGGCGCCGAGGTATTCCAGACCCTGCTCCAGCGCGGCCAACCCCGCAGCATCGGTCGGCATCTGCGCGTCTGGCGCCAGCGTGCGGCGCGCCACCGCCAGCGTGCGCAGTGCGGCATCGGCCATCGCAGCCACATCGGCCAGCACCCGCGCGTGCAGGGCAGGATCGAGTGGCACCGTGGCCGCGCCCTGGCGGGCGTGTGTGCAATGCGCCAGCAGCACATCGGGCGCGCCCTTGGTGAACAGCAGATGCGCATCGCCATCGGCATGGTCGACCACCAGCACCGACATCATCTTGCGCTGCGAAGTGAACGGGATTTCGCCGATGCGCTCGAAGCGTTGCTTGCGGCCAGGCGTGGCCTGCTCGCCGCCCACCAGCTTTCGCTCAGCCACCAGAAACGCGGCTTCGGTGGGGTCGCCCTGGATGACCCACGTGCCGCTGTCGGCCTGCTGCAGTTGGGCATTGCCCGCCAGGCTGCCGCCGCGCAGCACGGCGCGCAGCGCGTCGTGCAGACCGTCTGGCAGACCGTTGCGCGGACCGTCGGGCACCGAGCCTGCGGGCACCTCTGCGCCCGCCTGCACCGCCCGCCCCTCGGGGGCATAGCCCACGCCAGTGATGTCGATGCGCCCCGAGGGCATCATCACGCGCTGCAGTGTCATTTCGCCGCGGGTCAGGGTGCCGGTCTTGTCCGATGCGATGACGGATGCCGACCCGAGTGTCTCGACCGAGGCCAGCTTCTTGACGATGGCGTGGTGGCGCGCCATGCGGCGCACGCCCATCGCCAGCACCACCGACAGGATCGCCGGCAGCCCCTCGGGCACGGCGGCCACGGCCAGCGACACGCCGAGCAGCAGCACCGTGACCACATCGGCCACGCCATGGATGTCCGAGGTGAGCAGGATCGTGGCCACCACGACGCCAGCGATGCCCAATGCCGCGATGCCGAGCACCTTGCCCAGATGCGCAATCTCGATCTGCAGCGGTGTCGGTGCGTCGGGCGTGGTGTCGAGCAATGTGGCGATGCCGCCCATCTCGGTCTGCATGCCGGTGGCGGTGACGATGGCACGCCCGGTGCCCTGCGCGACTGCCGTGCCCTTGAAAACCATGTTCAGCCGGTCGCCCAGTGCCGCAGGCCCTGGCAGCGCTGCCGCATCCTTCAGCACAGCCTCGCTCTCGCCCGTCAACGGCGCCTCCAGCAGCTTCAGCGCGGCGGCCTGCACCAGGCGCGCATCGGCACCCACGGCATCGCCCTCGGCAAGCACCAGCAGGTCGCCCTTGACGAGTTCGGCGCTTGGCACCTGGGCCACGGTGCCGTCGCGCAGCACGGCCGACTTGGCGGTGCTCATCCTGGCCAGCGCTGCCACAGCTTGCGCCGCCTTGGCCTCCTGCAGCCAGCCCAGCACCGCATTCAGCACCACCACGGCGGCGATGACGATGGCATCGAGCGGCCAGCCGGCCGCACCCGGGCGGCCACGGCCTTCGAACCACCAGGCGACCAGGGCCACGGCGGCTGCCGCACCCAGCAGGTAGACCAGCGGATCCTGGAACTGCGCCAGCACACGACGCCACATTGGCACGGGTGGCACCGCACGCAGTTCATTGGGGCCGTCTGCTTCCAGCCGGGCTGCAGCCTCTTCAGTGCCGAGGCCTTGGTCCAGGTCGGTGCCGAGCGCCAGGGCCAGCGCGGCGCTGTCGATCAGCGACGCATCGGGTGGCGTGGCAGGCCGTGCTTCGACAGCGCCTGCCGTCGACACTAAACCGCCGGCGCCTCGCTAGGCCAATAGGCCGCACGGCCGTAGTGCTTGTAGATGGCGACCTCCGCCTCGCGCGAGATCGGCACTGCCGGGTCGTACCGGGGTGCCTGCTGCAGTGCATCACGCGTCAGATCGACCGCCACGGTCTGGTCTTCCCAGCTCACAAGCTGGATCCACTGTGGCGCCACCAGCACATCGTGGCCAAGCCACCAGTTGCCGGTGCGCACCACCAGATACCGGATGGCCCAGGTCTCTTCGTCGACGAGCAGACCTTGCACATGGCCGATCTCGCCATCGATGGCCTTGATGCTGTACCCCACCACCGCCTTGCAACTGCGCAGGTGCGGGTTGTGCTCACGCTGGCTCTCAGTCTGGTGCGTGCCGGCTGGTGCCTGGGCGATGTTCACCTCTGCGGGGGTGGTTGTGGCGGGGATGTAGCCGGCATCACCGGGCATCAGCATGTAGGGGTAGCCGCCGCCGCCCCACAAGCCCATGCCCCCCCAGTAATACGGGTAGCTGTAGTAGTCGAGATAGGCGGTCTCGTGCTGTCGGGTCACCGGCTGGTCGGTGTCGATGTCGGGGCTGGCCTTCACTTGCGCCCGGGTCAACAAGACCGGCAGCAGCTTGTTCGGCCAATCGGGCTTGCCGGCGGCGATCGGCGAGATCAGCACCTTGCGGCTGAACAGCCACGAGCCGGTGTCGACGACGAGGTAGCGGATTGCCCAGGCCTCGTCGTCGAAGTAGAGATCCTTCACGTCGCCGATGGTGCCGTCGGTCGGGACGTCGGTGGCGACGACAGCGAGATCCAGCAGGTCTTTCGATTGGCGCAGCATGGTGGCCCGGCTTTCAACGGTTAAAGGCATCCTAAGGTGCGCGTCTGGCGCGGCTGCGTCTGTGCGCTGGCGCACAGGCAAGCCCCAGCGCCAACGCGCGATTCGCCGTTCTACCTGGTCGGGGCGTGGGTGCCTTGCCGTGTTTTTTTTCCTTGCTGCGGATCGGCCTTGGCGTGTGTTGGCCTTGGTGCGGTAGCGGACAGCCTGCTGCCTGGGCGAGCACCTATGCTCGGTGCACCGTTTCCCGCAACGTCGGGCGCTTCGCTCAAGGAGCGTCGATCGAAGTGAGGCGCCTTGAAAGCTCTGCTGCTGAAACACTGGGATCTGCTGCGAACCAGTTTCTGGTTCGTGCCGGCGGTCATGGCGTGCCTGGCCTCGGCGCTGGCCTTCTCCACTGTCGATGCCGACAAGGCCATTGCCGAGGGCCGGCTGCCGCGCCTTGCCTGGATCTATTCCGGTGGCGCCGAAGGTGCAAGCCTGCTGCTGGGCACCGTGGCCGGGTCGATGATCGCCATCGCCGGGACCGTGTTCTCGATGACGCTGGTGGCGCTGTCGCTCGCCTCGTCTCAACTCGGCCCCCGCCTGCTGCGCAACTTCATGCGCGACACCGCCAACCAGGTGGTGCTGGGCACCTTCGTGGCCACGTTCGTCTACTGCCTGCTCGTGCTGCGCACCATCCGGCGCGCCGACGAGGCGGCTTTCGTGCCGCATCTGTCGGTCAGCATCGGCGTGCTGCTGGCCATGGTCAGCATCGGCGTCCTGATCTATTTCATCCACCACGTCTCGGTGTCGATCCAGGCCGACGAGGTCGTGGCGCGGGTCGGCAAGGAACTGGACGACGGCATCGACAGGCTGTATCCCGGCCACCTCGGCAAGCCTGCCTCCGAGATCTCGCAAACGCTGAATGCATCCGACCTGCCTGCAGCGTTCGAAAGCGAGGCCCGCGCTGTGGCTGCCGCTGAAGACGGCTATCTGCAGGTGATCGATGCCGACGCCCTGATGGCAATGGCCAGCCAGGACGACCTGCTGGTGCGCCTGGAGCGCCGGCCGGGGCATTACCTCGTCAAAGGGCGGGCGATTGCGATGGTCTGGCCCGCAGACCGTGTCACCCAGACCCTGGTCGACAAGATGAACGCAGCGTTTGTGCTCGGCAACCAGCGCACTGCGGCCCAGGATGCCGAGTTCTCGGTCCTGCAGCTGGTCGAGATCGCCGTGCGGGCGCTGTCGCCGGGTATCAACGACCCCTTCACGGCCATCGCCTGCGTGGACCGGCTGGGATCGGGCCTGTGCCGTCTGGTACAGCGCGACATGCCATCAGCCGCCCGCTTCGACAGTGACGGGCGGCTGCGGCTCGTGGCGCAGGGATCGTCGTTTTCCGGCATCGTGGACACCGCGTTCAACCAGATCAGGCAAAACGCCCGGTCGAACCCGGCGGTGGCGATCCGCATGCTCGAGGCCATCGCCCAGATCGCCGGCCATGTGCGAAACGCGCCGGACGCAGCCTGCCTGCAGCGCCACGCCGGCATGATCGTCAAAGGGGCCCGGGAAGCGGTGCAGGAACCGGAGGATCTGCTGGCTGTCGAGGCGGCCTTCACGGCGGCAACCCAGGCTTTGTGCGCGCTGCACGCGGGGCCCGACAAGTGCGTGTTGTCCGACAGACGAGACCGCATGAATACGGCAAACTGATAACCCGTCCAGGCCTGCGTGCTGGTTGCAGGCTTGGCCAGAATGTCTGTGGCTTGTCGATGTCGTGGCATCCCGCCAGGCCGAAGACACCACCGAAGGATGCGACATGAAAACCACCCACAGCCCTGACACACTCACCCAGGCGAGCCTGGCCGAATTGGTGTCCTTCCATGAGCGACCCTGCCTGTCGCTCTACCAGCCGACCCACAGGCGCCACCCGGACAACCAGCAAGACCCGATCCGGTTTCGCCATCTGGTCAAGGCGCTGGAGACCTCGCTGCAACAGCAACATGCGCCCGATGCCGTCAAGGCCCTTCTGGCGCCCTTCGAGGTGCTCGCACAAGACCACGATTTCTGGAACCACACGCTCGACGGCCTGGCCGTGCTGGGCGCACCGGGCTTGTTCCGTGTGTACCTTCTGCATCGGCCGGTGGCCGAGTTGGCGGTGGTGGCCGACACATTGCACACCAAGCCGCTGCGCCGATGGCTGCAGTCGACCGGGCGCTACCAGGTGCTGGCGCTGGGCATGAACAAGGTGCAGCTCTACGAAGGCAATCGCAATGCGCTTGATGCCGTTGCGCTGGCGGCCGGCGTGCCACAGACGATGACCGCAGGATTGGTCAACGAGCGCACCGAGCCGCACACCAGCGTGTCCAGCAATG
The DNA here is from genome assembly GCA_038324515.1 of Burkholderiales bacterium. Lineage (GTDB taxonomy): Bacteria > Pseudomonadota > Gammaproteobacteria > Burkholderiales > Burkholderiaceae_C > Rubrivivax. The sequence continues at coordinate 28,161 of JBBQIB010000018.1, forward strand.
CCGGAAGCGGTGTCGGCAACACGGCCGTGCATCACGGCCAAGGTGGCGCGAAAGACGCGATCGACGGCGACACCGAGCGCTTTTTCCGGGCGGTGGACCGCGCCGTGCTGGAGCACCATTCACGTCCCTCAGGCCTGCCCTTGATGCTGGCTGCCTTGCCCGAACACCACCACCTGTTCCGCAAAATCAGCCACAACCCGTTTCTGATGGCCGACGGCCTGATGCTCGACCCCCAGGGCCTGGCACACGACGTGTTGCGGCAGCGCGCCTGGGACGTGGCAGCGCCGCTGCAAGTTGCACAGCAGGCCGCATGGCGAGATGCCTACGCGGTGGCTGCTGGGCGCGGGCTGGGCAGCGAGGATTTGTCGCAAGTTGCCCACGCCGCAGTGGCGGGCCGTGTGGCTGTGCTGCTGATCGAGGCCGAGCGCCAGGTGGCCGGGCGCATCGACCGATCGACCGGGCGCATCGACCCTGCCGAGATCGGCAACCCGCGGGTGGACGACGTGCTCGACGATCTGGGCGCGCTGGTTGAAAGTCTGGGCGGTGTGGTGCATGTGCTGCCCGCCGACCGCATGCCGTGCCAGACTGGCGTGGCGGCGAGCTTTCGCCACTGACCGGCCGGCACCGCGCCTTGCCCTGACGCCAGCGCCACGCGCTGCCTCTTTCCCGAACCCCAAGGAAGAACCCGATGAAAATTCAGATCAACACCGATGTGCACATCGACGGCACCGAGGCGCTGGCCGCGCAGGTGCGTGCCACCGTCGAACAGGCGCTGGAGCGCTTCAGCGAGCATGTCACCCGGGTTGAAGTTCACCTGGGTGATGAAAACGGTGGCAAGAGCGGGCAGCAAGACCAGCGGTGCATGATGGAGGCCCGTCTCCAGGGCCGACAGCCGGTGGCGGTGACAGACCATGCGCCAAGCCTGGAACAGGCCGTGAACGGCGCCGCGCAGAAGCTGGTGCGCCTGCTGGACAGCACGCTCGGGCGGCTGCACGACCACCGCGAAAAAACGTCTGGCCTGCCGCTGTCCGGGACCGACCCGGCAGAGCGCTGATTGCCGCAGCAATCGCCACCCATACAGCCCCAGCCACGGCCAGCCACCCCCGCGTCGCAGCGGCAGACCGGCAGCGCGACATCCCTCCATCCATTGCCATCGCTCCCGGGTGCCTGCATGCCGAAACAAAATTCTGACGTCTATGACTACATCGTCCGGGAGTTGGCGCCCACCGACCATTGGCCGGACGAGGCCCCCGTCACCATCGTCTGCGAACCGCTCGCTGTACCGGGTGGGCAGCGTGCTCGCGGCACCATCACCATGCGTCTGAAGGCGGGCACCACACCTGACGAAGCGCGGGCCATCGCCAGCACACTGCAGACCAGTGTCAAGGGTCTGTGCCATCTGGAGGTGGCCAGCAGCGACGACCCCGTGTGATGACCGCCAGCCAGCCTGCCGCGTGGTGGCGTCTGTTCAAGCAGGTCGCCAATGCCTTGCTCGACGACTACGTGCCCAGCATGGGGGCGGCGCTGGCCTATTACACGATGTTCTCGCTGGCGCCGCTGCTGTTGATCGTGGTGTCGGTGTCCGGGCTGGTGTTCGGGGAAGATGCCGCGCGCGGCGAGATCCAGGCACAGCTGCAGGACTTGATGGGTGAGCAGGGCGCGGGCGCGGTACAGGGCCTGCTGGCCAGCGTGCGCGAACCCACTGAAGGCCTGACCGCCACCGCCGTGGGCCTGTTGCTCTTGCTCGTCGGTGCCACCACCGTGTTTGCCGAACTGCAGGATGCGCTCGACCGGATCTGGCGGCTGCCGGGGCGGGCCCAGAGGAGCGGCTGGCTGACGCTTGTTCGAGCCCGTCTGATGGCGTTCGGTCTGATCCTCGCGGTGGGGTTCCTGCTCGTGGTGTCGCTGGTCACCAGTGCCGTGATCGCTGCCGTGGGTCGGCGTCTGGATCCTGTCTTCGGCGGCTGGCAGGCCGTGGTGGAGGTCGGCAATGCCATCGGCGGCTTCCTGCTCGTGGCATTCATGTTCGGCCTGATCTACAAGGTCATGCCGCGCCAGCGTGTCCTGGTGGCAGACGTCTGGCTTGGAGCCTTGCTGGCTGCCTTGCTCTTCACGGGGGGCAAATACCTCATCGGCGCCTACATCGGCCGCAGCGGGGTCGCGTCGGGTTTCGGGGCGGCCGGTTCGCTGGTGGTTGTGCTGCTCTGGGTGTACTTTTCAGCGCAGATTCTGCTGGTGGGTGCCGAGTTCACCTGCGTCTACGCGCGGACCTTTGGATCCCGACAACCTACGGACCGATCGGTGACCGATGCCGGCGAAGGCACCAGCGGTGCTGCCGCACAGTCAAACGCCGAGTTCAAACGCCCCAGACGATGACTTCGCCCGCGGCCTGAAGGCGCGCAACAGCTGCTCACGGGAATAACGATTTGTTCGAATTGTAGGACGGTGCTCACGCAAATGCGGG
>JBBQIB010000019.1:0-29479 GCA_038324515.1 Burkholderiales bacterium
CGGCGCCTTCAGGCAGCGGGTAGTCTTTTGCGTACTGCGCCAGGGTTTCGCTCTTGCCCGCTGCTTTCGCTGCGTCGAGCATGGCGTCCTTGCCGGAGTGACAGCCGGAACCGTCGCCCTGGAGGGCGGCGGGATTGGTGATGGTGGGTCTGGCGCTCATCGGTGTGTCTCGCGTCAGGCGGCGTCGTACACGACTTCCAGCGTGGGCTTGATGATTTCGGTCTTGCCGACCATGTCGAAGAGCGTGGCGGGCTCCATCTTGAAGTTGCGGCCCGTGACTTCGGCGCTGAACAGGGCCAGCAACTGGTCCTGCGTCTGCGGTTTCGGACGCACCGGGGGCGCCTCGGCCACGTTGGTGGCCAACTCCTCGAAGAGCGGTGCCCACTGCGTGCCAGGCCGCCCAATGATTTCGTAGCTGGCGCTCTTGCGGCGAATGTCGTCGTTGGCAGGGATGGTGGCCAACACCGGGATGCCGGCTGCAGCAGCAAACTGCTTGGCCTCGCCCGTGCCGTCGTCGCGGTTGATGACGACGCCAGCCACACCCACGTTGCCACCGAGCTTGCGGAAGTACTCGACCGCGCTGCACACGTTATTGGCCACATACAGGCTCTGCAGGTCGTTGCTGGCCACCACGATGACCTTCTGGCACATGTCGCGGGCAATCGGCAGACCAAAGCCGCCGCAGACCACGTCACCCAGGAAGTCGAGCAACACGAAATCAAAACCCCAGTCGTGAAAGCCGAGTTTCTCCAGCGTCTCGAAACCATGGATGATCCCGCGCCCGCCGCAGCCGCGGCCGACTTCAGGGCCACCCAGTTCCATCGCGTAAACACCGTCACGCTTGAAGCAGACATCGCCAATGGCCACCGCCTCGCCCGCCAGCTTTTTCTTGCTGCTGGTCTCGATGATGGTCGGGCAGGCTTTGCCGCCGAACAGCAGGCTGGTGGTGTCGCTCTTGGGGTCGCAACCGATCAGCAGCACCTTCTTGCCCTGCTGCGCCATCATGTAACTGAGGTTGGCCAGCGTGAAGCTCTTGCCGATGCCACCCTTGCCGTAGATCGCGATGATCTGCGTGGTCTTGGATGCAGGCGAGGTGTGCACCGGATCGGGTTCGATCGCGGCTTCGGCCTTCAGGCGCTCGTCGCGCATGAACATGACGGTGGATGTGGGTGCATTCATGTTTCGGTACTCCAGTTCAAAACCATCTTCAGACAATGGCTGTCTTCGAAAGCCGTGCGGTAGGCCTGCGGCGCGTCGGCCGCGACCTGGCGGTGCGTGATCAGGCCGTCCAGGTTGAGCCGACCACTTTCGGTCAGCGTCTTGACCGCCAGCATGTCGGCGCGTTGCCACTCGGCGGCAGCGCGGATCTGCGCTTCGCGCATGAAAGCAGGCGCGAAATTGAAACTCAGCGGCTCTGAATAGAAGCCCACCAACACAATCTCGCCACCTTTGGCCAAACGCGGCAGCAAGGCATCCAGGATGCGGGGGTCGCCACTGGCGTCGTAGATCGACTTGTAGTCGCGCCTGTCGTCGGCATCGGGATGCACGACAGCGTAACCCTGGCTGCCATGGCTGCGTGTGTCGTCACGCTCCCAGACCGTGGGTGGGGGCATTCCTGCAGCCACCGTCAAGCGCGCCAACAAGCGGCCCAGCACACCATGGCCGACGATCAGATCGGGGGCGCTGATGGCAGCGCGCCGGCCGCCGCAAGCGACTGCGTGGTAAGCGGTGGCGGCCAGGGCCAACAGCACGGCCTGGTCACCCATGGCGGCGTCCACTTCGTAGACGCGCTCGTCTTGCACCACCACGCGGGCAGCAGCGCCACCGAAGAGCCCACGCACTGGACCGAAGCAGCGCGCGCCAGGGACAAAGACCCGTTGGCCCACACGGTGTTTGGCGTGGCGCCCGGCGTGCACCACGCGGCCGACACTTTCGTAGCCTGGCACCAGCGGGTAGCCCATGCCGGGGAAGTTGGGCATGCGCCCGGTCCACAGCAGCTTCTCGGTACCGGTGCTGATGCCGCTGTGGTCGATGTCGACCACCAGGTCGATATCACCCGGCTCTTCGAGCGACAACTCGCTCAGCACGATCTGCTGAGGGGCCTGCATCACGACGGCGGTGGTCTTCATGCCCGTGCTCCATCAAGCAGCCAGCCAGAGGTTTTGGCTGCACCTGGCCTTGCGGCTGAGTGCCTTGTTCCGGGGGTACTTCGATACAACATGAGTGTCATGGTAGCTTGACAGTCGCAACTGTCAATAGGGCCTGACGCTCTTTTTGGGGTGGATGAAAAATCAAGACTTCGCACTTTTTGGCTGCTCATTGCCGAGACGTCCCAGAGGGCATGGGAGTAAACCCTGATCCCAGCTCAGCCGCCTGCGCCACAAGAACACCGGCTTGCAAGGGCAAGCGGGTGCGAAGCTGGCGTACCTGGCGAAACCCGGCCTGTTGCAGCAAGGCGCCGAGCGCCTGCGCGCTGCGCGGCTGGCCGCGGCCCATCGCCAACAAATAAAAACCGAAGTAGGCTTCGCCCATCGCTTGCGCTCCGGGGGCTTGCGCCATCGGCTCGGCCACCACCAGCGTGCCGCCTGTGGGCAACGCAAAACGCGCAGCACGCAAAATCTTCAGCGCATGGGCATCGTCGTGGTCGAACAACACCCGCACCAGCGTCACGATGTCTGCGCCAGCTGGCGCATCGGCGGAAAAGAAGCTGCCACCGATGGCGCGCACCCGATCCTGCAGGCCCAGAGCAGCCAGGCGCTGTCGAGCCAGCTCGGCCACGGGCGGCAGGTCCAACAACATCAGTTGCAGTTTGGGCGCTTGCGCAGCCAAAGCGGCGACAAACCGGCCTTCGCCACCGCCCATGTCGAGCAAGCAGCGGTGACGGTCGAAAGGGTAGGCGGCCAGCAGCTCTTCGATGACCATCGGCTGCGAAGCCGTCATCAGTGCCGAATACTCGGCCACGGCCTGGGCCGGCATGGCATCGGCCTGCGGATAGGAGGCGTAGGGCCAGTAAGCCGACATCGCCGTGCCCTGCCCTTCGTTGCGCAACAAGGCCACCGGGTCACGCAGGTCTGCATACAGTGCAGCGTGGTGCTCGACCATGGCCGCCAGGCCGCTGTTGCCCACCATCGGTGCACCCAGGGCGCCCAGGCCGTAGCGACCATCGAAGCGGCGCTTGAAGAGCCGCAGCGCCACCGCTGCATCCAGCAACCGCTGCATCGATCGCTCAGGCATCTGTGCGGCTTGTGCCAGTTGCGCGCAGCTCTGTGCGCCTTTGGCGCCCAGCCGCTCGAACAGATCCAGGCGCACACAGGCCAACAACACTTGCGTGTAGACAAAACCCGAGACCAGATCAAACAACGCACCTGCGCGGCGCCGCACCAGACCACGCGTCAGCCAGAAGCCCGCTGCCCAGCGGCGAAAGCGCGGTTGCACCACGCGCGATTGCGCCCAGCTTTGCACGGCATCCAGGCAGCGCCCTACCCAACCAGTGGACTGCAACTGCGTGCTGCGCATGGACGATCCTGATGCCGGCGCAAAGCCGGCAGCCGATGCAGCCTTGTCGGCAGAGGACAGCAAAGGCTGCCCCACACCGGCAACACCCGCAACACCGGCAACATCGGCAACACCGGCAACACCACCCGTTTCTGAGGCCATGGCTGAGCTGCCTCTCAGCCCTTTCAGGCCACGGCGCGCAGGTTTTGTTGCCACAGCGAGGGCGGCACCAGGCGCTCGCCTTCAGCACGCACCAAAGCGCGCAGCATCGGCGCACCACGGCACTCAGGAATGGCATCCACAGCGCCTTGCAACAAGCGCTGGAAGATCTGCAGCGCACGGTCCAGCCCATGCTCCAGCGCCACGCTGGGGCGACCCAGCGCCAGGTCTTGCCCCACGGGTTTGCCCAGATGCTCGGGGCTGGCGATGACGTCGCGGATGTCGTCGGCGACCTGATACGCCTCGCCGAGCTTGTCACCCAGCGCGCGCCAGGCTTCGGCATCACCGCCAGCGGCCAGCGCACCCGACATGGTGGCGGCCGTGAAGAGGGCGCCGGTCTTCAGGCGGTGGTATTCCTGCAGCGAGACACGGGGCTCGCATTCCCAGGCCTGCCCGGCGACGATGCCCCCGGGCATGCCCACCGCATCGCCCAGCGACAGCAACAAGGGCCCCAAACGCTGCGGCGCAACTCTGCCGGCGCGCGCGAGGACCTGGTAGGCCATGACGATCAACGCATCGCCAGTCAACACCGCCAAGCGCTCACCATAGGCGCTGTGTACCGAGGCCTTGCCGCGGCGCATCGGCGCGTCGTCAAAACAGGGCAGATCGTCGTGCACCAACGATGCGCAGTGCATCAATTCAATCGCCGAGGCTGCCGCGTCGGCCAGCGCGGGCTGGTCGTCACCACAAGCGCGCGCCACAGCCAGCGTCAGTTGTGGGCGGATGCGGGCACCGCCTGGGAACACCGCATGCTCGACCGCCGCCACCAATCTGGGCGGGCAACCGAGCCCCATGGAGGCAGCCAGCGCCGCGTGCAGGGCGGTTTCGATGCGGGCATTGGAAGGCATTCGGGTCTCCTGCCGAGACCCGGCAAACGTCATGCTTGCTTGTCAGTCTTGACTGTCAACTAGAATAGACACTTCTGGCCGAGCCGTCAATCAGGGTTCTCGCACAAGGGTTCTGGCCCACGGGGTTCTTACAAGCGCGCCGGCGGCGACAGCCCACGACTTCGTCCCCACGGGCATCGCTTCTAGCGACGCGCCCCATCGCCAGCCAGCAGCGACAGCACCAGCGGTGCCACGCGCTCTGGCGCTTCTTCATGCGCCAGGTGGCCCAACCCAGGAAGCGGATGCACATGGGCCCCAGGCAGATGCAGGCGCAGCGTCTGCGCGCCGGCGGGCGGCACGGCGCGGTCGCCCTGGGCGGCCAGCAGGTGCAGTTGCGGCTGCAGTTTGGGCAGATCGCGCAGCAGCGGCTGCAGATCCCATGCCGCCATCATCGCGATCACCGCTGCGACATGGTCAGCGCGACGGGCCAGCCGCCGGTACAGCGCCTGGCCCTGCTCGTCCAGCGGCGAGCCGATGCCTTTGAGCAAGCGGCGCAGCACCGCGGGCTGCGATGAATGCCAGGACAGCAGCGGCGGCGCCAAAGGGTTGCTGGCCATCAGCCGGGCCATCGGCGCGTACCACAAGCCTGCCACGCCCTGCGGCGGAAACCAGGCGCCATTGATGCTGAGCAGGCTGTGCGGCGCAGCGCCTCCATCCAGACAAAGACGCGCGCCAATGGCGGCGCCGGCCGAGTGGCCAACCACCAGATCGGGCTGCAACTGCAGCACCTGCAACAGGGCCGCCAGGCTGCTGGCCATGCCAGGCAGTGACAGGCCGGAGGCGGCGGACGGGCGCTCGGTGCCCGCGTGCCCAGGCAGGTCCGGCACCAGCACGCGGGCATGGGGCAGCAGGTGAGGCAGCAGACCACGCCAGGAATGGGTGCTGGCACCTGTGCCGTGCAACAACAAGACGGTGGGGCGCCGGCGCACTGCGGACGCGGCGTCCGTGGCGGCGAGATTTGCAGGCGCAAGGTCAAACCATTGCACGTGCCAGCGCAGGCCGGCGACCAGCACACCGTGGCTGTTGTCGCGCCCAGGCCAGTCGGCTGGCACAGCAGCAGGTGCGGGTTCAAATGCAGCAGCCAGTGCCGCGGGCAAGCCGGCGACTGCCTTCACACTTTCTTCAAGCGGCACGACGTGCTTGCGGCTGCACGGCGCGCGACAGGCTGCGCGCGTCGGCCTGCGGCAGCACCAGATAGCGGGCGCCCATGGCCAGCGACAGGGCCAGGGCAGCAGGCTCGGGCCGCGCCGAGGTATCGATCAACAGCACCTGCGCGCCCAGGCTGCGCAGGTGGCGTGCTGCGGCGATGGCGTCTTCTTGCGCGCGCTGGCGGCCGCCCAGGCCATCGCGAGAGACATTGGCGCGGCCATCGGTCAACAGCACCACCACCGGTGTGGCGCCAGTGCGCCGCACCTGCAGCAGCAGCCGGGCTGCAGCTTCGATGCCGCTGGCCAGCGGTGTGCCGCCGCCACCGGGCATGGCAGCCAGAGAGCGCTTGGCTCGCACCAGTGAGCGGGTGGGCGGCAGCAGCAACTCAGCTTGCTGGCCCCGAAAGCTGATCACGGCCACTTCATCGCGGCGCACGTAACACTCGGCCAGCAGCAGTTCGACGGCGCCCTTGGCCTCGGCCAACCGCTGCAGCGCCGCCGAGCCAGAAGCGTCGATGGCAAAGATGGTGGTGGTGCCGCGCCGCTGCTGGAAGCGACGGATGTGAAAGTCCTGCGGGCGGATGAAAACCTTGACCGGGACGTTGACCGGCACGTTCAGCGGCACCTTCACTCGCAACTTCGCGAACGGCTGAAGATCGCCATGCTGCGTCAACAAACCCTTTTCCAATGGCTGCATGCCCGGTTGGGATTGCGCCAAAAGCTGTGCTTTCTTGCGCACCGCCTGCCAGGGCGCAGCGGCTCGCAGCGTGGCGATCAGGTGCAGGCGTGCACCGGCGTTCGGCGCACCCGGGCGGGCGCCCAAGGGGCGGCCGCGGTTGCGCGCCATCGCCACTGCGCCAGCGCGGCCGGCAGCAGGTGCTGCACCGCGTGCGCGGTCGCCCTCGGCCAGCCGCGCCAGGCCGGCCAGCAAGCCTGCGGGCATTGCAGCTTTGGCAGCTTCCAACACCATCTCGTCCAGAGGCTGCGGGCTGTCGGGCGGCGGTTGTTCTGGCTGATCAGGTGCCGCGCCAGAGGCTTCGCCTGTCGGCGGCGGCGGCGGCTCGCTGGCGTCGTCAGCAAGCGGGTCTTGCCCAACGGGGGCTTCGGGTTCTTGTACCTCTGGCGGCTCAGGCGGTTCCGCTTCTGCCTGCTCCGGATCTTCCTGGGACGGCGCCGGCAAAGGCTGGCGTGTCGCTCTGGGGCCGAGCACCAGCCGCGCGGCCAGCGCCGCGTCTTCGGACAAGGCCTGATCGCGCCCGAACAGCGCAGCCGAGGCGCGCGCCAGGCGCTGCGCCTGCCAGGCCGCCCGCGCCGAATCAACCCCCAGCGCCAAAGTCGCAGCGCACAGCGATTGCACGAGTTCGTCGCTGACCCGCACTTCGGGCAAGCGCTGGCGCGCCTCCTTCACCGCACTCACCCACTCGGCATCGCAGGGCAAGCTGTCGCGCCAGCTCAACTCGCGCAGGTCGACCCACAAACCCAGGCGGTCGGCCAGGGCGGGCGACAAGGCCGTGTCTTCGGGCAAGGCCTCATCCATCGCCAGCACGGCGAATCGGGTCGGCAGCAAAGCGCTGATGCCATCGCGGGCCAGCGCCACCGCGCCGCGGTCCATGGCTGCGCAAATCTGCGCTGCTGCAGCGTCGGGCAAGCGCTCGGCCATCTGCAGGCACAACAGGCTGCCGTCGGCGCTCACCAGCAAGCCCTGTTGTGCCACCGGCTTGCCGGCTGCGAGTGTGGCCGTCAGGTCCAGGCCGCCCAGCAAGCGGTCTTCTGCACATTGCACCGGCACCCGGCACATCTGCATCTGCGCCGGCATCAGCTCACGCAAGCACTGCAACCAGGCCTCGCGCACCGGCCCGGCTTGCGCGCGCAAGCGCACCCCGCCCAGCCCGATGGGATCGACCAGCAGCAGGGCTGCAGCCAGTCGCGCGTCTTCGGCGATCCCAGCGGCCGGCCGACCGGCTGCCGCCTCAGTCGTCTGTGCTGAAGAGGCTGGCGCTGCGCCGGGTTGCGGCACGGGCGCCTCAGTCGCCAAAGACCTCATCCAACACACGCTGTACGCGCACCGAAGCATCGGTGTCGTCCAGCGGATCACGGCGCAGGCGGTGGCGCAGCGCCGGTTGCGCGATGCGTCGCAACTGCACATCGCCGACCTCAGCCTCACCGTCCAGCGCTGCCAACGCTCGCGCCGCGCGGATCAGCGTCAACTCGCCACGCAAGCCGTCGGTGCCCAAAGCCAGGCACAACTCGGCTGCGCGGTGCAACGCGCTGTCGGGTGTCTGGACTGCGGGCAGGCGTTGACGCGCTTTGATGATGCGCTGGCGGATCGCTTCTTCTTCGTCGTGCCAGCGCGCCATGAAGGCGTGGGCATCGCGCTCGAAGTCGTCCCGCCTGCGCACGACCTCGACGCGGGTGGGCAGGTCGGTCGGCGTCTTGACGTCCACCGCCAGGCCAAAGCGATCGAGCAGTTGCGGCCGCAGCTCACCTTCTTCAGGGTTGCCGCTGCCGACCAGCACAAAACGCGCCGGGTGGCGCACCGACAAGCCTTCGCGCTCAACCAGGTTCTCGCCCGAAGCAGCGACGTCGATCAACAAGTCGACCAGATGGTCTTCCAGAAGGTTGACTTCGTCGATGTACAAGAAGCCCCGGTTGGCGCGCGCCAGCAGGCCGGGCTCAAAGGACTTCTGGCCCTGGGTCAAGGCGCGCTCGATGTCCAGCGCCCCGACGACCCTGTCTTCGGTGGCCCCCAGCGGCAGATCGACCACGGGCACCTGCACCAACGCCGACTTGCCGGCTCTGTAGCCTTCACAGGCATCCTTGTCCGCAGCCCTGGCCTTGGCGCTTGCGCTTTTGGCTGTCTTTGCAGCGGCTCCCGGGATGGCGGCAGCAGCGGCGGCGCAAAAGGGCTTGTCAGGGTCACAGCCATAGCGGCAGCCCACGACGACGCGCATCTGCGGCAGAAGCGCCGCCAACGCCCGCACGGCGGTCGACTTGCCAGTGCCGCGGTCGCCGAAGATCAGCACGCCACCCACGCTGGGATCGACGGTAGCCACCAGGATGGCCAGCTTCATGTCGTCTTGGCCGACGATGGCGCTGAAAGGAAATGAGATAGACATCACTCAGGATCAGGTTGTAGGGCTTGGGGGTTGCGTGCCTTTGGAGTCGCTGTGCGCTGTCCAAGCCTGACTTCTCAAGCCGTGGCAACCCATCAGTATCTGTCAACGGCGGCTGCCGGCCGGGCCGGGCCAGCCAGTGCGCCCTGTTCGGGCCCGCGAGAGCGCACCTTGAAAGTCGGCCCCCACGGCTCAACCCGGGCCATCCACTGCGCGCATCTTGCGGCGCGCCCGGCGTACCGCCAGGATCACCAGCACGGCCACCACCGGCACCGACGCAGCTGCCAGCAGTTCTGCATCCACCGGCAGTCCGCCGGCCTGGATGCCCTTGCCGAGGTATGCCACCAGGCCGACGACGTAGTACACGATGGCGGCCACAGACAAACCTTCCACGGTCTGCTGCAGCCGCAACTGCTGCTTGGCGCGGCGGTCCATCGAGCTGAGCAAAGCCTGGTTCTGGCGCTCGCGCGCAATGTCCACCCGGGTACTCAGCAAACCACTGGCCTGCGCCACCCGCTCCGACAGATCATGCAGGCGCGAAGACACCGTCGAGCAAGTGGCCACAGCAGGCTCGAACCTGCGAGCCATGAACTCCCCGATGGTCTGCAGATCCGGCAGACGGGTCTCACGCATTTCTGCAATGCGCGTGCGAACCAGCTCTGCGTAAGCCCTGCAGGCCCCAAACCTGAACTGGCTGGCCGACAGACCACTCTCTATTTCAGCGGCCAGGCGCGTCAGCTCTTGCAGCAGCGCTTCGTCCGCGCCCTCTTCGCGGGCGATGCCATCGGTCAGCGCCGCCAGCGACTTTTCGATCGCCACCATGCGCGGCGACTGACGCCGCGCAATCGGCAGCGCCAGCAGCGCCATCATCCGGTAAGCCTCGATTTCACACAGACGCTGCAGGATCTGGCCCGCGACGCGCGGTGACAGGTTGCGACCCAACAGCAAGAAACGCGAGCAACCGTCGGGGTGCACCTTGAAATCGGTGTAGGCCAAAGCAGCGCCGTCGGCGACGTCGGCCCCGACCACCACGTTCTTGCCGAAATAGGCACTCAAGTCGGCGTCATTGGGCAACTCTGCAGGCGCTTCGGCCAACACAGCATGCGCGGCCATCACGGTCAGACCCGGGAGACCCCTGAGCCAGCCTTCAGGCAGCAAACTGGCAGCCGGCTGGGCAAACGGGCTCTCCTCCGCACCCTGGGCAATCAGGATCCAGGAAGAAAATTCGCCATGACGCTCCCACTTCAGGTTCAACAAACCCATGCAGGCGCTGAAATGGGTGACTTCGCGCGACGGCAGCGGCACCGCGTAACGCTCGCACAACTTGGCCAGGTGCGCGCTTTCGCGGCCGCGCTCGTCCGAGTCCACCAATAATGCCAGGTAGGTGGCGCGAGCAGGCACGGACACCGACTCGGGAGGGCGCGCATGCACTTCTTCCGCCAACGCAAAGCGTTCGGGGTGATCGGTAGGCAATGGCGTCATGCGCGTACAGCTTGTGTGTTCAAGAGAGTTGCCGGTGGGGCCGGATCCGAGATGGATTCAGGGCAGGGAGCCTGGAATTTAATGCATCGCCCATGCAGCCAGCGCCAGTGCTTGGGGCGCGAGCGCGGCCCGGACGTGGCCCGAAAGTGGCCCGGGTGTGGCCCGGGTGTGGCCTCGGCGTGCCCCAGGCGCGCCCCAAGCGCAGCGAAAACTACGCGCGCAACGCGCCAACAAGAGCCTGGAAACAGCCGAGATGGCATCGACACTTCAAAGCACCATCTCCAAGCGCCTCTCCCCTGGCTCGTCCTGCCCCTCGGCCAGCTTGAGCCCCAAAGCGGTGCCCAGCTCCAGCATGCGTGTGTTGTTCTGCAATACCGTGGCGACCAGCTTCTGGGTGCCTTGCTGGCGCAGCGCGAGCACCAGCTTGTCCATCAGCAGCCGGCCCAGGCCCTGGCCCTTGAGGTCAGAGCGCACGATGACGCCGAACTCGGCATTCACGTTATCGGGGTCAGCCATTGCGCGCGCCACGCCCAAGGTCTCTTCGCCCTGCTCGCCCTGGCGCGTGGCAATGAAAGCGGTCTCGCGCGCGTAGTCGATCTGCGTCAGGCGCGCCAGCTCGCTGCGCGCGATGCTGCGCCGGCTGTAGAAGATGCGCATGCGCACGTCTTCAGGGTCCAGCCGCTCCAGAAAGGCCAGGTGCTGGGCTTCGTCTTCGGGCCGGATCGGCCGCAGCAACAGCGGCTGGCCCTGCCACTGAACCCTCTGCTCCAGCTGCGCTGGATACGGCTTGATCGCAAAATGTGCGGCACCCGCAGGCCGACTGGCCGACACACGGATGCGGCCATCCAGCGCCAGCACGCCTTGCGCGCTGGCCAGCAACGGGTTGATGTCCAGCTCTGCCAGCTCGGGCAGATCCACCAGCATCTGCGACACCGCCATCAGCACCCGGTACAAGGCGGCGTGGTCGATGGCCGGAGTGTCCCTGAAACCGGCCAGCAGCCTGGCCACCCGCGTGCGCTGGACCAGCGCGCGCGCCAGCGGCTCGTTCAGCGGCGGCAGCGCCATCGCGCGATCGGCCAACACTTCAACCGCCGTGCCGCCTTGCCCGAACAACAACACCGGACCGAAGGTGGGGTCGATGCTGGCGCCCACGATCAGCTCGTGTGATTGCGGGCGCAGCACCATCGCCTGCACCGCAAAGCCTTCGACCACCGCCAGCGGCTTGAGCCGCTGCACGCGCGCCAGCATGGCGGTGGCGGCCTGCTCGACGGCAGCAGCGTCGTCCAGGTTCAAGACCACGCCGCCCACATCGGACTTGTGGCTGATCTGCTCCGACAGCACCTTGAGCACCACCGGAAAACCCAGCGCCGCGGCCGCCTCGGCCGCTGCCGCTGGCTCGGCAGCCACTTTGCGCATCGCCGCCACCGGGATCCCGTAGGCGGCCAGCACGGCCAGTGCCTCGTGCGCTGCCAGCATCTCGCGGCCTTCGCTCAGCGCCTGCGCCAGCAGCTGCTGGGCGGCAGGCAGATCGACCTGCAGCACCGCTGTCGCGGCCGGGGCCTGCATCAGCTGGGTCTGGTTGTCGCTGTAGGTGCGCAGCATGTGCACTGCGCGGACGGCGTCTTCAGGGGTATCGTAAGTCGCCACACCCGCAGCCCTGAAACTCTGCCTGGCCTTGATGACGCTCTCCTCGCCCAGCCAGGACGCCAGCATGCGCTTCTTGCCGGCCTGGCTGCCGGCCAGTGGCAGCAGCGCCTGTGCGATCTCGGCGCTTGACACGATGGCGGTGGGTGCGTGAATGAACAGCAGGTTGCCGGTGGCCGGGTCGTCCAGCAGGGTTTGCAAGGCGTGCACGTAACGCGCCACGGGTGCATCACCGATGAGGTCGATCGGATTGCCGCGTGACCAGTTGGCTGGCAGCTGCGCATCCAGCCTGGCGAGCAGCCCTTGGTCCAGCCTGGCCAATGGCAGCCCGTAGTGCGCTGCCGCATCGGCCGCCATCACGCCAGCCCCGCCGCCGTTGGTGACGATGCTCAATGGCGCCTCGGCATCCAGATCACGCAAGCGGGTCAGCGTCTCAGCGGCCGTGAACAGATCCTGCAGGCTGTCCACCCGCAGCATGCCCGCACGCCTGAAGGCGGCGTCAGCCACCGCATCGGCGCCAGCCAGGGCACCCGTGTGCGATGCGGCGGCGGCCACGCCCGCCGCACTGCGCCCGGACTTGACCACGATGACTGGCTTGTTGCGGGCTGCCGAGCGAGCCGCCGACATGAACTTGGGCGCCGACTCGATCGACTCGATGTACAGCAAGATGGCCCGCGTGTGTGCATCACTGGCCAGGTAGTCCAGCATGTCGCCAAAGTCCACGTCGGCGCGCTCACCCAGCGAGACCACATGCGAAAAACCGATGCCTCGGCCCTGCGCCCAATCCAGCACTGCGGTCAGCAAGGCACCCGATTGCGAGACAAAAGCCAGCTGCCCGGCCAGCGGCTGCAGGTGCGCAAAACTGGCGTTGAGTTTGTGCGGCGGCGACAGCAAGCCGATGCAGTTGGGCCCCAGGATGCGCAGCAAAACAGGTTTGGCGGCATCCAGCATGGCCTGGCGCTGCCGCGCCGTCATGCCGGCGCTGAGCACCACTGCAGCGCGGGTGCCCTTCTCTGCCAACTCAGCCACCAACTGCGCTACGGTGCCGGGCGGTGTGCAGATCACTGCCAGTTCAGGCACTTGCGGCAGCGCGGCAACGGTGGCAAATACCGGATCACCATCCAGCCGCGCATACTTGGGATTGACGGCCCACAGTGGCCCGGAAAAACCGCCTGCATGCAGGTTATGCCAGACCCATGCGCCCAGGCTGCCGGGACGTGACGAAGCGCCGATCACGGCAACCGACGCAGGATCAATCAGCGAGTCGAGATTTCTGATGCTCATAGGGCCCCAACGTCGAAGGCATTGTCCGGGCGGTAGCCCGAGCGCAGGTTCAGCTGGGGTTCGGCGAAGTCTCTTTCGTGACCCTGCCCAGACTGTGCCGATCCGCAACTCTTGCGCGTCAACTACCCATCAACTCCGCATTACCCGTGCTTCACTCTAGGGCATCAGTCCAGCAAGCACATCCGGCACACCCCTACTCAGCGTGCCCAGCACACGCTGGCCAGAGAGTGCGTTGTGAAACGGGGCCGCGCCCCGATTCCTCGAACCTACCGTCGACTGAACATGTTGAAGACAAACCCGGCAATGGCCAGCACCAGGAAGACCACAAACAGAATCTTGGCGATGCCTGCGGCACCTGCGGCGATTCCGGTGAATCCGAACACGGCCGCGATCAAAGCGATCACCAAGAACACAATGGCGTAATGCAGCATGAGCTTTCTCCTGAACTTGTGCGGTGCACCTGCATCTGTATCTGCATTTCATGTGCATCCACATCTGTGGGTGTGGGCCCCTCACTCGCTGACAATGGTTGCAGTGGCCAGTCGCGTGAAGGGTAAAACGTGGCGGTGGATCTCTTCGCCACGGTCAAACTCTAATTTCCGGCCTTCATCCAGGTTGCCGGCAGCCGCCCCATGCCGCGGTAGGACAGAGCCGACAAGTGGTCCACCGACTTGCCACCCGCTGGAGCTCGACGGGGTTGAAGGCAACGGCTCAGCGTTGAACCGGGGGCACGCCTTCAGCAGCCGCGGGCCTGAACCTGGACGTGAACCAATCGAAGATCCGTGGTCGCTTTCTTGAGCGGGCAGGCTGCGCCGCGACAAGCATCTGTCTCAGGTCCAGCGAGACCTCTCTTGCCATCGAGCGAAACAACTCGAGCTCTTCGCTCAGAAGTATCTGCCCCGCGTTGTGATGCAGCGCCAGAACCCCCAACAGCTGCGAATGAGGGCCTGTCAAAGGCAAAGCGATCAAAGCCGGCAGACCTTCGTACTGCGGCTCCTCCCTGCCTGCAAATCTTGGGTCCTTGGTCAAATCCAGGGACACCAGCGGCTCGCCGCTGCTCATCACATGGTCGAGCGGACTACCGGCCATGGGCGCCAGAGGATGCTTTTGCATCGCCCACGCTCGGATGCCAGCATAGAAGTAACGCGCTGGACCGCCCTGCCCGGTCAGCATCAGAGTCACCAAAGGCACTGCGAAGACATGCTGCACCCGTTGCGGCACGCGCGACAAGCTGTCTTGCTGACTCTGCTGCTGACTCTGCTGCTGGTTTTCCTGCTGGTCTTCCTGCTGATCTTCCTGCTGAAGCTGGGCCGGCGCAGCAGTCGATGTCGGCCTGGGCGCCAGCTCATCCAGAGTCAAGGGTGTGGTTGCATGTAAGCTTGCGACCCTGCTCGAAGTCAATGACTGCGCCTGCATCTGCAGATCTTCGAAACACGTCATCACCGTCTCGACGTCCATCTCTGCAGCCGCTCCCGGCCAGGACAGCCCGGGGCAAGGCCGCCACGCCACCAGCCCCACCTGGTGGCGATAGCCGCCGCCGCGGATGCGCCGAACCAAGAGCCGCGTCACGGGCTGCGGATCCTCATCAAAAGTGCACAGCCACAGGTGCTGACCCGCGTCGAGAGACGGATCGCCCTCGGGCCAATGGGTCATCGCGGCCAAGGGCAAGGCCCTGGCCGGCACACCCGCCAGGCGAAGCGCATGGGCCGCCATCTCTGCTGATAGGGTGTCGAGCTCGTCACGCACGCCGACACACCAGATGACCGCTGCGGCAGGCCCAAGGCCCACATCACGAACCCTCAAGGTTGCCAGCAATGCGGTGGTTCCGGTCACCACGCGGTGGCGGTGCATGGCGCTGGACAGCGCTGGTGCGGTGGCCGCTGCCAGACTCAGCATCGGCAGCCCCGCCCGCGCATAAAAATTCGCCGCGCCCCCCTGCTGTACCAGGGCCTTGCACATGCGCTGAGCTTCGGCAAAATCACCAGAGATCAAGCGCCTGTACAACTGCTTGGGGGTGTCGAAGACCGGCTCGCTGCTCAACAACAGGCCGAGGAACCGAATCGGCTTCAGGTGCTGGCCAATGACCACCAGGCAGACCGTCAGCGGGGTGGCCACGACCAAGCCCACCGGCCCCCACAGCAGCGCCCAGAAGGCCGCCGACAACAGCACTGCGACCGGCGATACGCCCGTGCTGCCGCCATAGGCCAGTGGCTCGACGACGTTGTTCGTGATCAGCTCCAGCAGCAGGATCCAGCCCAACACCCAGAACACCATCGACCAACCAGGATCCATCGCAAAGGCAAAGAGCAAAGGAAACACAGCGGCCAGTGCCGGCCCCAGGTAAGGTACAAAGCGCAGCACTACCGCCAAACCCCCCCATAGCCACGCCCCGGGCACGCCGATCCACCACAAGCCCAGGGCCAACGGCAGCCCGTAGCCCGCATTGACGAGCAACTGCGCCGCCAGGTAGCGGCTCACCCGGCGGGCAGACTCGGCCATGGCGTCTGAGATGCCGTGCATGTCGCCGCCCATCAGCTTGACGAAGCGGTCGAGC
This sequence comes from Burkholderiales bacterium, assembly GCA_038324515.1. Classification (GTDB taxonomy): domain Bacteria; phylum Pseudomonadota; class Gammaproteobacteria; order Burkholderiales; family Burkholderiaceae_C; genus Rubrivivax. Next base: position 15,827 of record JBBQIB010000019.1, read on the forward strand.
ATCTCCGTGCGCTGCAGCAGCATGAAACTCAGCAGCACCACCACCAGCCCCACAGTGACCAGCGGCGTAACGATGGGCTGTACCCAACCCGCCAATGACCGGAAGGCTGAAGGCGGTGCAGCTTCGACCCACACTTTGGTGGGAGCCCTGAGCCTGGGCTGGGCGGCTTCATTCAAGACTTTTCTGGCCGCGTCGATCTCGTTCTCGACCATACCCAACATGCGGCTCAGCTCTCGCATCACACCAGGCTGCGACAAGGCCGGGCGCAGGCGGGTCAACTTGGTGTGCACATTGCTGCGGTAGGCAGGCAACTCTGTGCTCAATGCCAATACCTGTTGTGCCGCCAACAGGGTGGCGCCGGTCAACACGCTGAGGGCCAGCAACACAGAGATGGCCACCGCTGCGGCCCTGGGCAGGCGCATGCTCTGCAAAAAGGTCACCAACGGGTTCAGCACAAAAGCCAACAAGGCAGCAAAAGCCAAAGGCAACAGCACCGGCTGCCCCAAGTCAAGCAACGCCATGCACAGGGCCAAGGCCAAGCCCGTGAACACAAAACCCTGAATGCCGCGCGAAGCGAACGGGCCTGAAGGCGCTCGCAAAGGATCCTCGTCCGCTGCAACGGCCTGGTGTGCCGACTCCTGCTGTCTGCCCAGCGATGGCCCGGACGCTGCATCCAGTGGCTCATGGCCGGTCAACCTGGGAGGGGGACGCGGAGATCCGCGGTGCGGGTCTTGCGCTGAAGGGGGCATCGCGGGTATCCGATCGCGTTCATGCGCCCATCGCGGGCTTGTGTGAACCAGGCAAAGGCTGCTCGACCAGCTGCGCTGTGCAGGAGAAAAGCGTGCAACTTCTGCGCAACCTACGTCTGGGGAATATGGAGGCATTCGTCAGGCGGTGCTGTCGGTCAGCCGCGCCCGCTGATGTAGGACAGTCCCGACAAGTCCGCGGGAGGGGACGCGCGTGCCGCCGCGAGCGGGTGCAGGCGCGCGCAGGTGTATGTCGATGTAAGCGGCTTCTGACACCCAGGGCCGTTGGACGCCGACAAGTGTCGCCACTGCCAAGCCGCACAATCGCCAGTCATGCAGTCCACGAGCCTCCATTCAGACCTTCGCGGCAAACTCGACGTAACGCAGCCTTTGAGGGTCTTTATCGTCGACGACAACCCGATGATTCGGGAGAACCTCGCCAAAACCCTGGAGGAGTTGGCTCCAGTGCATGTCGCGGGCTGGGCCGATGGAGAACGGGCTGCAGTGGATTGGCTGCAGCGCAACCATCACCGATGTGACCTGGTGGTGGTGGACATCTTCTTGCACCAAGGCTCGGGCATGAACGTGCTGCAGCACGCGCAGGCTGCGGGCTGGGAATGCGCATTGATCGTGATGAGCAATTACATCAACTTCGAAGTGCGCCAGGCCTGCCTGGCGCTGGGTGCTCAGGCGGTGCTCGACAAATCGTGGGACATCGAACTTTTGGCGACGCTGTGCACAGATCTGCAAACTGGCCGGTTGAGCGCCAGCAACAGCACGATCGACAGCAATCAACCTGAAACTTGATGCAGCTTCAGGGCGTCAGGGCGTCATGCGCGGCCGTCGTGGCATGCCTACGCCTATGCCCGTGCGCACGTCCGGCGCCCTGCCCTGTCGTTACTGGATCAGGCCGTTGGTCATCGCGTAGTAGGTCAGATCGCTGTTGCTGGCCAGCTTGAGCTTTTCAAGCACGCGCGTGCGGTAAGTGCTGACGGTCTTGACACTGAGGAACATCTCTTCAGCCATGTGACCGATGGTCTCGCCCTTTGCCAAGCGCAGAAAAACTTGAAGCTCACGCTCTGACAGCATCTCGTGCGCAGGCCGCTCCAACCCGCCGGCCAGCCCGTCTGCCAACAATTCGGCCACCGCTGGGCTGATGTATTTTCGCCCTCGGGCAACGGTACGGATGGCGTTGGCGATCTCTTCAGGATCGCACTCCTTGTTCAAGTAGCCGCTGGCGCCCTGACGCAACAAAGTGGTGGCGTAATGGACTTCAGGGAAACCACTGAGGATCAGCACCGGCATTTCCGGAAAGCGCAACTTGATGGCCTTCAAGGCCTCGATCCCTCCCTGGTCAGGCATCGAGATGTCCATCAGCATGACATCCACGTCGCCCGAACGCGCCAGTGTCAGGGCGTCTTTGCCATTGCTGGCTTCTCCTGTCACCCGCAAATCCACGTGCTCGGACAAATACTGACGCAAACCGGAGCGCACGATGGCGTGGTCGTCGACGATGGCTACTCTGATCATGTGTTGGCTCTGTGAGAGTTTTGCTCAAGTGGCCTGCAGTGGCCTGGAGTTGCCTGGAGTGGCCTCAAACGGCACGAAGCCCGTATCTCGTGCCCCAGAGGCTGCGTGCTCGCAGCATCCATCCCGTGCAATCTAGCAGCACTTTGTCAGGCATGCGATCAGCGTTGTCCTACACGATGCCGGCGGGCTGCCTGACCGAGTCATCCGGATCCGGGTCTGCGCACAGTCGAGTCTTTGCAACCTGAATCTTCGCAAACTGAAGACTGCCTGGCGGCTGTCAGCGCCGTCCGACACAGCATCGGGCTTCCCGCCGATGTCGCAGCCTCGAGGGCGCCGGGACACTGCATCTCAGCACTTGACCCGACAAGAGCAACCTCAGCAACCTCAGCAACCCCCCGGAATCGACACCCTGTCTTTGAAGCCAGAAGCTTCAGTCAGGCACAGAACCGGCCACTCAAGGAACCCAGATGAACATTCTGCTTCGCTCACCCCTGATCACTGCCCTCCTGGCGGTGGCAGCCTCCGCTGCATTGGTAGCCTGCGACAAACCAGGCAATCAAACCGTAGGCCAACAAGTGGATTCAACCATCGCGGGGGCCAAAGTCGACGCCGAAAAAGCCAAGACCGACGCCCGCGAAATGGCTCAGGACACCAAGAACGCAGCTTCCGGTGCTGCAGACAAGGTGACCCAGGCAGCCAGCGATGCAACGATCACGACAAAGATCAACGCCGCTCTGGCCACCGACGACAAGCTCAGCGCGATGCGTATCGATGTCGATACCAGCCAGGGGGCGGTCACGCTGTCAGGCACAGCACCGGACGAGACATCAAAGGAGCGCGCCACCACTCTGTCGGCCGCTGTCGAAGGTGTCAGCAACGTCGCCAACCGTTTGGTGGTGACACGTCAGAACTGAGGGGCGGAACGAGCCGCTGAACGCAGAACGAACCCACCGTTCGCAGCGGTCGGCCGGCTCTCTCCCGCAGCGACTTCACTCAACCTTCAAGCAACTTACACAAGATGACCACACTCACAGAGCCCACTTCCAAGGCAACTGCCGCTGTTTCAAAGGTCGATTCGGACGCCGCATCACGATCCCAGTCAGGGCAGCGCGCTCGGCAGCCGCAAGCCTCAAACACCAATACCAATGCCAATGCCTTGCGATTGGACGAGAGCGGGCTTGAGAAAGCCAAGCTCAACCTCGACCGAGGCGCCGTCACGCCAGCATACGGAGCTCACAGATTGGACGTGATCAAGTTGCTGAACGACGCCCTGGCAACCGAGTTGACCTGCGTACTGCGCTACCGGCGGCATCATTTCACCGCGGTTGGACTGGCTTCGCCGGCAGTTGCCGATGAATTTCTGGTCCACGCAAACGAAGAGCTGGGGCATGCAGACCGCATTGCCAAACGCATCGTCCAACTGGGTGGTGAGCCCGATTTCAACCCCGCAGGCCTGCTCGGCCGCAGCCATGCAGAGTATGACGATTCGCGCGATCTGCAGGCCATGATCAAAGCCAATCTGGTCGCTGAACGCGTCGCGGTGGAGGCCTATCTCCAGATGATCAAGCTGTTGACAGACATCGACCCCACCACGCGCCGAATGCTGGAAGACATTCTGGCCGACGAGGAAGAACACGCAGATGAGCTGAGTGATCTGCTGGAGAAGTAGGCGCGCGAGGATCTGATTTTTCAGGCCGTGCCAGGATGTTTCCCGATTGCTCTTGGCGCCTTCCCTGCTCTCCCCCAATCATGTGCAAGCTCCAGACCTTCATCATCGAAGACAGTCCCGTCATCCTCGAAAATCTGGTGGCGACTCTGCAAGAACTGGCCAGTGTCGAAGTGATCGGAACGGCAGCCAACGAAGCAGACGCACTGGCGGGCTGGCGCGAGCATCAGGGAAACCTGCAGCTGGTCATCGTGGATATCTTCCTGAAGTCAGGCACCGGCCTGGGGCTGTTGGCCAGAGCGGCCAAGCTGGGCCTGGCCGGCAGACGCGTGGTGCTCACCAACTACGCCACCGCCGACATCCGTCGCCGCTGTCTGGATCTCGGCGCAGACCGGGTCTTTGACAAGTCTTCGGAACTGGAGGACCTGTTCAGCTATTGTGAAGAGCTGGCAACAGCCACTGGCGCAACTTCTGCAGCCGACGGCTGAGTCCCTGCCAGGCCCGCCTCGGCGCCAGTTCTGCAGACTCGCAGACCAACGGCGTGGCGAGCGGCTGGCATGATCGGCTGGGTCGCTGCACAGACCGTGCCGATGCGCTTGGTCGATGCGAGACTGCACAGCGCCTCTGACTGATACTGGCAGAAGCAGCTGTCTGGATCCCTACCGCGATGCCGAAGCCGAGGTCAGAAGGGCGGTGGGTATGCTCCCATCCGGCATTTGCATGGCCTGCTCGATGACGGCATTACACTGAAGCGCAGAGCCATTGAGGAGTTGATGCCATAGCCCCCGCATCAACTCGGTCTCGCATTGCTGTCAACTGGTCAAGGAGAGCCTGCTCGATGTGACGCAGCACGCCCATGCGACGCGGGTGGAGTTGTCGGTGATGCACGCAGACGACTCACTGCAGGTCAGAGTGCACGATGACCGCCAAGACTTTGACCCCGCGCCGAGGCAACGAAAGAGTTTCAGCTTGAGGAGCCTGCGTTACCGAAGCCACCGCCGGCATCGCACTTCGAACTCGAAGCGCGAGCCGACATCAGTCGGGCGTCAACGAGGACGGTCACTTCGGCCCAGGATCCAGGCCAGCACGGCACCTGCTGCGGCAGCGATCAGTATGGCCTGGACTGGCTTGTGGCGGATGTAGCCCACCGCCTGATCGCCCTTGGCATGGGCCTGTTCTCGCACCACGTGGCTGGCGTGCCGGGCCTGCTCCAGGCCCTGGCGTGTCAAATCATCTGCGCGCGCTGCGGCGTGCGTCAGTGCCGAGGCCCCAGACTCTTGCAGCCTTTGCAGCCTACCGCTGACGGCCTCTGCGGCGTCGCGTAGGCGGTCCCTGGTAGCGGCCACCGCATGGTCCGAACCGTCTACGACCCGCTGTACGGCGGTTGATGCGGTGTCAGGGTTCTTCGCGCGGGTGGTTTCTTCGGTGTTGTACATGATGGGATCCTGTGGGTTGTGGGGTTGTGGGTTGTGGGTTGTGGGTTGAAGAATCTGAAGGCTTGCTTTGCATCGCCTTCGGCTGCGTTCACAGCGCTGGGATCAATGTAAGCTCAGCCTGCATGGCGGCAAGCAGGAACCGGACGCTACGTGCTGTAGGAGACTTCCGACAACTGCAGAAAAAGGCCGCGCCAAAATGCCCCGGCAAGCTGGTACAACCTGTGCGCCCGTCCAACTTTGTACTGTCCTCGCATCGCCGCAGTCCCATGACAAGAAACCCAATTCAATGCGAGACATGGCCCCGCTGAGAACTTACATCGTCGAGGACAACCCCGTCATCCTTGAAACGCTGACCGAGACACTGGAAGAGTTGGCCCCCGTCCAGGTCGTTGGCAGCGCCAGCGAAGAGCGGGTCGCAGTCAACGCGTTGCGCGACAACGCCGCCGAAATCGATCTGGTGATCATCGACTTGTTTCTTGCTGCGGGCTCAGGCCTGTCGGTCCTGCGCTCAGCCTGGGCCATGCAATTGCGCGCCAAACGGGTCGTGCTGACCAACTACGCGACGCCCGACATACGGCTGCGCTGCGCTGCGCTCGGCGCCGACCGTGTGTTCGACAAGTCCAGCGAGATTGAGAGCCTGATCGACTATTGCGGAAAGCTCTCAGAAGGCGCGACCACCGTACCGGGCTTGCTGCGCTGAGTACCTTGGCGCCTTGACACCTTGACACCTTGGAGCCTTGACGCCGAAAGCCGTTGATGCGGGTCAGCCCTCACAGCATGCGGCGCAACACCACAAAGGCAGCTGCTCCCATCGCTGCACTGAGCACAGTGCCCCAGGCAGTGTCCACCAAAGCCAGTCGCCAGCTCCAGGCTTGCAGCGTCGCCATGTTGGTCAAGTCATAGGTGCCGTAGGCCACCAGGCCGACCAGGCCGGCGCGGCCCATCGCCGTGGCGATGGAGGTCGGCAATGGTTGCAGCGCCAAAATGATCAGTCCCATGGGATAGGCAAAGTAAAAAATGGCTGCTGGCAACCAGCGCACCGGGTCGGCGGCAATGGACGCAATCTCGCGAGCGTAGAAGTCGCGCGCGAGATAACCCAGCCAGACGCCGTCCAGAACCGCCAAAACTGCCAGGGTGGCCAAGTAGGCAAAGAGCACGCCTTTCACGCTTGATGCTCGCCGTAGATCAGCATCGGGACAATCTGAACCTCCAAGCTGCCGGTCACAGGCAGTCTCCTCACAATGAACATGAATCGCTCCAGACCGGCCGCACCCGATGTTGGGGACGTCAAGGCAGTCGGGTCAATGCGCCGTCCTTCAACTGCACACCGTCGCCAGCCTTGAAGTCGGGCTGCTGTTCCATCGTCACCACTTTGCGCTCGCCGCTGTCACGCATCTCTACCACGACTTCATAGTGCTGTTCGGGATCGGTATTGCGCTTTTGGACTTCTCGCCCCGCCCATGCGCCGCCCAGAACACCTGCCACGCGGGCCAGATCGCGGCCTCTGCCACCGCCCACCTGGTTGCCCAGAACGGCACCGAGAACACCGCCGGCGATCGTGCCGCCGATGTAGTTGCCATCGCCGCTGACCTCAATGCGGTTGACCGACACGACGGTTGCGCAATCGCTGCAAGGTGCATCGCCGCGCTGCGAGAACTGGCGCAGTTGCACGGCATCATCGACCTGGGTCGTCACGGTGCGGCCATTGACGCGCAGCACACCGACGATCGGGTCCTTGTCCTGCAGACGATCACTGGGCTGCAGCCAATAGGTACCGAAATAATCGCCTGGTGAGCGCTCGTCCAGCCGAAAGCGGGATTGTGCGCCCACCATGCGCACCATCGCCCGGCCTCCAGGCGTGCCGCGCAACTCGAAGTCGATGCTCTTGCCCGACCGGGTGTCGGGACCGGCGCGCAACTCGAAGCTGTCGATTCGCGGTGCTGGCATGGCGGAGTTCTCACTGCCACGCCGCTCACCCGTCAGCAGCCATTCGTCCAGTCTGGCGGAGCTGACCCGGGAGCCCAGGCGCAGGTTGGCATCGACATGCGCATCGGGTTTGATCTGATCGCGTGTGCTGATCGTGTAGATGCCTTCATAGACACCAGGCCTGGACTCGAACATCACCAGAGGGCGGCTCGCGCCATCGATTTGCACCGCTGCGATGGCGCCGGGTGTGCCCCACAGCGTAAATCGCAAATCGGTGCCGGGAGCCAACTGCGCCACCTGATCGACATTGAATCCGGTGACACGCGGCGAAGCATTCGACGAGGCGGTCGTCGGACGCGAATCCAGCGCGGCGCTGGTCATCGGAACACACAGGCTCAGAGCCGAGGCCAGAGCAAGGGCAGACAGTTTTCTGTTCATCATCGTGGTCTTTCTTGGACCTCACACAGACGTCGCGCCGTCTTCGACGCAACAGTGACAAGGTGCCAGAGCTTGATTGCTGGTGAACTTCAGTCTGCGATTCTTTCGCTGCGCGGCGTGTCGGCCCGTGCCGATGCCCGGCGTAGGACTTCAAGAACTCTGGCGGCCGACATCAGATGCTCGCCCGCCTCCCCCCTTACCTCCCCCTTACCTTCCCCTTGCCTCTGACTTCCCCTGAGGTCGACCGGGAAGACAGATGGAGCCCGAAGACCCGGATTCGGCAGTTCGTGCGTCTCTAGGCATGACCCTGTCGCTGACATTGTGCTCCAATAGCCATCCAAACGGAATCCAAATGGATGGCAAAACATGGGTAAAGACGTGGTTGAGAGCCGGCAGCGAGGCGGCGACACCGAGAAGATGACGGTCAACATCGGCGTCGTCGACCTCGGGCAGGTCGATCTGTTGGTGCAGGAGGGCTTCTATGCCAACCGCTCCGATCTGGTCAGAACGGCGGTGCGCAACCAGTTGGCTGCGCACGCCGATGTGCTCAAACAAGCCGTCGCGCGCCGCACCCTCACGCTGGGCTTGTTTCACTGCAGCCGTGCCGACCTGGAGCAGGCCGTGAAGAGCGGTCGGCGGCTGCGCATCGAAGTGGTCGGCCTGGCGCGCATCGCCAACGACGTGAGCCCTGAACTGGCCCGTGCGGCGATCGAGTCGGTGTCGGTGCTGGGTGCCTTCCATGCCCCTGCACCGGTACGCCGTGCGCTCGCCGACCGAATGAACTGAAGACCCAAGAAGCACCACATCATGAAACTACCGTACTTTTCCCGGCGGCCAGCCCCTCATGCCGACTTCATCAGCGCCACCATCGAGCGCGCGCTCGCTGGTGCGGGTCTGCAGACGCGCGCCAGTACGCTGCTGGATGTCAACGAAACCATCAGACAGGCACTGGCATCAGTGAGCCAGGGCAGCCCAACCAGGCCGCTGCCCGACGACGACGCCGTCATTGACGTGACCGCCCGTGTCGTCGCAGCCAAAACAGGCTCCGGCACGGCTGGAGCGCGCGCGCAGATCGTCGAGAGGCCTGCACCGCCAGGGCAATTTGTGCGCCGCAGCTTCAGCAACCATGCCGGCAGCCGCTCCTACAAGATCTATGTGCCGACTCCGCAGCTTGCGAGCCCGGTGGCTTCGATGCCGATGCCGATGCCGATGCCGATGCCGATGCTTGTGATGCTGCATGGCTGTACGCAGTCTGCAGACGACTTTGCCGCAGGCACACAGATGAATCGTCTGGCGCAGGAGCACGGATTCATCGTCATCTACCCCGAGCAGCCGCCCAGCGCCAACCCGTCGAAGTGCTGGAACTGGTTCAAGGCGCAGGACCAATGCCACGCGCGTGGCGAACCCTCGTTGATTGCAGGCATCACCCGCGCAGTGATGGGCATGCAGGCCGTCGATCCAGACCGCATCTTCGTGGCCGGGTTGTCAGCCGGCGGCGCCATGGCGGTGATCATGGCCGAGACCTATCCAAGGCTGTACGCCGGGGCCGGCGTGCATTCGGGTCTGCCCTTCGCGTCGGCTCACGACATCCCATCGGCGATGTCGGCGATGAAAGGCAGACCGCAGGTTGCCCAAGGGCTCGAACACAGAGGCAGCGGGGCCGCAGGGGCGAGTCGCCTTGCGCATGCGGTGCCAACCATCGTGTTCCATGGCGACCGCGATACAACGGTGAAGCAGAGCAACGCCAAGGCCATCGTGCTGCAGGCCTGCATCGCGCACGCCAGAAACCTGCATCAGGATGCATTGATGTCCAGAACCGACGCTGGCACCAGCCGAGGCGGACGGGCCTACAGCCGCACCGTGCACACCCACCACGCGACCGGAGAAGCCCTGGTCGAGTCCTGGGTGCTGCACGGTGCAGGCCACGCCTGGTCAGGGGGCGATGCGAGCGGCTCGTTCACCGACGGCGCCGGGCCGGATGCTTCTGCCGAGATGTTGCGCTTCTTCCTGGCGCTGCCGCGCGGTGGTTCTGCGTGATGATTCAGGCCACCTCCGCAGTCTGCATCCAAGAGGGCATGGCATGTTGAAGAGACTGATCGAAACTGCCGCGCGAACCCGGTTCTTGCTGCCAGTGGTCATCAGCTTCGCGATTCTGGGCATCACCATCACCGAGAGCACTTACCGCCGGGCTAAATACACGCTGGACGGTGGCATCGCTCTGACCGACGCGCGCATCCGATCGGCCGCCTTGCTGCAAGCATTGACCGACCATGAGGTGGCCAGCCGTGTGTTCTTGATCACCGGCGAACCGGCGGCAGCCGAAGCGCAACGCCAAACCGAAGCAGCGGTACGTCGGATCCAGCAGCAGGCATTCGACCTGGTGCAACAGCTCGATACGGCAGGCACGATACCGATGGACGGTGTGCGCGGGGGAATCGAAGCCCAATTGGCACGCTTCGAGTCGTGGCGGCAACTTGTCGAGCAAGGCCAAAGAACCCAGGCGCTGCGCCAGTCGGTGGGGGATGAGTCGCGACGGCAGCGCGCGGTCCTGCGCGACGAGTTCGAATCGGTGCTGCGCGGTGCTGCCGATCTGCAACAGGGCCATCGCGTCTCTCTGTACGACGCGTTGATGCTCAATCGGGTGGCCATGCACGCGTTGATGATGCTGGCAATTTTGGCCACGCTGCTGTTTGCCCGCAGCCTGCGGGAGGTGGACGAACACAAGGCGCAAGAGCAGGCCCGGCTTGCTGCACTGGTTGATGAACGAACCAAGCGCTTGCGCGAACTGGCCGGGCATCTGGTGACCGCCAGAGAGGATGAGCGCGCCAGGCTGGCACGCGAACTGCACGATGAAATGGGCGGCCTGCTGACGGCCATGAAACTTGAATTTGCCAGACTGCGCCGCGTGCCGGATACGCCCGATGTCGTCAAGCTGCGGCTGGCGGCGATTGATTCACGGCTGAACGAAGGCATCGCCCTGAAACGCCGCATCGTGGAAAACCTGCGGCCATCGGCGCTGGATCAGCTGGGTCTGGTCGCCTCGCTGGACATGCTGTGCAGCGACGTGGCCACCAACCTGGGCGTGCCGGTGGTGACCCGCTTCAAGGAGTCGAGGGTGGCCAAGGAAGCAGAGTTGACGATCTACCGTCTGGTGCAGGAATCACTGACCAACATCAGCAAATACGCACACTGCAGCCGGGTCACCGTGACCATGCACGAGTTGGCCTCAGGTCGTGTGCAAGTCCTGGTGCACGACGATGGGCGCGGGTTCGACACTGCTGCGGCTCAGCTCGGCCGCCACGGCTTGATCGGCATGCGCTTTCGCGTCGAATCGCATGGCGGCACGTTGACCATCACCAGCGCCCCAGGCAGTGGGACATCGGTGTCCGCCGAGCTGCCCGTGGTGCACAGCGAAGCCTAGCCGGCGGCAGCGGGGTCGGGCCGGGTCTCAGACCGGTCACCCCACTGTGGCGTAAATGGCGAACCTGAATACCAGGGTACGGACACTCGCGGGGACTTGTTCAGCGTCGCCTTAAGCGTGTCGTCCTACACCGACTCGTGGGCTCCTCCGATGCGCGGGAATCCACCTTCGCGTTAGCTTGCAGCTGGGTGGTCGAGGCCCGATCAGGCCTGACGCACGACCCAGACAAGGTTCAGCCGTCAATGCAGGCAGCACCGTCCCACCCGACCGTTCAGACCAAACGTCCGGATCAACCGTCCAAACCCAAGGATCGAAGAATGAAAATCTTGATGGTGCTCACATCCCACGACCAACTCGGTGACACGGGGAAAAAGACCGGCTTCTGGCTGGAGGAATTCGCCGCGCCTTACTACGTCTTCAAAGACGCAGGCGCCACCATCACACTGGCATCCCCCAAGGGCGGACAGCCCCCCTTGGACCCCGCCAGCGACGCCCCAGACGCGCAGACCGCAGCCACTGAGCGCTACAAGAAGGACACAGACGCGCAAAAGGCCTTGGCGCAGACCACCAAATTGTCGGGCATCGTGGCTGATGGCTTCGATGCAGTGTTCTACCCCGGGGGCCATGGCCCGCTGTGGGATCTGGCACAAGACGCAGACTCCTTGAAGTTGATCGAGGAGATGCTGGCCGACGGCAAGCCTGTGGCGGCGGTGTGCCATGCGCCCGGTGCGTTGTGGCGTGCAAAACGGCCGGACGGTCAATCGGTGGTCAGCGGCAAACGCGTCACCGGCTTCAGCAACGACGAAGAAGAGGCCAGCGGCTTGACCCAGGTGGTGCCGTTTCTGGTGCAAGACACACTGGTGGAATGCGGCGGCAAGTACAGCAAGGCGGCCAACTGGCAGCCCTGGGTGGTGAGCGACGGCCCGCTGATCACGGGTCAAAACCCTGCGTCGTCAGCGCCAGCTGCCCAGGCTTTGCTGGCCTATGTGGCCAAGCGCTGAGTGCGTGCCAAAGCATCCAGACACCCCAAGTATCCAGGAGAGCAGATGAACTACCAAAGCACCAATCCTTTCAACAACCAGACCGGCACAGCCTTCGACGCATTCAGCGACGTCGAACTCGACAGCAAGCTGGTACTTGCGCAACGGTGCTTCGAAGGCCCCTGGCGCGACCACAGCTTCGCCCAACGCAAAGCAGTGCTCAAACGTGCTGCTGCGCTGATGCGTGAGCGTCAGCAGGAACTGGCTGAGCTCGCCACGCAAGAGATGGGCAAGCTGATCAAACAGAGCGCTGGCGAGGTGGCGCTCAGCGCGGCCATCATCGACTACTACGCAGAGCATGGCGAGGCTTTCCTGGCCCCCGAGGTTCTCGACACCGACAAAGGCCGGGCAGTGGTGGAGAGCAGCCCCATCGGGGTGTTGCTCGGCGTAGAGCCGTGGAATTACCCTTACTACCAGATCGCGCGGTTCGCTGCACCCAACCTGATGGCTGGCAACGTGGTGATGGTCAAACATGCCTCGAACGTGCCGCAGTGCGCGCTGGCATTTGCGAAGTTGATGAGCGACGCCGGGGCACCCGACGGGGCGTACACCAACCTGTTCATCTCGAAAGAGCAGGTGGCAACCCTGATCGATGATCGGCGCATCCGGGGTGTCGCGTTGACAGGCAGTGAAGCAGCAGGTGCCGTGGTCGCCGCCCGAGCCGGCAAGAACCTGAAGAAGTCGACGTTGGAACTGGGCGGCAGCGATGCCTTCATCGTGCTGGAAGACGCCGACATCGACAAGGCGGTCAAACACGGGATCAGCGGCCGCATGGGCAACGCCGGCCAGGCCTGCACGGCATCCAAGCGCTTCATCTGTGTTGATTCGGTGGCAGAAGAATTTCTGAACAAGTTCAAAAGCGCGATGGCCGGGTTCAAACCTGGCGACCCGATGGACGAAAGCACGAGCCTGGCGCCACTGAGCTCGGCCGGCGCGCTGTCGAAGTTGCTGGAGCAGGTGCAAGAGGCTGTCGCCCATGGTGCCAAGGTGTTGATCGGCGGCGACCGGGTGCAAGAGCTGCCGGGTCAGTTCATGCAGCCCACCATCCTGACCGACATCGCTGAAGACAACCCCGCATTCGCGCAGGAGTTTTTCGGGCCCGTGGCCATGTTCTTCAAAGTGGCTGACGAAAAGGCAGCGATAGCGCTGGCCAACAATTCGCCGTTTGGTCTGGGTGGGTCGGTGTTCACCCAAGACGCCGAGCGGGGTCGCCGCGTGGCCAGCCACATCGAGACCGGCATGGTCTTTGTCAATTCTGCCGCCGTGTCGATGCCCGACTTGCCGTTCGGAGGCGTGAAAAACTCAGGTTACGGGCGCGAGTTGTCTGCCGCAGGCATCCAGGAGTTCGTCAACAAGAAGTTGATACGCGTCGCCTGAAGCCACCCGCACGCGTCAGGCGGGGCACCAAAAGGTGATCCAATCCGCAGCATGAAACCCGTGCGACGACTGC
>JBBQIB010000020.1:0-29081 GCA_038324515.1 Burkholderiales bacterium
AGCTTGGCTGAGCGTGCTGCTTGCCAGGCGCGCACCACCCAATCCAGTTCCTGCTCTTCGGGCCAGGAGATGAAGGCGTCTCTGAGCAGCGAGGCCATGTCGTAGGTGATGGGGCCGCAGACAGCGTCCTGGAAGTCCAGGATGCCGGGTGAGGCCAGTGTCGGCCCGCAAGTCGCCTGGGGTCCAAGGCCACCACGGGCTGCATGGGCTGTATCAGCCGCTGCTTCGCACACCATCAGGTTGCGCGGCATCCAGTCGGCGTGCACCGCCAGTTGTGGCTGGGCCACTGCGCTCTGGATCAACAAGTCGCACAGGGCCTGCCAACTGCTGTGTTGCGCTGCCGACCAGCTCAGACCAAATTCGCGCTGTACACACCAGGTCGGGAACAGATCCAGCTCGGCTTGCAGCAGCGCGGGCCCAAACGGCGGCAATTGCTCACCCGGCACCTGGCTTTGAAAACGCACCAACGCCGCGCTGGCCTGGCGCATCAACTGATCGACCTGCGCCGGGGTGCCCTCGGTCAGCGCGTGCAGATAGAGCTGGTCACCCAGATCGGTCAGCAGCAAAAAGCCGTTGGTCACGTCGGCAGCAAGCACTCGCGGCACGTTCAAGCCTGCGGCCTGGATCAGCGCAGCCACACGCACAAAGGGCCGTACGTCTTCCAACGGCGGTGGCGCGTCCATCACGATGGCGGTGCCTGCGCCCGCCGGCAAGCGCAGATAGCGCCTGAAGCTGGCGTCGGCGCTGGCCAGACGCAGCTGACTCAGGTCCAGCGCGTGGCGGGTGCTGAGACTGGAGATCCATGCCGTGAACAAGGCCTGGCGGGCAGGATCCGTCCAGTTCAGGCTGGCGGGTGCAGAAGTCGCGCTGGTAGACAAAACAAAGGGGCCGCTGGGCAGAGAAGGGGGCAGAAGAATGGGCCCACCAGCCGGGCGTCCGGTCGGTGTCCGGTCGGCGTCCGCTCGGCGTCCGGTCAGGATCGGCGCTCTGATGCAGGTGGTGATAATCATTCTATGGATTCAGACAGAGGTGCCGCAACGCACCAGTTCGTGATGCCGCGCGCGGGTCAGCGGGCGAGCTTCAGACCGGTGCAGCAGCGTCCCGTTCTTTCACGGCGCCTGCCGCATTCGCCCACAGCTTTGCCAAGCCCGACTTTTCTGCCGCTGGCCGCGACCATCCGGGCCATCCGGGCCGTCTGCGCCGTCTTAGCCCTCTGGGCCACGGCCTGGCCAGCGCTGGCGGCCGATGTGGCTGTGGCTCCTGCAGCTGTGGCTCCTGCTGCAGCAGCTTCGGCAGCGGGCGCGCGCAGCAGCGCAGCGCACTCGGCCCCATTGCAACCGAGCACGAGGCTGCGGGCATTGCCCACAGGCGATGCGGCGCCAGCCCTGCCGATCCTGCTGAGAGCCCAGTCGATGCAAGGTGAGGCCGGCAAAAATGCCAGCGCCAGCGGCAATGTCGAGTTGCGCCGCGGTGGGGTCGTGATCCGTGCCGACCAACTCGACTATGACGTGCTCACCGACACCGCCAAGGCGCAGGGCCGAGTACAAATCAACCGCGCCGGCGCGGTTTACTCGGGGCCGGCGCTGGAGCTGGGCGTGCAGAGCTTCGAAGGCTTTTTCATGCAACCACGCTTCGAGTTCCCGGCGCTGGGCGCCGGCGGGCAGGCCGAGCGCTTCGACTTTTTGGGACCTGACCGGGGCCGCGCCAGCAACGCCAGCTACACCAGTTGCCCACGCGACGACACGCAAGAACCCGCCTGGGTGCTGACCGCCCGCAGCGTCAGTTTCGACACCCAGGCCAACGAAGGCATCGCAGAGGGCGCCAGGCTGCGCTTTCTGGGCACCACGATCCTGGCATTGCCCACCTTGAGCTTTCCGCTCAACGATGCGCGCAAGTCGGGCTGGCTGCCGCCCACGATCAGCGTCGACAACCGCAGCGGTGTCGAGCTGGCAGTACCCTACTACTGGAACATTGCCCCCAACCTGGACGCCACGCTGACCCCGCGCATCATCACGCGCCGTGGGCTGGGTCTGGACAGCGAGTTTCGCTACCTGCAGCCGCGCTACAGCGGTGAAATGGCGCTCTCCTGGCTGCCCTCTGACCGCGTGGCGGGCCGCTCACGCGAGGGCCTGCAGTGGCGCCACGAAGGCCAGGGGCCCTTTGGAAGCAACTACCGTGCTGATGTGTACCGCGTCAGCGACAACGATTGGTGGAAAGACTTCGGCAACACGGGCGGCACGCTGTCGGCCCGCCTGTTGCCGCAACGCCTGAGTATCGAGCGCCCCTTTGCTCTGGGCCTGGGTACAGAGCCCGGGCAGAGCCTGGTCTATGCCCGCTGGGCGCAGTGGCAGGTGCTGCAATCGGCCGACTCGGTGATCGATGCGCCTTATGAGCGCACGCCGCAGATCGGGGTGCAGATGCGCGGCCAATACAGTGGCTTGCAATGGACCATGGAAAGCGAGTTCAACCGCTTCAGCCTGCCCTCCGGGCCCACCCCATTGGCCCAACGCTCAGGCGGCGACCGCGCGCACCTGCTGGGATCCCTGGCCTGGCCGCTGCGCCAGCCCGGCTGGTGGGTGGTGCCCAGGCTGGCCGTGAATGCCGCAGCCTATGGCCAGCAGACAGTGGGGTTGGGGGCACAGCCCAGCCGGGCGGCCAGCCAGTCGCGCGTCATTCCCAGCTTCAGCCTGGATGCGGGGCTGGAGTTGGAGCGCAGCACGACTGCTTTTGGCCGCGCGCTGTACCAGACCCTGGAGCCCCGGGTGCTGTACGTCAACACGCCCTTTGAAGCCCAGAGCGACTTGCCCAACTACGATTCGGCCGGCAAGGACTTCAACTTCGTGTCGATCTACACCGACAACAGTTTCACGGGCGTGGACCGGGTTTCAGATGCCCACCAGGTGACTGCCGGCTTCACCACACGGCTGGTCGATGTGGCAAGCGGCGCCGAGGCGCTGCGCCTGGGGCTGGTGCAGCGCTATCTGTTGCGCACGCAGCGGGTGACGGCCAAAGCCGACGGCAGCCCGGATGGTGACCCCTTGTCGCAACGATTTTCTGACGTCTTGCTGGTGGGCTCGACCAGTGTGCTGCCCGGTTGGAGCCTGAGCGCTGCGCTGCAATACAGCCCCGACATCGACCGTGCCGTGCGCACCATCGCCAGCGTCAGCTATTCGCCGGGACCCTTCAGGACCGTCAGCGCCAGCTACCGATTGGCGCGCGGTCTGTCCGAGCAAGTCGAGCTGGGTTGGCAGTGGCCACTTTGGGGCGCCGGCCCGGACGGCAAACGGGCCGCCGCCGGGAGCAGCAGCAGCTGCCAAGGCGCCTGGTACGCTGTCGGTCGCTTGAACTACAGCCTGCTGGACCGCCGCATCACCGATTCGGTGCTGGGCATGGAGTACGACGCGGGGTGCTGGATCGGCCGCTTCGTGGCCAAGCAGAACTCGATCGGCAGCAGCCAGGCCTCGACGCGCTTTCTCTTCCAGCTGGAGTTTGTGGGCCTGTCACGCCTGGGCTCCAATCCGCTGAAGGTATTGAAGGACAATATCCCCGGCTACCAACTGCTGCGTGACGATCGCAGCAGCCCCCGCTTGGTTTCTGACCCCAGCCTGGATATCCCGCCTCTCCATGAGTGATCTGCACGTCCTCCGACCACTGTCAAGCGTACAGCTCGCGCTCGCTGTGCTGGGCCTGACGGCCTGCATCGCCACCCCGCTGGCCTGGGCCCAGGGCGTCACCCAGGCGCGCAACGGCGACTACATCGCTGCGGTGGTCAACCAGGAGCTGGTGACTGCCGGCGAAGTTGAGCGCCGCGTCGAACGCGCGCAGTTCGAGGCCAGCCGGGCCAACACCCGCGTGCCCCCCGAGGCCGAGTTGCGTCGTCTGGCGCTCGACACGCTGATCGACGAGCGCGCCATGATCACTTCAGCGCGTGACAGCGGCATGCGGGTGGACGAGCCTGAAGTGGACCGCGCGGTACAGAACATCGCGCTGCAAAACCAGATCTCCACCGGTGAGCTGCGCCAGCGCCTGGCCGCTGAAGGCATCGACTATGGTCGCTTCAGGGCCAACCTGCGTGACCAGCTCCTGATCGAGCGACTGCGCGAACGCGAGGTCTACCAGCGCATCCGCATCAGTGACGAGGACGTCGAGAAGTACCTCAACCAACAAAGCAAAGAAGTCAACACAGACGCTTTGACCCATCTGGCGCAGATTCTGGTGACCGTGCCCGAAGGGGCCAGCCCCGAAGTTCTGGCACAGCGCAGAGCGCGGGCCGAGGCTGCTTTGGCCAGGGTTCGCGGTGGTGAGGACTTTGCCACGGTGGCCAAAGAGATCTCTGAAGACGCCAACCGCGAGAAGGGTGGTGACATCGAGCCGCGCCCGGCTTCGCGCTTGCCGGACGTGTTCATTACCGTCACGCGCGATCTCAAACGCGGCGAAGTGACACCCACACTGCTGCGCAGTGGCGCAGGGTTTCACGTGCTCAAGCTGATCGATCGCGAAGAAGCATCGCCGGGCCGCATCGTGCAGACCCGGGCGCGCCATGTGCTGCTGCGCACTTCGCCACAACTCAGCGCCGAGGTGGCTGTGCTGCGCCTGGCGGAATACCGACGCGAGATCGAAAGCAAGACCAAAAGTTTTGAAGAGATCGCACGCCAGTTCAGCGAAGACGGCTCTGCCGCCAGCGGTGGCGATTTGGGTTGGTTCGCGCCCGGTGCCATGGTGCCGGAGTTCGAGGCCGCGCTGAACCAGCTGCCGCCTGGTGGCCTGTCAGACCCGGTGGTGTCGCGTTTTGGCGTGCACCTGATTCAGGTGCTGGAGCGCCGCGATGTCAATCTGGAGCCCCGGCAACTGCGCGAGCAAGCCCGCAACGTGCTGCGTGAGCAGCGCTTTGAAGAGGCCTACCGCGACTGGACCAAAGAGTTGCGCGCGCGTGCCTACGTGGAGTTGCGCGAGCCGCCCCCGTGAGCGGCGCTGGCCACCGGCCACGCAAGCGGTTTGGCCAGCACTTTCTGCGTGACGCGTCGCTGATCGACGCCGTCGTGCGGACCATTCAACCCTTGCCGGGCCAGACTCTGGTCGAGATCGGCCCTGGCCTGGGGGCACTGACTTATCCGTTGCTGGAACGCGCCGGCGCCCTGACCGTGATCGAGCTCGACCGTGATCTGGCGCGGCGCCTGCGCCTGCAACCGGGTCTGCAGGTGATCGAAGAAGATGTGTTGAAGGTCGATTTTCGAAACCTGCACACAGGCCTGAGCTCCGGCTCGTCAGACGATCCCGGCGCCCCTGCTGCTGCTGCTGCTGCGCTGCGTGTCGTGGGCAACCTGCCCTACAACATCAGCACGCCGATTCTGTTTCACCTGCTGGACTACTGCGATGTGGTGCAAGACCAGCACTTCATGCTGCAAAAAGAGGTGGTGGAACGGATGGCGGCCAGCCCTGGCAACAAGGACTATGGCCGTCTGTCGGTGATGCTGCAGTGGCGCTACGACATCGAATCGGTGCTGGATGTGCCGCCCGAAGCCTTTGACCCGCCGCCACGCGTGCAGTCTGCGATCGTGCGCATGCTGCCCCGACCCGCGCCACCGAGGCTGGACCGGCAACGCCTGGGGGCTCTGGTGACGGTGGCTTTCTCGCAGCGCCGCAAGCTGCTCAGGCACACGCTGGGGGCCTGGATCCAGGCGCAGGGCCTGCACACGGCCTTTGACCTGCAGCGCCGCGCTGAAGAAGTGCCTGTGGCCGAGTACGTGGCGCTGGCGATGGCCTGAAAACGCACAAAGCCCGCCAGGATTGCTCCTGCGGGCTTTGGCGGCGCTGAACCCGGGCTGCAACTCAGAGGCCGAGAGTTTTTCGAGCGTGACCGAGCAGCGCGTCAAAAGGCGTCCGATCTAGGCGCAAAGCACAGCCACAGCTCGGGCCATGGCGCGCATTTGAAACGACGAGCGGGCGTCTTTTGGCGTGATGAGTGGGCATGATCGAAAGACTCTCAGCCTCTCAGGCCGCGTTCAGCCAGGCTGCCGTGTCAAAAGCACTCGTCATCTTCGGCATGTTCATGCCGAAATTCGGGTTGGTACCGTTCTTGGGCACGACCTTGACCGTTGCCTTGGGCGGTGCTGCACCCGCCGGGGTGTGTTGGGCCACCTCATCTGCCCGCTCTCCTGACCCTGTTTCCGGGGAGCGGGCTACTGAAAAGAATAAAAGCACCTGAAAGGTATTCGCCGATCGCCCCAGAACTCGGCCGCATCTCTGAAAACTTCGAGCAGCTGCTCACGCGCTTCACGATCAAAACGCGGGCCATCGGGCAGTTGCTCAAGTACGACGACGAATCCCGGTTGCTGGCCTGACTTGTGGACCAGATCGGTCATGCAGTCATACAGCGCATCCAGGTTCTTGCCAAAGTGCGCCGGAAACATGAACGCCGAAGCAATGCCGTCCAGCACTTCTTGCTTGGACTGCGCCTGCGACAAATTGACGTAGAGAAAATGTTGGCCGGCAGACTGCGCTGCCTCCATCAACTCATCGACGCGATAAGCGCGGATAGCCTGCACCAAGTTGGGCCGGGTGGTCTGCAACTCCATGGTCGCGGTCCTTGTCAGAAGCGAATGAGAAACGGGAAGCGAAGGTTCAAAACTCATGGTGTGATCCGCCTGAAACTGTTGTAGTGATCTTCGGTGTAAAAACAGACTTCTGGCCGCGTCGGTGGCTTGCCGCCACAGACTATCCGCCTGGCGCCTCTGTTTCTGGCGCGCGGCGTTCGAACGGTATATTCCTTGTAATGGCCGCGTGGCTTGGGGGGCAACAAACGCTCGCGGTTGAAAAAAGTCGTGCCGTCCTTGTCATAAGGGAAAGGTCCGCCACTCAGGATCAACTGATGTGTGGTGCGAGCCTCAACAGGCAAAGCAAGCAGTTGCACCGCAAATTCAACTGAAGGGAGGTCGGGACCACGTGCCCAAGCGTTGCTGCCAAGCGGTGCCAGCGCCAGAAACGCAAGAGCGAAAAAAATTGAGGTAATTAAAGAGGTTGGGACAGTCGCCGCTACGGGTGTCGCTTCAGGTGTCGCTACGGTTGCCGCAGTGCTGAGCCGTTGATTCGCCCATCGCAAAACCAAGCCCGACAAAATGTCAGACGCATGCTCAGCCGACATATGAACGGACATATGACGAAACCAAACCGAGACACAGGACCGGCTGCACGGGTAAACCCTGAAGATTGACCGCGAAATGTTATCGCATGCGCGGAGAAAACTCAAGTGCCTGCCCCAGTTCAGGGAACAAACAAGCCCAACATGATGAGTGGGTGCAAACTTCTTGCGCTTGAGCGGCAAGGGGCAGCGCCACCTTTGGGGGCGTTCAGCGCCCAAAAGAAGCCAACGTCCCGCATCAGGTTCCCAGCTCAGCGCCCTGTGTTGGCCTCCACCACGGTTAGAGCTGTCATGTTGACAATGCGCCTCACAGTCGCCGAGGGCGTCAGAATATGTACCGGCTTGTCTGCGCCCAGCAGCACCGGCCCCACGGCAATGCCGCCACCTGCCGCAGTTTTGAGCAGGTTGTAGGCAATGTTGGCGCTGTCGATGTCGGGCAGCACCAACAGATTGGCCTCACCCTTGAGCGTACTGTGAGGCATCAGCTTGTTGCGCTGCGCCACATCCAGCGCCACATCACCGTGCATTTCGCCGTCGACCTCCAGCCAAGGCGCCTGCTCGCGCAGCAAGGCCAGAGTGCGGCGCATCTTGATGGCGCTGGGCAGATCGCTGGTACCGAAGTTCGAATGTGACAACAATGCTGCACGTGGCTCCAGGCCAAAACGCTGCATTTCTTCTGCCGCCATCACAGTGATTTCGGCCAGTTCTTCGGCACTGGGGTTGGCGTTGACGTGGGTGTCCACCAGAAACACCTGGCGGCCGGGCAGCATCAAACCGTTCATGCAGGCGTAGACCTGCACATCCTGCGGCGTGCTGGGGCTGCCGCCAACGCGTTTGCCGATCACCTGATCGATGTAGTGCAGGTGGTTGGCGGTGGTCCCCCAGGTGCCGCACAGCATGCCCTCGACCTGACCCTTGTGCACCATCATCGCGCCAATCAGCGTCAGGCGGCGGCGCATCTCGATCTTGGCCAGGTTGACCGACACGCCCTTGCGCTCGGTCATCGCGTGGTAGGTGGTCCAGAAATCGCGGTAGCGCGAGTCGTTCTCGACGTTGACGATGTCGTAGTCGTGGCCTTCGCGCAGCCGCAGGCCGAACTTCTGAACTCGCTGTGCGATCACCGCCGGGCGGCCGATCAAGGTCGGGCGCGCCAAGCCTTCGTCGACGATCACCTGCACGGCGCGCAGCACACGCTCGTCTTCGCCCTCGGCATAGGCCACACGCTTGTGCTCGGCGCGCTTGGCGGCCTGGTAGATCGGCTTCATCACCGTGCCCGAGGCGTAGACGAAGTTCTTCAGCCGCTCGCGGTAGGCCTCCATGTCTTCGATCGGGCGCTGCGCCACGCCTGAGGCCTGGGCTGCCTGAGCCACGGCCGGCGCGATCATCATCATCAAGCGGTGGTCAAAGGGCTTGGGGATCAGGTATTCGGCGCCAAAGGACAGCGTGGCCCCGGCGTAGGCCGCTGCCGCGACATCACTTTGCTCGGCTTGCGCCAGTTCGGCAATCGCATGCACGGCCGCGATCTCCATCTCGTCGGTGACGGTGGTGGCGCCGCAATCCAGCGCGCCCCTGAAGATGTACGGAAAACACAGGACGTTGTTGACCTGATTGGGGTAGTCGGTGCGGCCAGTGGCCAGGATGGCGTCCGGGCGCACCTGCTTGGCCAGGTCGGGCAAGATCTCGGGTGTGGGGTTGGCCAGCGCAAAGATCATCGGGTGGGTGGCCATTTCGCTCAGCATCTCCGGCTTGAGCACGCCGCCGGCCGACAGGCCCAGAAAGATGTCTGCGCCAGGCATCACCTGCGCCAGCGTGCGCAGCGGGGTGACCTGGGCAAACAGCGCCTTGTCGGCGTCCATCAACTCGGTGCGGCCTTCGTAGACCACCCCTGCCAGGTCGGTGACCCAGATGTTCCGGCGCTGCAGCCCCAGCTTGACCAGCAGCGACAAGCAGGCCAGCGCTGCAGCACCTGCGCCGCTCGCCACCAACTTGACCTGGCTGATGTCCTTGCCCACCACCTTCAGCGCGTTCAGGACTGCCGCGCCCACGACGATGGCCGTGCCATGCTGATCGTCATGGAAGACCGGAATCTTCATGCGCTCGCGCAGCTTGCGCTCGACATAAAAACAGTCCGGCGCCTTGATGTCCTCCAGATTGATGCCGCCGAAGGTCGGCTCCAGCGCGGCGATGATGTCGACCAGCTTGTCGACGTCTTTTTCGTTGATCTCGATGTCAAAGACGTCGATGTCGGCGAACTTCTTGAACAGCACCGCCTTGCCTTCCATCACCGGCTTGGAGGCCAGCGGACCGATGTCCCCCAGCCCCAGCACGGCGGTGCCATTGGTGATCACACCCACCAGGTTGCCACGCGCGGTGTATCTGAAAGCGTTGGCGGGGTCGGCCACGATCTCTTCACAGGCAGCAGCCACCCCCGGGGAATAAGCCAGAGCCAGATCGCGCTGGTTGATCATCTGCTTGGTGGCGTTGACGCTGAGCTTGCCGGGCTTGGGAAACTCGTGATACGCCAGCGCATCGCGCCGCAACTCTGCGGCCTTGTCGCTGGCTGCCTGAGAATGGGCTTGGGCCTGGGCTTGCGACAGCTCGGTTGTAGGGCCGGTTTTGGGACCGGTTGTGGGGTCGGTTGTGGGGCCGGTTGTGGGCAAGGCGGCAGCAGGGAGGGAGAGCTTGTCTTTGTTCATGTCAGGTCCTTGAGCCACACAGCCGCAGCGGGCGCCGATTGTAGAAGCGGGCCCGCGCCTGGGTTGCGCAAAACTCCGTAGCCCCCAAACCCGCGGGCCAGGGATACTGTGTGCATGAGCCTTTCGTCAACCACCGTCGCTGCCGGCGCAGACGTCCAACCCGGCGCTTCGCCGGGCTGGCGCCTGAACGGGCGCGGCCGACGCTTGCTGCTGTGGGGCGCCTTGCTGAGTTTGCTGGGCGTGGCGCAAACCTTGCTGCTGGTGATGACGCTGCAACACGAGTCGGCGCGTGTGCAGGAGGACACCGATACGGCAGCACAGGAAGCCGCCAGCGCACTGCGTCGCAGCCTCACCTCTGCGCTGCAGGGCCTGCAGCGTTTGGCCCTGCTGCCCACCGACAGCCCCACACGCCATGCGACAGCCCGCGAAACGTTGCGCCTGGCTTCGGGCCTGTTGCGGGTGGAATGGCGCGACAACCTGTTGTCCGTTACTGACGCCGTCGACAGCAGCCTGATGGCCACCACGATGGCGCCCCAATTCTTCTCACCGGGCCTCTTTGCCCGCATGCCCAGAGCCGACCTCGAAGTCGAGGCGCAACTGGCCTGCACAGCAGCCCGTCGCGTCGCGGCGCCGATGTTTTCTCGTTCGTATTTCGTCCCTTTGCCCGGAGGCCACGGCAGCGAGGTGATCGACCTGTGCATTCCTGTCCAGCACGCCGGTCAGGATGCAGGTTATGTCGTCGGCAGCTTTGGGCTCAAGCAGGCGCTTGAAACCTCACTGGGCGATCTGGATCCGCGAGAGACCCGTCACCACGCCTACACCATCGTCGAAGGCGACGGTGCCCGACTGGCCAGCGCCGGGGTTCAGCGCGGCGCCGGCGCCTACCTGTCTGAGCGGGTGGTGGACTTGCCCGGCACGACCTTGCAACTGCGCGCCGACAGCGCCCGCGGCCGCCCCAGCCTGATCCCCAATCTCGCCACAGCCCTGGTGCTGGGGCTGTCGCTGGCACTCTTTGCCGTCGTCTTGCTGTTGGCCCGCGACGTGCGCCGCCGCGCCCTGGCCGAGCGGGCGCTGGCCGAAGCGCTGGCCTTTCGCAAGGCCATGGAAGACTCGCTCTCGACCGGCCTGCGGGCACGCGATCTGGAAGGTGTGGTGACTTATGCCAACCCGGCCTTCTGCGCCATGGTCGGCTTCACACAAGAAGAGCTCGGAGCGGCACGCGATGCACAACCCTACTGGCCGCCAGAATCTGCGCAGGAGTATCAGATGCGCCAGGTGCAGCGCAAGACGGGCACCGGCGGGCGCGCCACGGCCGAGTTGCGGGCCGGCTTCGAGACGCTGTTCATGCGCAAGAACGGCGAGCGCTTTCCGGTCATGATCTACGAAGCACCGCTGGTCGACGGCGACGGCAAGCACAAAGGCTGGATGAGCGCCGTGCTGGACCTGAGCGCCCAGCGTCAGGTCGAAGACATCTCACGGCAGCAGCAAGAGCGCCTGCAAGCCACCGCCAGGCTGACCACGGTGGGCGAGATGGCCTCGCTGCTGAGCCACGAGTTGAACCAGCCGCTGTCGGCCATCGCCAGCTACGCCAGCGGCTCGTTGAACCTGGTCGAGCAGCCCGACGAGCAAACCCCGGCGCTGATCAAGCAAGCGCTGCAACGCATCGCCGAGCAGGCCGAGCGCGCTGGCCGCGTGATCAAGAGCGTGCACGATTTTGTGCGCCGGCGCGAGCATCAGCACGAAGTGGTGGCGGCCAGCACCCTGATCGACGCCGTGCTGCCGCTGGTGCGCTTGCAGGCACGCAAGAGCGGCACCCGCATCGAGGTAGAAACGCTGCCGGCGCCGCTTGCCGGCAGCCGTGCCCCACGCGTGCGCTGCGATCGCACGATGATCGAGCAGGTGCTGCTCAATCTCAGCCGCAACGGCATCCAGGCGATGGAGGAGCACACCCCTGTGGGCCAGCGCATGCTGACGCTGCGCATCCAGCAAACGCACGAACGCGAAGTTGCCTTCAGCCTGATCGACGCTGGGCCCGGCATCCCGCAAGAGGTCGCGACGCGCTTGTTCACGCCTTTCTTCACCACCCGTGCCGAAGGCATGGGCCTGGGCTTGAGCTTGTGCAGAACCGTCATCGAGCAGCATGGCGGCACACTGGACTACCGGCCCGGCCCGGGCGGCTGCGGCACCGAGTTCAGGTTCACGCTGCCTTCGCCAGCCCTGCTGGAAGGCAGCGACACTGCGGCTTTCAGGGCCACGGCCTGAACCCGCATCCGCCCAACATGTCAGCCAGCCCGCGCAGCCCTGAACTGGACCCGACCCTCGGCCTGCCGGTGGTCTATCTTGTGGACGACGAAGACGTGGTGCGCGAGGCGCTGGCCTGGCTGCTGCGCTCACGCCGGCTGCTGTCCGAGGGCTTTGGCTCTGCAGAATCCTTCGAGACTTGGCTGCAACAGCGCCTGGCGGCCGGCCAGCGCGCCTGGCCGCCATCACCTTGCTGTCTGGTGCTGGACGTGCGCATGCCCGGCACCAGCGGCCTGGTGTTGTTTGAAAGGTTGGCTGAACAAGGGCTGATCGGCTTGATGCCGGTGATCTTCTTGACCGGCCATGGCGATGTGCCCACGGCCGTGGCAGCCGTCAAGCGCGGCGCCTTTGACTTTGTGGAGAAGCCCTTTTCGAACAACACACTGGTCGATCGCATCGAACATGCGCTGCACACCAGCGCCCAGGCGCTGCTCAAGCGCCGCGCCAGTCAAGGGCTGAAGCAAGCCCTGGCCGAGCTGACCGAGCGCGAGCAGGAGGTGATGCGCCTGGTGCTGGCTGGGCTGCCCAACAAGCGGGTCGCGGACGAGTTGCAGATCAGCGTGCGCACGGTGGAAGTGCACCGGGCGCGGGTGTTCGACAAGATGGGTGTCAAGTCGGCGGTAGAGCTGAGCAACTTGTTGAGCAGCCGAGATGCCAGCATGAATGCAGCAGTGACCTCCGCTGTTGGCCATCCGAAGCAACCCAGCGCCGCAGACAATGAGCGCTGAGTTCGATCTGATCCGGCGCCACTTCACGCGCCCGGCGCTTCGCTCGCCGCTGGGGGTGGGCGACGACTGTGCATTGCTGCAGCCGGCAGCTGGCATGCAACTGGCGGTATCCAGCGACATGCTGGTGGCAGGCCGCCACTTCTTGTCCACGGTAGCGCCCGAACTGCTGGGCCACAAGGCGCTGGCCGTCAACCTCAGCGATCTGGCGGCTTGCGGTGCTGAGCCTTTGGCCTTCACCTTGGCACTGGCCTTGCCGCAAGCCGATGAGCGCTTCATCGCCGGTTTCGCCAAAGGCCTGTTTGCGCTGGCCGATCAACACCACATCGAACTGGTGGGCGGCGACACCACTGCGGGGCCGCTGAACATCTGCATCACCGTGATGGGCCAGGTGCCTCCAGGTGCAGCGCTGTTGCGCAGTGGCGCGCGTGTCGGCGACGAGTGGTGGGTCAGTGGCCGCTTGGGCGACGCCCGGTTGGCACTGGAAGTCTTTCGTGGCGCGCTGCAGCTGCCCGGCGAGCAGTTTGCCCAGGTGCGCGCTGCGATGGAGCAACCGCAGCCCCGTGTGCAACTGGGCTTGGCGCTGCGGGGGCTGGCCAGCAGCGCCATCGATCTCAGCGACGGGCTGGTCGGCGACATCGGCCACATCCTGCGCGCCAGCGGAGTCGGCGCGCAGTTGCGGCTGATGGATCTGCCACGCAGCCCCATCCTGGCCGCCCAGAGCGCTGAGCTTCAGCGTCTGTGCCTGCTGGCCGGTGGCGATGACTATGAGCTCCTGTTCAGCGCTCCGCCTGCAGCGCATGCAGCAGTGTTGGCCGCCGCTTCTCGCGTCGGCGTGGCGGTCAGTTGTTGTGGCCTGGTCAGCGCGGGTCCGGGCCTGCAGGTGATGGATGCGCAGGGCCAGGATGTCAGCCAGGGCCTGCAAGGCTTTGACCACTTCAGTGATGGCCATGAGTGAGCCTGCATCAATGCCCATTGCAGGACCTTCTGGCAAACCCCCCGTCCAACCTTCAGCCCGGGGTGCAAGCCCGCGTTCTTTGGGCCCTCAGCGCGTCACGGCATCTTTCTTGTGGCGACATCCGTCGCACCTGATCGCCCTGGGTCTGGGCAGCGGCTTGTCACCGTGGGCCCCCGGCACGGTGGGCACCCTGTGGGCCTGGCTG
This sequence comes from Burkholderiales bacterium, assembly GCA_038324515.1. GTDB lineage: Bacteria > Pseudomonadota > Gammaproteobacteria > Burkholderiales > Burkholderiaceae_C > Rubrivivax. The sequence goes on from JBBQIB010000020.1 coordinate 14,024, forward strand.
AGTTTTCTGATCCTGGAACCCTGGGTATCGCGGCTGGGCGACTGGGGCTGGGCGGGAGTGATCGTGGCGGCGCTGCTGCTCGGTCAATGGGCCTGCACCCGGACCGCGCAGCACCTGCGGGTCGCCGACCCTGGCGCCATCGTCTGGGACGAGGTGGTGGCCTTTTGGCTCGTGCTGTGGCTGTGGCTGCCGGCCGGGCTTTGGGCACAGCTGCTGGCCTTCTTGCTGTTTCGGTACTTTGACGCCGCCAAGCCGGGGCCGGTGGGCTGGGCCGACCGCCGCTTCAAGCTGAAGCCAGGCGAGGCCATCGGTTGGCGCCAAGGCGCTGGCATCTTGCTGGATGACCTGGTGGCTGCAGCCTGTACGCTGCTGTCTTTGGCCCTGGGCCTGCGACTGTGGCAATGGATGGTGAGCGCATGAGTGGCGAAACGATGCAATGGGCTGCCGGTTTGGCGTTGGCACAAGCCCTGGGCGAGGCTTGCAGGGCCCGCGGTTGGCGTGTGGCGAGCGCAGAGAGCTGTACCGGCGGGCTGGTGGCTGCAGCTTGCACCGCTGTGGCTGGTTCCAGCGATTGGTTCGAGCGCGGCTTTGTGACCTACAGCAACGAAGCCAAGACCACGATGCTGGGCGTGCCTGCAGAGCTGATCGCACGCGACGGCGCGGTCAGCCAATCAGTGGCGGTGGCGATGGTCGAAGGCGCGCTGCAGCATGCGCCCGTGCAACTGGCAGTGGCCGTGACCGGCATCGCCGGCCCCGGGGGCGCGGTGCCAGGCAAACCCGTGGGCACCGTCTGGCTGGCCTGGGGCAGCGCAGGTGCCGTGCAGGCGCGCAAACTGCTGCTGCCAGGTGACCGCGCCGCCGTCCGCTCAGCCACGGTGCATGCGGCGCTGCAGCGGCTGCTGCAGGAAGCGAGCCGCAGTGAATCCGGTACTGAATCCGGTAGTGAGGCCGGTAGTGAGGCCGGTGGTGAGCCCGGTAATGAGCACGGTAGTGGAGCCAGCAGTGAAGGCTCGAAGCCATGAAAGTCTTGCTGTGTGGTGACTTTGACGACCCAGAGCGAGCAGCCTGGCTGCACGTCTTGCGACAAGCGCTGCCTGAAGCGCAGTGGCTGGATCTGGCGCAAGCGCGGGAACCCGACAACGCCTCACAGGTGCAGGCCGCCGTGGTGGCCAACCCGGCCCCCGGCAGCTTGCAGGGGCTGCCCAACTTGCGGCTGATCCAAAGCCTGTGGGCTGGCGTCGACCGCCTGCTGGCCGACGCTACGCTGCCTGCAGGGGTACCTGTGGCGCGCATGGTCGACCCGGCGATGAACGCTGCGATGGCCCAAACCGCGCTGTGGGCGGTCTTGAGCCTGCACCGGGGCTACTTTGCTTATGCCAGGCAACAGCAACTCAAACAGTGGCAAGTGCACCCGCAGCGCCGCGCTGACGAAGTGTCGGTGCGGGTACTGGGCCAAGGGCAGATAGGGCAAGCTGTCACCCAACGGCTGCTGCAGATGGGTTACGCAGCACAAGGCTTCAGCCGCAGCGCAGGCAAGCCACTGCTGCCATTTTTGGCCGGCTGCCAGATTCTGATCAACCTGCTGCCGCTGACAGAGCAAACCCGCAGCCTGCTTGACGCGCGCTGTTTTGCTGCCATGCCCCGAGGTGCCAGCGTGGTCAATCTGGCGCGCGGCGCGCATCTGGTCGAAGCCGATCTGCTGGCGGCGCTGGACAGCGGACAACTGCAGCACGCGGTGCTGGATGTGTTTCAAACCGAACCGCTGCCCAGCGATCACCCTTTCTGGACGCACCCTAGAGTCACCGTGCTGCCGCATGCTGCGGCCCTGACCGACGAGCGCAGCGCAGCCGTCGTCGTCGCGCGCAACTTGCGCTTGTTGGCGCAACCAAACAGCCTGACGCCGGCATTTTTGCATCTGGTTGACCCTTCGTTGGGCTACTGAGCGCTTGAAGACGCGCACCGACTGACTCATGGTTGCATCTACTTGCATTGGCACGCGAAGGCTGGCCGTTAACATCTGCGCCCTGTCGTTCAGACCCCAGACCATGACTCTCCCGTCTTCAGAGCCCAGGCAAATCGGGCAAATTGCCACCCGCGCAGCAGCAAACGCCCACTCCAAACGCGCGCTCTCGCTGCATCACGGCCTGCCGTCGCTGCTGCTGGTCGGCTGCCTGCTGCTGATCACAGCTGCGCTGCAAGGCTGCGCCTCGACGTCTGCCGGGCCAGCACCCGGCGTGCCGGCCTCCACCCCAACCCACCCACCGGCGGCACCCGCGGCGCCGACGGTCAGCAGGCCCTCGCCCGCCGTTGCGGCCAAGTCTGCGCCTGTGCCACAGGGCACGCCGCCTGCGGTGCGCCCACCCAGCCCGCTGGAAGCCGAGCGCGACTGGCTTCAGTCGTGGTTCAAGGACACACCGGTACGGATCAGCATCTTGCCCAACGGCGCCCTGGAGATCGAAGTGCCTTTGGAGTTCTGTTTTGAAAGCGGACGCAGCCGTCTGCAGCCAGCGCTGGTGGCGGTGCTGGACAAAGTCGCGCAAAGCCTGCGCCGCGAAGACGATGCGCGACTGGCCCTGGTGGCTGCGGCCACCGATGAAGGCGGTGCGCCTGGCCTGGCGCTGTTGCGCGCCACACAGGTTCGATCTCATCTGGTGTCGCGTGGCGTGGGCAACAGCCAGTTGCCTTCACCCTCGGCGCAAACGACCAAAAGCGTGCTGCTGAGAGTGGTGGCGCCGGCACCCTGAAGTGGGCAGTGAGGCGTGGCCGCGGCTCATTGCCTTTGAGCCTGCGCCGTGGCTGTCGGTCTTGCAGACCGCTGCTGAGGCCCTCCCATGTCCTGCAACATCTGCCAAATCCACTGTTGCAGCGCGTCCCAGGGCTCATCGGGCCAAGCGGGTTGCATCAGGCCTTTGACGATGCCGTCGCAGACCTGGGCTGATTGCAGCCAACGGGCGCAATGCTGGGCGCTCAGGCGTGGCAGGATGCGCTCAAACCAATGTTCACGCGAGCCCCAGACGCGGCCATTGCGCAACGCCATGGCCAGCGGCGTGCCTTGGTCCATCAAACCTCTCACACGGGCCAGCGCACGCACGTCTTCGGCCAGCATCCAGTGCACACGCACGACAGCCTCGCCTTCGGCGCGCAAGCCCGCCAGCATGCGCAAGCTGCGCGCCGGCTGTACGGTCCACAGCGCTTCGACCAGCTTGGACAGATCGTAACGCGCCACATTCAGCACCGAGGCCTGCACTTGCTCCAGGCTCAGCTCGCCGGCGGGATACAGCAAGCCCAACTTCTGAATCTCCTGGTGGGCGGCCAGCAGATTGCCTTCCACGCAGTCGGCAAAAAAGGCCAGTGTGTGCTGGCCCGCCTCACCCCCTTGCACACGCTGATCTTGCAGCGCCAGCCGTTTTGCCAGCCAGGCCGGGATCGCGGGGCGCTCCAGCATCTCCACCCGCACGCTGACGCCTGCTGAAGTCAGCGTCTTGAACCAGGCGGCTTTGCTTTGTTGATGGTCCAGTTGCGGCAATTGCACCAGTGTCAGCACATCCTCGGGCAGCTTGTCGGCGTAGCGCTGCAGCGCTGCAGCGCCGTCAATGCCGGGTTTGCCTGAAGGGATGCGGATGTCGATCAACTGGCGCTCGGCAAACAGGCTCATGGCCTGCGCAGCGCCCAAAACGCTGCTCCAGTCGTAGTGCGCGCCGCTGACCGTGAACACCTGGCGCTCGCTGTAGCCGGCGGCGCGTGCCGCAGCGCGGATCGCATCGGCCGCTTCCTGGGTGCGCAAGGGCTCGTCGCCGTGCACCGTGTACAGCTTGTTCAGGCCACGTGCCAGGTGGGCCTGCAACTGTTCCGGCCGCAGTTGCATGCGGGCCCTTACAGCGCCACGGCAGCCAGCCGGCGCATCACCTGGGCCACGATGTCGGCCTGCATGTCCCTGAACAGCTCGGCTGCTTCGTACTCTTTGGCCAGGGCTGCAGCTTCGCGGTAGCTCAGGTCACGCACCACCACCAACTCGGTGGGTGCGATCAACTCGCGCCCCGCAGGGGTGCTGACACGAAAGCTGAAGCGCTGACGCAATTGCAGCTCACGCACCTGCGCGGTGGCGGTGGTGGCTACGGCCACCCGATCACGCTCGTCCAGCAGGGCATACAGCACCAGTGCCGCGTTGCTGCCTTCGACCACGGACGGCACCTGCAAAGCCAACTCGCGGCGCAGGGCCTGAAACAGAGACGAGCGCGCATCAAAACCTTGCAGGCCAATGCTGGCCATCGACAAGCGTGGCGGTTGGCGCAATTGGAAGCCGCAGCCAGCCAAAGCTGCGGCTGCGGCCGATGCTGCCAACAGGCAACCCCTGCGCTGCAGGTCGACAAAGCCGCAGCGCCTTGAAGGGATGCTCACTCAGACGACCACATTGACCAAACGCCCTGGCACCACCACCACCTTCTTGGCGGCCTTGCCTTCGCTGAAGCGTGCAAACTCCGGGCTGGCCAGCGCAGCCGCCTCGATCTGCTGGCGGCTGGCCTGCGCCGCCACGCGGATGGCGCCACGCAACTTGCCGGCCACTTGCAGCACCAGCTCGATCTCGTCTTGCAGCAGCGCTGTTTCGTCCACCTCGGGCCAGGGCGCGTCGATGATCTCGCCCAGGGTCACCTCATAGCCCAGCTGGCGCCACAGCGCATGCGCGATGTGGGGAGCCGCCGGGTACAGCGTGCGCAGCAACAAGCCCAGGCTCTCGCCCAGCACCGCCCTGTCAGCGGCGCCAGGGCCCAGCGTTGCCGCCTCCAGCGCATTGAGCATCTTCATCGCGCCCGAGACGACGGTGTTGTAGTGCATGCGCTCGTAGTCGTGGCTGACCTGGCGCAGCAACAGGTGCATCTCGCGGCGCAGCGCTTTGGCAGCTTCGCTGGCGCCGACGATCGTCTGGTTGCTTGCGGCGTCCGCCACATCCAGCAGCGGCGCCAACTTCACCCCGGCAACCCAGACGCGGCGCAGAAAGCGGGCCGAGCCTTCGGCACCCGAGTCGGACCAGACAGCGCTTTGATCGGGCGGGGCCGCAAACATCGAGAACAAGCGCGCCGTATCCGCGCCAAACCTGGCGATGATGTCGCGCGGCTCGACCACGTTGTTTTTGCTCTTGGACATCTTCTCGATGCCGCCCAGTTGCACCGCCAAGCCATCGGCCTTGCTCGTGGCGCCAATCGGGTGACCTTTGTCGTCGGTCTGCACCTCGACCTCGCTGGGGTAGAACCAACGCTTCTTGCCGCTGGCGTCCTCCCGGTAGAACGACTCGTTGAGCAGCATGCCCTGCGTGAACAGCTTGGTGAAAGGCTCGCTGTACTTGACCAGGCCCAGGTCGCGCATGGCCTTGGTCCAGAAACGCGCGTACAGCAGGTGCAGCACGGCGTGCTCGATGCCGCCGATGTACTGGTCCATCGGCATCCAGTAGTCGGTGCGCTCGTCCACCATCTGCTGGTCGTTATCAACGCAGCAGTAGCGCATCACGTACCAGGCGCTGTCCACGAAGGTGTCCATGGTGTCGGTTTCGCGCCGGCCCGGCTTGCCACAGCTGGGGCAAGGCACGTTCAGAAACTCGGCGCAATGGTTCAGCGGGTTGCCGCTGCCGTCGGGCACCAGATGCTCAGGCAATACCACCGGCAGGTCTTTCTCGGGAACCGGCACCGGGCCGCAATCGTCGCAGTGGATGATCGGGATCGGCGTGCCCCAGTAGCGCTGGCGGCTGATGCCCCAGTCGCGCAAACGCCAGGTGGTCTTGCGTTCGCCCAGGCCTTTGGCGGCCAGCGCGTCGGCGATGGCCTGCACCGCAGCTGCGTAATCCAGGCCACAGTAGTCGCCGGAATTGACGGTGACACCGCGCTGCTTGTCGGCGTACCAGTCTTGCCAGCGCGTGTCGTCGAAGCTCTCGCCGTCCACCTGCACCACGGGCAGGATCGGCAAGCTGTACTTGCGGGCAAAGGCAAAATCGCGCTCGTCGTGCGCCGGCACGCCCATCACGGCGCCGTCGCCGTAACTCATCAAGACATAGTTGCCCACCCACACCGGCAGCGATTGGCCGGTCAGTGGGTGCTGCACTGTCAAACCGGTGGCCTGGCCGAGCTTTTCACGCAAGGCCACTTCTGCTTCGGTCTGGCCACCCCTTTTGCACTCTTCGATGAACGCAGCCAGCGCCGGATTGCCGGCTGCCGCCAGCTCGGCGATCGGATGCTCTGGCGCCACGGCGCAGAAAGTCACGCCCATCAGCGTGTCGGCGCGGGTCGTGAAGACATACATGCGGCCGTCCTGCAGCGGCCGGCCATCCGTACCGTGGATATCGTGCGTGAAGGCAAAGCGCAGGCCTTCGCTCTTGCCGATCCAGTGCTCCTGCATCAGCCGTACGCGCTCGGGCCAACCGGCCAGGTAGTGCGGCGCTTGCGGATCGTTGACGCCGCTGAGCAATTCGTCGGCGTATTGCGTGATCGCCAGGTAGTAGCCGGGGATCTCGCGCTTTTCGACCAGCGCGCCGTTGCGCCAGCCGCGGCCGTCTTCGACCTGTTCGTTGGCCAGCACGGTCTGGTCGACCGGGTCCCAGTTGACGATCTGGGTCTTGCGGTAGGCGACGCCTTTCTCGAGCATCTTCAAGAAGAACCACTGGTTCCACTTGTAGTAGCTGGGGTCGCAGGTCGCCAGCTCACGGCTCCAGTCGAAAGACAGGCCCAGCGGCTGCATCTGTGCTTTCATGTCGGCGATGTTGGCGCGCGTCCACTGTGCCGGCGGCACCTGGTTGTCGATGGCGGCGTTTTCGGCCAGCAGACCGAAGGCATCCCAGCCCATCGGCATCAACACGTTCATGCCTTTCATGCGCAAGTAGCGCGACATCATGTCGTTGATCGTGTAGTTGCGCACATGGCCCATGTGCAGCTTGCCGCTGGGGTAGGGCAGCATGCTGCAGGCGTAGAACTTGGGCCTGGCAGTCAGGTCGGCTGCACCGCCTGCAGCACCTGAAGGCTCACGTACACGGTAGGCATCACGGGCCAACCAATGCGCCTGGGCGCCGGATTCGACCTCTTCGGGGACGTATTTTTCGTTCATCCCGCGATTGTAGGGAGCGCCCGACAACGCGGCCAGGTTCGAAACTGCCGTCTCCAGGTTCAGCGCCCAGGTTCAGCGCCCTGGTGCAGACGCTGCACTGCTTGCACGCTCGGTGACAAAACCGATGCGGGTCAAGCCGGCCTCTTGCAGCAGCCCGATCAGCTCTGCGACCTTGCCGTAAGGCACTTTTTCATCGGCGCGCAACTGCACCTCGGTTTGCGGATCGGCTGCTGCGGTCGCTTTGGCCTGCTGCCGGATCTGATCGAGGCTGGCGGGCTCGGTGCCCAGAAAACTCTGCCCTTCGGCATCCAGCGCAAGCTCCAGCACCGCTGCGGCCTCGGTCGGCGCTGCGCCATCGACCTTGGGCAGTTGCAGAGGCAAACGGGTGCCGATCAGCGGTGCGGTGATGATGAAGATCACCAGCAGCACCAGCATCACGTCGATCAGCGGCGTCATGTTGATGTCGCTCATCGGCTTGCCGCCGGGGTTGCGCTCCAGGCGACCGAATGCCATCTCAGCCGCCCCGCTCTTGCCGATCCGCTGGCGCGCTGTCCAGCATCAGCGCACGCAGATCGTGGGCAAAGCCTTCCAGCTCGGCTTCGCAGGCGGCCACGCGGTGGCCGAAGGCGTTGTAGGCCAGCACCGCGGGCACCGCCACCGCAATGCCGGCAGCCGTCATCACCAGCGCCTCTCCGATCGGGCCCGAGACCTTTTCGATGCTGATGGTGCCCGCTGCAGCAATGCCCAGCAGCGCGTGGTAAATGCCCCAGACGGTGCCGAACAAACCGACAAAAGGTGCTGTGCTGCCGACCGAGGCCAGCACCACCTGCCCCACCTGCAGATGGCGCAAGCCGCTGTGCAATGCGTCACGCAGGCGACGCGTCAACTGGGCCGACGCTTGGCCTTGACCTTCCAGCGACCCGGAACCCGACTTTGCCCGTGCTGCGTCCAGCAGCGGCAACAGCAACTGCTCGCGGTCCAGTTGCTGCAGCCGGTTGCGGCCCTCGACCCAATCGGGTGCGGCCCAGAACGCTGGCACAGCGCGCTCGATGTCTGCGGCTGCGCGGCGCAGCAGCCAACTCCTCCACAGGATCAAGACCCAGGCCGCTACCGACATCGTCAGCAACAACAGGGCCACTGCGCGGCCCACGCCATCGCTCTGCGCCCAGAAGTAGGCCAGCCCGTTCATGTTTGACAGCCGGCCTCAGAGCGACAGCACGTCTTGCATGCTGTACAGGCCCGGCGCACGCCCCGGCTGAGCCAGAAATCGCGCTGCGCGCAGGCTGCCTTCGGCGTAATTGGCGCGGCTGCTGCTCTTGTGGCTGATCTCGATGCGCTCGCCAGTGCCGGCAAACATCACCAGGTGCTCGCCGACGATGTCGCCACCCCGCACGGTGGCAAAACCGATGCTGCCTGGCGGGCGCGCGCCCGTGTGGCCGTGGCGGGCGAAAACGCCCTCTTCGTGCAAATCGATGCCTCGTACCTGGGCCAGCACTTCGCCCATCGCCAACGCGGTACCGCTGGGTGCATCCACCTTGTGTTTGTGATGGGCTTCGACCACCTCGATGTCGTAGTCCGGCCCCAGCGCCTTTGCTGCTTGCTGCAGCAGCTTGAGCATGACATTGACACCCACACTCATGTTGGCCGCAAAGACGATGCGCAAGTGCTCGGCGTGGGCTGCCAGTTGCGCCTTTTGATCGGCATCAAAACCGGTGGTGCCGATCACCACGGCCAGGCCCAGCTCGCGGCAGACCTGCAGATGCGCCAGGGTGCCTGCTGGCTGCGTGAAGTCGATCAGCACATCCGCGCCTGCCAGCCCTTGCGCCACCTGGTCGGTCACCTGCACGCCGGCGGGATGACCCGCAAAGGCGCCGGCGTCCTGCCCCACTGCCGGGCTTGCCGGCTGGTCCAGCGCACCGCTGAGTTGCAGGTCAGCCGCATGCAGCACAGCTTGCACCAGCATCTGGCCCATGCGGCCGCTTGCGCCAGCCACGGCAATCCTCAATGGCTTCGTGGCGGTCAAAGGCTCGTCCGTGTGCAAGTGGTGCTTGGGTTTGAAGATGGCGTCATGCCAGGGTGCCACCGGCCACTGAGCCCGGCCAACAGCGGCCTGGACTCAGCTGCTTTCCAGCGGCGGGTAATCGCGCACAGGGCCCACTGGCCCAGCAGCAGGCGCTTCTCGGCGGACGGGCATTGGCAGCGCTTTGCGCTCTTCCTCACTCAACTCCAGCTTGCGGGCGCGGATGTCTTTGGTGCGGCTGATGCCAGCGACGAACTCGCGTTCAGATGGCAAAGCCGGCGCCTCGATGGACTTGACGACATCGCCTTCGAAAATTACCACCACGCTGCGACGCTGCAAATCGGTGCCTGGCCTGCGCAGCGTGAAGATGTAATCCCAGCGCTGGGCATGGAACGGGTCGGTGATCAGCGGTGTGCCCAGCACGTCGCGCACCTGCAGCCGCGTCAGCCCAGGCCGGATCGATGCCGCCTGCTCTTGCGTGATCACGTTGCCCTGCACGATGTCGATGCGGTAAGGCGTGATGAAGCCCATGAAGCTGTCGGTGCGCTGCAAGGACTCGCAGCCGACCAGCGACACACAGGCCAGCAGAGCAAAAACGATAGAGACAGGGCGCATGGGCAGGAAAGGCAGGAAGGACTGGAAGGGCTGGAAGGGGAAATCGGTCTGGGACGGCCTGGATAGGGTCTTGACAGCTCAGGGCAGGTGGCCTTGGCTATGATCGCCGCATTCTAGTGTCCTGGGTTGAAGCTTCTTCGATCCGGCTTCCTGAAGCGCTTGCGCTCTGTCAGACCCCACCGGGCAGGCGCCTGCAGCTGCGGCCGGCCGCAGCGCCCGACGCTCGGGATGACCACCGAACAGGGAACACGCCATGGACAACGCAAGCGAACTCAAGAGCAGCGGGCTGAAAGCCACTCTGCCGCGCATCAAGATCCTGGAGGTCTTTCAAAGCGCAGAGCGACGCCACATGACGGCCGAAGACGTGTTCAAGGCCCTGCTGGCCGATGGCGCCGACGTTGGGCTGGCCACCGTGTACCGGGTCCTGATGCAGTTCGAGCAAGCCGGGTTGCTGACGCGCAGCAACTTCGAATCGGGCAAGGCGGTTTTTGAGCTCAACGAGGGCGAGCACCATGACCATCTGGTGTGCCTGGACTGTGGGCGTGTCGAAGAGTTCTTTGACGTCGAGATCGAAAAACGCCAGCGCGCGGTGACCGTCGAACGTGGCTTTGAGCTGCAAGATCACTCACTGTCGTTGTACGCCCGCTGCACCAAGGCGGCCTGCCAATACCGGGGCAAATAGGCTCGAGCCTGGAGCTTCAGCAGTTCAGCACAACTCAGCATTTGAGCCGGGTGGACCCGGCTGCCTCTGCTTCAGGTCGGCTCTTGGCGCTGCATCGCGTCTTGATGTCGGCGCACAAAATCCTGATACGTGTCGATGCCGCGCAGTTGCAGCACGGTGTTGCGCACTGCCGCCTCGACCAACACCGCCAGGTTGCGACCCGCGTCCACCGCGATCACCACCTTGCGCACCGGCATGTCCAGGATCGACTCGTACATCGGCTCATACGGCAAGCGCTCGAAATCACGCTCCATGATTTCCTTGCGTACCAGGTGCACGATCAGTTTGAGCCGCATCTTGCGACGCACTGCGGTCTCTCCGAAGATGGCCTTGATGTCCAGCAATCCGATGCCGCGCACTTCCAGCAGGTTTTGCAGCAACTCGGGGCAGCGGCCCTCGAGCGAGGTCTGTGAGGTGCGGTAGATGTCCACCGCGTCGTCAGCCACCAGGCCATGGCCGCGTGAAACCAGTTCCAGACCCAGTTCACTCTTGCCCAGACCGGACTCGCCGGTCAGCAGCACCCCCAGGCCCAGGATGTCCATGAACACGCCGTGGCGCGTGGTGCGCTCGGCAAAGTGCTGGCCCAGATAGGTGCGCACCAGGTCGATGACGTGGCCAGCAGAGCCTGCGGTGACAAACAGCGGGATGTCAGCGCGATCGCACATCGCCACCAGCCGCTCGGGGGCTTCCTGGTCATCGGCGACGATGATCACCGGTGGCTCCAGCGTCACGATGCGCGAGATGCGCCGCTCCATGCCTTCGCCGTCTGCATCGAGCAAATACGCCACCTCGCGGCGGCCGACGATCTGCACCCGGTAGGGATGGATGTAGTTGAGGTAGCCGACGAGATCGGCCGCCGAGCGGGCATCACGCACGGCAGCATCATCGAAACGGCGCTCAGGGTGGGCCCGGCCAGCCAGCCATTCCCAGCGCAACACGGCACGGTGCGCTTCAAAAAGCGCATCAGCGCTGATCGAAGTGGGTTTCATCGGGTGCGGGCCGTGTTCCCGCGCCCGGTGAAGCTGCGCTGGCGCCTCAAGCCACCGATTTCAGCGGCTCCCATGCCGAAATCAGGCGATGCACACCGGCGGCGTCCGGCTCGGTCTTCAGCCGTTCACGCAATTCGCGGTCGGACAGCATTTCGGCGATTTCCGACAAGATCTCCAGGTGTCGCTGGGTCGCGGCTTCAGGCACCAGCAAGAAGATCAGCAAGGCCACCGCTTCGTCGTCGGGCGCGTCGAAGGGTATCGGCTGCGCTACCCGCACCACCGCAGCCAACGGGTTTTTCAAGCCCTTGATGCGGCCATGGGGAATGGCCACCGCGTGGCCAAGCCCCGTCGAGCCCAGACGCTCGCGCGCGAACAAGTTGTCGGTGACCGTGCTGCGCGCGATGGCATGCTGGTTTTCGAACAGCAGCCCAGCGTGTTCGAAGGCACGCTTCTTGCTAGTCGCCTCTACATCCACCAGCACATTGGCCAGCGGCAGGATCGTGGCAAGTCGGTTCATGGGGACCTTCCTTCTGGCAGCTTCAACCTGAGGCATTCAAGGTCCGCAACGGACGGTGGATGGCCGACGGTGACTGCCCGCAGATAACTTCGGGAAACGATGATAGCAACGGCGGCCCGGAAACCGCAGCTTCGCAAGGCCCCAGATTGGGTGGGGTTCGGTGAAATCCCGATGAATTTGCTGCATTGCAGCAACAACCTTTTCGCGATGCAAAACGGCCCCGCAGGGCCGTCCAGCACTCGCACGACTTCAGGCTAGGTCCATTGCCAGGCGCTTCGGTGAAGCATGGTGGTGGTCCTGCAACTTGTCTTTGTGACGCACTACGCGGCGATCGAGCTTGTCCATCAACTGGTCAATCGCCGCGTACAGGTCTTCATGCGACTGCTCGACAAAGATGTCACGGCCCTTGACATGCAGCGTCACTTCGGCCCTTTGCCTCCGCTCTTTCTCTTTGCTTTTCTCCAGCGTCAATAGCACCGTGACGTCCACCACCTGGTCAAAGTGCCGCGTGACGCGGTCCAGTTTGGTGAGCACGTACTCTCTCAAAGCGGGTGAAACTTCGAGATGATGGCCACTGATCGTCAAATTCATCGAAACCTCCTTTGCGGACTGGCAAAAAACGGCCAGCGGCAATACCGCCGGCCACGTGGGAAAGCGGTCAAGAAGAGGGGTGGGGGACGGCAGAGAGCAATGGCGGGTCTGGGGAAGACCGATGCCCCAGTGTGCTCCGGTTCAAGCGCGCTGACAAGCACCCGCAGCGCCTGTAAGCCAATCGTGGCCGCACATTCCCGCCCAAGTGCTCATTGGATGTGACACAGTGACGAAGCTGACCCCCCGGCGCCCCTGTTGAGCCCGCACCATGACCGCCCCGCTGCCCCCACCCCTTTCTGATCGCCGCCCCTTGGTGGTGCGCAACGCCACGCTGCCAGATGGCCGCCGAGGCATCGACCTGCTGGCCATCGATGGCCTGACCGTCGAGGTTGGCCCCGGCTTGCAGGCACCCGAAGATGCCCAGGAGCTGAACGCCGAAGGCTGGCTGCTGAGCCCGCCCTTTGTCGATGCGCACTTCCACATGGATGCGACGCTGAGCCAAGGGCTGCCACGCGTCAATGCCAGCGGCACTTTGCTCGAAGGCATCCAGCTGTGGGGCGAGCTCAAACCCCAGCTCAGCGAAGAAGCCGTGGTCGAGCGCGCCCTGCAGTACTGCGACTGGGCGGTCGCACGGGGCCTGCTGGCGATCCGCTCGCATGTGGACGTCTGCGACCCCCGGCTGCTGGCCGTGCGCGCGCTGCTGGAAGTCAAGCGACGGGTCGCGCATTACCTTGATCTGCAGTTGGTGGCTTTCCCCCAGGACGGGCTGTTGCGCAGCCCCGGCGCCAAGGACTTGTTGAAGGCGGCGCTGGACCTGGGCGTGGATGTGGTCGGCGGCATCCCGCACTTTGAGCGCACCATGGCCGAAGGCGCTGAGAGCGTGCGTTGGCTGTGCGAACTGGCCGCCGAGCGTGGTTTGCCGGTGGACATGCACTGCGACGAAAGCGACGATCCGCTGTCGCGCCACGTCGAGACGCTGGCCTTTCATACCCAGCGGTTGGGGCTGCAGGGCCGGGTCACGGGTTCACACCTGACGTCGATGCATTCGATGGACAACTACTACGCCAGCAAGCTGATCCCATTGCTGGCCGAAGCCCGGCTGCATGTCGTGGCCAACCCGCTGATCAACATCACGCTGCAAGGCCGCCAGGACAGCTACCCCAAACGGCGTGGCATGACACGGGTGCCTGAATTGATGGCAGCAGGCGTGAACGTCGGCTTCGGGCACGACTGCGTGCTCGACCCCTGGTATGCCCTGGGCTCGGGCTGCATGCTGGAAGTGGCGGCGATGGGACTGCACGTGGCGCAGATGACCTCCAGCGTTGGCCAGCGCCAGTGTTTTGACGCTGTCACGGTCAATAACGCCAAGGTGCTGGGGCTGCAAGGCTACGGACTGGCGGTGGGCGACCGCGCTGACTGGGTGCTGCTGCAGGCGCGCTCGCCTGAAGAAGCGGTGCGGCTGCGGGCCCAGCGGCTTTGCGTAGTGCGCGCAGGCCGCGTAATTTCAACAATGCCGCCGGCTGTCGCGAGCCTGCACCTGCCCAGAAGACCTGCGAGCGTGAATTTCACACATGCGCCAGACACCCAGTTGCGGGGGCAGGCGCCCACGGCAGCCTGGTTCAGGTCAAGCTGAGGTCCTGTTCGTGCTGCCCACGTGAATGGGTTGCCGGGGGTCACTAGAATCCGCCGCCATCGACAATCGAGAACCTGCAGGAAGTAGAAACAGATGAAACTGATGGGTTCATTGACCAGCCCCTACGTGCGCAAGGTGCGTGTGGTGATGGCTGAGAAGCGCCTGGACTTCCAGCTGCTGCTGGAAGACGTCTGGAACAGCGACGACATCCTGAAGAGCAACCCGTTGGGCAAAGTGCCCTGCCTGGTGATGGAGGGCGGCGAAGCAGTCTTCGATTCACGTGTCATCGTCGAGTACCTCGACACCCTGTCGCCGGTGGGCAAACTGATCCCGCCGGTGGGCCGCGAGCGCACCGAGATTCGGACTTGGGAAGCGCTGGCTGACGGCTTGCTGGACGCCAGCATTCTGGCGCGCATGGAAGCCAACTGGGCCGGACGCAGCGCCGAGCAGCGCTCGCAAGCCTGGATTGAGCGCCAGATGTCGCGTGTGGACAGCGCGCTGCAAGCGATGTCGCGCGGCCTGGGCGAGAAGCCCTTTTGCGCCGGCAACCAGTTCACGCTGGCAGACGTGGCAGCCGGCTGCGCGCTGGGCTATCTGGACTTTCGTTTTGCGCATCTCGATTGGCGCGGCAACCATCCCAACCTGGAGCGGCTGGCCACCAAATTGGCAGCGCGTCAGAGCTTCATCGACACGCTGCCGCCAACAGCCTGAGCCAGCGCCGCCTGAATCCGAGCCGGCTCGGGCACAGGCCGAGGTCGGAGCACAGCAGCGCAAAACGGCGCCCCGCCGTATCGATCGCGTCGCGAAGCGGGCATGCGATGGAGCGGGATCTGATCCTGTCTGATCCCTTGGCAATGCAGTTCAGGCAGCGGCTGTTCTGGCGTCT